>JAHEYS010000270.1 GCA_023251475.1 Prolixibacteraceae bacterium
TCTTTTCAAAAAAGTAGGTAGCAATTGTGATTTTTATTAAGTTAATCCCTCACTCGCAATGCTGTTCAGTATAGATAAACTCCTGCAGAGTTTATCGTTTGATAAACTTATATATTCTTTTATTTAACAGCATTGTCCTTACGGGACTAAAAAAATAGACTCAATTATTATTTCTTAAATATTCTTAAAAATAATTGATATTTTCTGTCCATGTTTGACCTGTTCGTTGCCTTTAGGAGTATACAACCTACTCAAATGGAACAGCTCAGTAAATACATCGAAAATAAAAACTTCATTCTTTGGGTATTCGAACCCGATGCAGAATTGGAGGCATGGTGGAGCCAGTTTGAAACCGACCATCCACAGGAGAAGAGGAACATCCTGTTAGCCCGAAAAGTGTTGTTAAAGTTCCGCACCTCCAATAAATCTTTGGCGGAGGAGGAGAAAATCCAGCTTCTTTCGAAGATCTTAATGCAGATTGAAGAAAAGCAGCATTCAGGGAAAAACAGGGGACTGATCATCGGTTTGTTTAAGTACGCTGCTGTTGCAATGCTGTTTTTCTCAATGGGGGCATTGCTTTTCTACAAACAAAACCATTTTAATCCTCAGTTTTTAACCCAAAAGCTGTCAGAACCGATACCCGAAAATTCAGCGAAACTGATTCGTGCAAATGGTCAGGATATTTTGCTGAAGGAGAATAAATCAATCCTGAGGTACCAGACTGATGGGAAACTTGTTGTCAATAACGATACCCTAAATGCCGATAGTTTGATTCCTGGTCCTGAGATGGCAATGAATCAATTAATTATCCCTTATGGTAAAACTTCTGAGGTGCTGCTTCCCGACGGGACAAAAGTCTTATTGAATGCAGGCAGTCGTTTGGTCTATCCGGATAATTTTACGGGAAAAACACGCGAAGTTTTGTTGGTTGGGGAAGCCTTTTTTGATGTAAAACACGATCAAAGTCATCCGTTTATTGTGCAGGTAAGTGATCTGCGCGTGAAAGTTTTAGGTACACGGTTTAATATATCGGCCTATCCATCTGATAATTTAATTGAAACGGTCCTGACCGAAGGGAAAGTCCGGATGGAAAAAAATAATTCAGGATTATTTGATAAAACGACAGAACTGATACCTGATCAAATGGCCACTTTTGACCGGATAACGGGCGAGACAAATATCAGGTTGGTCGATACTGACAATTATACCTTATGGACAAAGGGGTTATTGCAATTTGAAAGCACCGATCTTCAGCGCATTACAAAGAGACTTGAGCGATTTTATAATATTCGCCTGGAGTTCAGTCACCCATTGTTGGGAGGCCTTCGTATTTCAGGAAAGATGGAATTAAAAGAGGATAAAGATGAGATTTTGGACCGTATCGCCAGTGCTGCAGCGGTTAAGATTGTGAAAAAAGAGGAAGGTCTCTATGAGATCATAAAATAAAAAAACCGGCGGGTGTTCCAGCACCCCCCGGTTTAGTGTGTGTTAAAATTTATAGTGTATCATTTAACGTTTCAAATTTATGAAGAAAAAACGAGAAATCTTATTTCCGTTTGGGGATGAGATGCGATTAAGATTAAGAAAGATGAAACTAACTGTTCTGATGACCTTTCTGGTCATGGCCTCATTTGGCAACGGCTTTTCACAGGTGACTCTTTCAGTACACTTTAACAAAGCCAATGTGCTAAATGTTTTGGAAAGTATTGAGAAGCAGACCGACTACATTTTCATGTACAAGGATGACATCATTAGAGATTCAAAAGAGGTTTCCATTGATTTTAAGAATGCCAGATTTGAAGATGTGCTCAAATCCATTTGTAATCAGATCAATGTTGATTACGAAGTGCGTGAACGACAGATCATTCTGAAAGGAAAGGTGGAAGCACCAATGACGCCTGCTCAGCAACCGGCAAAAAAAATCATCCGGGGGAAAGTCCTCGATTCATCCGGGACTCCACTTCCCGGGACAACTGTTACAATCCCTGGTACAACCAAGGGTGAGATTACAGATGTCAATGGTTATTATGCTATTGAAGCCAGAGAGGGCGACATTCTGCATTTCTCTTTTATCGGATTTAAAGAACAGGCAATAAGCGTTACAAATAAAATGGCCATCGATGTCATTTTACAGGACAATGTGGCAACTCTTGATGAGGCAGTAGTTGTAGGGATGGGTACGCAGCGCAAAGCAAGTGTTATTGGCGCTATTTCGTCTATCTCGGTAAATGATCTCCGCGTACCTCAACGTTCACTGGTCAACGCCCTTTCAGGGAAAATGGCCGGTGCTGTTGTTGTTCAGCGAAGCGGTGAGCCTGGCGCCGATGACGCCAGTTTCTGGATCCGTGGGATTTCCACTTTCGGCGCCAATAAAACACCGCTTATTCTTGTTGATGGCGTTGAACGTAGCATGAGTGACCTTTCGGTTGAGGAGATCGAATCTGTATCTATTTTAAAGGATGCCTCCGCAACGGCGGTTTATGGTGTACGTGCTGCCAATGGCGTTGTATTGGTAACTTCCAGAAAAGGGATTGCGCAAAAACCAACTGTTGAATTAAAAATGGAGTATGGTGTTTCTGATCTTCCCATGATGCCAAAATTTCTCGGTGGCGCTGATTACGCAACGCTCTATAATGAAGCACTCGGTCGCGATAATTACTCTCCTGCCTATATTGATAATCTTCGCACAGGAGTCGACCCGTATCTTTACCCAAATGTAAACTGGTTCGACCAAACGTATAATAAATATTCAAACAATTCGCAAACAACTGTTAATGTACGCGGTGGTGGTGAAGTCGCCCGCTATTTTGTCTCTTTTGGTTACCTCAATGAAACAGGAAATCTGAAAAACAGTTCGGAAAACAATTACGATTCGAATATCGATCTTAAACGTTATAACTTCCGTTCGAATGTAGACATCACGCTGAATAAATCGCTCGTGATGGATATTGAAGTTTCTGGTAATCTGACCGATCTTCGTTCTCCTGGTATTGGTGGTACAACCTATGGGACATGGTATACACCCGCAGAAGAGCTATTTTACTGGTCGTATCTGGCCACCCCGATTTCGAACCCGGTAAAAGTGCCCATCGGAAAAGATATCAATGGGAATTATATCATGGGCTGGGGAGCACCGTCGCAAATAGGGGAGAAAAATCCTGCCGAACGTTTATTGGGTTCGGGATATAACTCCACCTATAAAAATCAATTAATGAGTCAGTTGACAATTAATCAGGATCTTAGGAAAATTACTGAAGGACTGAAATTCAAGTTGTCGTACTCTTTTGACGCATTTAACAGTACCGAAATTCAAAGACGCAAATTTTCGTCTACCTACGGCGTTCAGGGACGCGATGCCAGTACAGGCGAAGTCATCGTTAAACAAATTGATACAGGGGCCGATTTTTTGGGTTACAGCAGTTCCCTTGGGAGCAACAGGGCTAAGGAGTTCAAGGCACAGTTGATTTATGACCGTCTTCTTAGTGAAAAACACCGTGTAGGTTCGATGTTTATGTACTACCAGCGTGACTATGTTAATGGGGCCGCAGCCAGCTCAATTCTTTCGTTGCCTTACCGCAAACAAGGGATGGCTTTTCGTGCAACCTATGGATATGATGACCGTTTCTTCGCTGAATTTAACATTGGTTACAACGGTTCGGAAAACTTCCCGAAAGGGAGTCGGTTCGGTTTCTTCCCCGCTTTTGCAGGTGGATGGCTAATCTCTAATGAACCATTCTGGAAAGGATTCAGTAAAACGATCAACATGTTGAAGATCAAGGGTTCTGCTGGTTTAGTTGGGGCGGAAGCGCTACCCAATGGCGAGCGTTATGGTTATATGTCAGTATATGGCGGCGGCTTAGGAGGTTACCTATTCGGCGCTGGCGGGGCATCAGTCTCGGGTACGGGCGAAAACCGCGTTGGAGTGACGGACCTGACCTGGGAAAAAGGATTGAAAAAGAATGTCGGTTTCGAATTGAAAATGTTTGACGAAGCCTTTTCGGTTGAAGCTGACTTTTTCCATGAACGGCGTACTGATATCCTCGTTCAGCGTCAGTCGTTGCCCGCTTTTGCCGGTATGATCTCTGCTCCGTTTGCTAATATGGGAGAGATGGTGAACCGTGGTGTTGACGGAACAATAGAATTTGACAAACGATATGAGGATTGGGGATTCAAAGCTTATGGTAATTTCACTTACTGTCGCGATAAGATCATCTCAATGGATGAACCTCAAAAAGAGGATCCCTACCGTATGCTTACGGGGCAGAAATACAATCAGCAATTCGGGTTGATTGCTCTGGGCTATTTTGAAAGCGAAAATGATATTGCTAACAGTCCTGTTCAGAAATTTGGGGTGGTCAGACCGGGAGATATCAAATATAAAGATATAAATGGCGATGGCGAGATATCAGTAAGAGACCGGGTTCCGATTGGTTATTCCAGTATCCCTGAAATTGTTTATGGTTTCGGCATACAGATTGATTATAAAGGATTTGATCTTGGTATATTTTTACGAGGACAGGAACGTGTCACCTATATGAGGGGCGGTTCTTACATCCCGTTTGCACAGGGAGTTGGAAAAGGAAATTTATTTGCAGAAGCGCTTGACCGCTGGACTGTTGATAATCCGCGGCAGGACGCCCTTTATCCAAGGTTGTATAACGGCACATCTTCAAATAACTGGCAGGAATCGACCAGGACGATGTATGATGGAAGCTTTATGCGTCTTGGAGATGTTGAAATCGGAAAAAATTTAGGAAAAAATATTCTTGAGATGATTCATCTTAAAGGGCTGAGGATATATGCCCACGTCAATAATGCAGCCGTCTTTTCAAGCTGGAAGATGTGGGATCCTGAATCCGGTGACAACGACGGTGGAAGATACCCGCTGCAACGTAAAATGAATATTGGTATCAGGGCTAACTTTTAAAATATTTGAAAATGAAAAATAAGCTTCTATATTTAAGTCTGTTTATCCTCGCGACAGTAGGAATTTGCGGTTGCAACTACCTTGACAAAGAGCCGGATGATATGAAAACAGACGCGATGATCTGGAATTCACGCGTTGAAACAGAAAAATATTTGTATAATGTCTATTCTCAGATTCCGGGATTAGCCATAAATCTGGGTGATCCGTTTCTGGGTTGTTCCGATGAGTATGATTATAGCTGGAACGTTTATCCATCTTACAACGTCAATTTGGGAAACTGGAATCCTTCCAGCAGTTTTTATGACAAATGGGCGGGCTACTATAAGGCGATACGATCATCATTCGTTTTTGAAAGCAATGTTGACAATTGCCCTGAATTGAGTGATGACCTTAAAAATCAATACAAGGCAGAGGTTCAATTTTTACGTGGTTACTACTACTGGCTGATTTTACGTCAGTATGGTCCCGCTATATTGATCAAAGAAG
Source organism: Prolixibacteraceae bacterium (assembly GCA_023251475.1). Taxonomy (GTDB): domain Bacteria; phylum Bacteroidota; class Bacteroidia; order Bacteroidales; family Prolixibacteraceae; genus JAAFHB01. The sequence goes on from JAHEYS010000270.1 coordinate 5,414, forward strand.
CCACCGAGATCAATGCCGACTGGAATGCATTTGCCCGGGCGCCCTATGACGAATGCGTCACCTATATTTGTGATATGATGGATAAGGCAGAAAAAGGTTTGCCACTCAGCTGGAGTGATAACCTGATTTGGCTGGGAAAGCCAACAAAAGTAACCTGTAGGGCGATAAAATCTGAGGTTTTAATCATGGCTGCCAGTCCACAATGGAATGGTAATCAGGAGTATTCAATATTTAAAAATAAGGATGGGACCTCTTTGGTAAATACTGCCTACGATGAAAACAAATGGAAAAAAGCAGCACAGGCTTCGCTTGATGTGATTACTCTGGCGCAAACTGCAGGTGTGAAATTGTATAAAAATAACGAAAACGGTGATGGGACTGTTTTTAACCCGTATAAATCTGTACGCGATGCGGTCACTAAAGCATGGAACTGTGAAATTATCTTTGCGAGACCCCAGGCTTTAGCTGGTCAGAATGACATTTGTGTACATACATCCCCCGGACCGAATAATCTGGGAGGGGCGGCTCCTACACAACGTTCTGTTGATGCCTTCTATATGAAAAACGGAAGGACAATCGAAGATCCGCAATCGGGATATGTTGAAACCGGTTTCTCAACGACACCTGGTGATAACTGGAATCCCAAAAATCTGAATGTTACAACCGACCGCATCAAAATGATTGCGGATATCCGTAACGGAGATGCCTGGGGACATTGGGCAGGTGAATGGAACATGTACGCGAACCGCGAACCGCGTTTTTATGCCAGCGTTCTCTATAACAAACGCATTATTCCCCAATTACCCGACGATATTGTAAAACGAAATTATTACAGTGCTACTGCACAACAGAATGGATACGCGCGTGTTGAATTTTACTATGGCGGCACTTCCCGCTCATCCGGATCATACACCTTCTTTCCGCGCTCGGGTTACCTCGGTTTAAAGGGTATTGACCCGCAGGCAAATATGAGAGACCGTGTTTTTGCAAATAACCACTGTGAGGTATTTATCCGGTATGCCAAAATTCTTTTAAACTGTATCGAAAGTCTGAACGAATATGATCCTGCCAATCCTAAGATTGCCGAATATTGGAATCTGATCCGTGAACGGGCTGGAATCCCCGGGATCTTTGATGTCTATCCAGATATAAAAGGAAATAAGGATAAACAGCGCGAATATATTATCAGGGAACGTCAGGTTGAACTGGCTTTTGAATCTGACCGTTATTTTACAACCCGCAGATTATGGTTAGCTCATACACCCGATTCAAGCGGCGATACCGACCGTAAATTTGGCGATGGTGGCCGCATGTGGGGTATGGATATTAATGCAGGAGTAGCTGCATCCAACAATTTTGATTTCACCGGCTTCTATAAACGTGTACCTTTTGAAACTCGGGTTTTTGAAAAGAAATTTTACGTTTTTCCGATTCCCCAAAGTGAAATCGATAAATGTAAATTACTTGTTCAGAACCCCTGGTGGTAATGGTATGTAATGTTAGTTTTAAGCAAATAAACGGATGGAATAACCATGATTAGTTCCAAATGACCAGGGATATTTCAATTCATGGTTATTCCATACGACTAAAAAAAAATTAAATTATAATTAAATGAAAAATAATCATCTTATATATTTTATTTTGCTGTTGCTGATTTCGTTTACCTCCTGTAAAAAGGGTATAGATAATATTCAGGTCGAAACCACTGTATATCTGCCACAGTCGGGATTGAACACACAATCAGTTTTGCTTGGTGAATCAATCTATGAATTAGGTGTTTTTAAAGCTGGTATAAATCAGATAAATCCAGCTGTAATAGTAAACATGAAAATTGATCTGGATACGCTGAATAAATTTTTGGTGCTGAATCCGGGATATAAACTCCTTCCTGAAACCTATTACAGCATCGTCTCACCTGATGTTGTAATTCCAAAAGATAAAGACAGTGAATTCTACAAAATACATCTCAAGGGAATTGATGAAAGTTTTGTAAGCAAGAATTATGTACTTCCTGTAAGCATCGAAAGCGTATCTCCATCAGTTAATATCTTAAAGGGGAAAAAAACTGTCTTTCTGAACTTTTCAAAATACCGTAGTGTGTATGAGTGTAAGTATAAAACTTACGGAAAAGTAATGCTGGAAGGTGGGGTAGATCCAATATTAACAATCGATGAGCAAATCGTTGCAGCTACTGTTTCGGCCAACAAAATCAGTGTTAAAGGCGCTGAGAATAACATGGTTTTATATTTAACAGTAAATAACAATGAGGTTGTTATCACCGGCGCTCCGGGCTTTGAAAGCTATGGTATAAAAAATTCAGTTGGCAAAACCAGCACCTACACAGGCGAATTCTCCCAAACCTACCAGGCGAACACGGGTACCTTTAAACTATATTATACCTATACATTGACCGGACAACAAAAGAATGTTGAGGTGGAACTCAAGTTCTGGCTATAACCAAGCCACCTGATTGCCAAGTTGATTATAGTCAGTTATTCTGATAAAATTATTTTATAAATCAAGATCGTTATGAATAAATACATATTAATTATTCTAAGTATCATATTAACGACCGGATACTCTTGCAAAAAATCTTCTGAAACAGTGGAGGAGAGATCCGGTATCGGCTCAATCTATGCGACGTTTGAAAATGGATCTGGTTTCTTTAATCCGGTAATTTCGACCCCTTATGGTGATACCATAAAGTTTGTCTTTACCACCCATTTCCCGGCCGAATCAAATAATCTGATTGATATTACCAAAATGAGACTAGGAGCTAATTCTCCGGTTTCGTTAATACTTCCTGCCGAATTATCTGGAGTTGTCGACCTGACAAAAAAAATACCTGTAACTATCAGGTTGGCTGATGGCTCAGAAAGTAAACATATTGTTGTTGGTGTGATACGCAAAAGCTCAGAGGCGCAGATAAAAGATTTTATCCTGCCGGTCTCCAATACGCCGGGATATATTGCCGAACAAAGTAAAGTGGTCGGACTTGTCCCCGGAGGAGTAACGCTTATAAGCGAAAAGCCAAAATTATCGCTTTCGCATCATGCTACAATTACTCCTGACACCTCACTGGTACAGGATTTTACCAAACCGGTAACCTATACCGTCAAAGCGGAGGATGGAACTCAGGCAATCTATACTGTTAAGCAGATAACACCTCAAAAACTGGCTTCAGGATTGAGAAAAGGGAGCGGACGATTACTTTGGAGCAAAACACTTCCCCAGATGGGAATCGACGGAGTTAATAACATGTCTACAGGTATTGCTATTTCAGGAAATAATCTTGTTGTGAACACCCGAACTGTAGTCAACAAATATGTCAACCGTTTTAATGGGGTCTATGTAGGGGATATGACAATGGGTGGAATCATGACCGCGAGTTCTTTTATGAACTTTTTCAGCACCAGTGATAAAGCCGGAAATATCCTGATATCTAACCTTACAACGGCTGCCGGACAGGTTTTGTATGTTTATAAATGGACCAGTGCCACAGACGTTGCTCCTATCAAGTATATCCAATGGACCAATGATATTACCGGTTCTCAGGTTGGACGTAAAATATCAGTTTATGGAGACTTAAACGGAGATGCCTTGATTTTTATGGGTGCAAGTACCGCAAATAATACCATACTCAGATGGCAGGTAACCGGAGGCGTGCTGCAATCACAAACACCTTCCAAGATCATTTATCAGGGTTCGGCCAAATGGACCACTCATGCCGACATTATTTCGGCTGGAACCAGTATTGCTGATAAATTATTTATTTCAGGTACTCCAAGTGATTTGGTTTGCACCGACTACACTGCCGGAACAG
>JAHEYS010000065.1 GCA_023251475.1 Prolixibacteraceae bacterium
ACTATTTCAAAGGGCTGAAAATTCATGCATCAACTCAGTTGACCACCCATAACGAAGGGCAGATCCTCTTTTTAAGTAAACTGAATGCAACCCGGGTTAACCTGTCAAGAGAGTTGAATATTCAGGAGATAAAAGCCATGACTACCGTTGCTCAACACCTCGGTGTCTTGACTGAAGTATTTGTCCATGGGTCATATTGCATTTCATTTTCAGGCATTTGTTATATGAGTTCCGTTCATGGGGGTAACTCGGGCAACCGGGGCAGGTGCAGTCAGCCCTGCAGGGATCGGTATCATACAACTGAGACAGGTAAGGAGTATCCCCTGAATCTTAAAGATAATTCCGCATGGTTTGATCTCAGGGAATTATGTGATGCAGGGGTAGATTCCCTGAAGATAGAAGGGAGAATAAAGAAATCCGATTACGTCTACACAGTTGTAAATAGCTGGAGAAAACGACTCCATGGTTTTTACCATCGAAATGAACTTACTGCTGACAATCGCGATCTTTATAAAGTGTTTAACCGTGATTTTTCCAATGGCTTCCTGAAAGGGGATATTCACAGGGATATGTTTATTGAAAATCCCCGTGACCATTCTGTAAAGCATCTGACGGAAGTTAATACATCCGTTTCTGGCAGTGTATTTGAAAACGATCAGATAGCGCTCTATGAAGAAAAAGAGGCGATGAAAACTTCCATTGGCCATAAAATTAAACAATTAAGTGCATCCAGGGCGCCTGTAATCGTTTCTTTATCCGGTGAGGCCGGAGCCTCGTTAAAAGTAACCGTTGACACCCCTGATCATTCATTTGTTGTGTTTTCAGAATTAAATCTTGAAAATACCGGTGCAGAGGCCTTGAATTACAATATGGTTTTTAAAAGGCTGAAAACCATCAATGAAACTGAATATTACATTGAACAGCTTAGCCTGGAAAACCTTATCGGCGAAGTTTATCTGCCGTTTAAAGAACTGACTTCAATTAAAAAAAAGGTGTTGTTCATCCTGAATGGGTCAAAAGAATGGGTAGATCCGATTATTTTTCCAAACTTAAAAAAACATAAGAGATTAGAAATTAAGCCTTCACTTTCTGTATTAATATCCTCGCGAAAAGATTTATACCTCTGTGCAGGGACATCTGCCGATATCTGTTTCCAGCTTCCTGACGGTCTAAAAAATAGCTGTTCTGAGCTGACAGATCTTTTTATAAAAAACAAAAGGTTAATCCCCTGGTTTCCAGTTGTTCTAATTAGTGAAGATTATGCAGCAGCAGTAGAATTTCTGCAGCGGGTTCAACCCAAACTCATTGTAACGAATAATTCAGGAATAGCTTACGAAGCTTTTGAAATGGGAATCAAATGGATAGCAGGACCTTATTTTAATATCGTTAATTCCTTTAGTCTGATCTGTTTAAAAGAAAATCTGAACTGTTCCGGTTCATTTATTTCAAATGAGATCGGCAAAGTTCAGATTCCGGGTATTAAGACTCCCGGGGATTTTAAACTTTACTATAGCATTTATCACCCCATTGTACTGATGACGAGCAGGCAGTGTCTTTTTCATCAGGTTACAGGATGCGAAAAAAATATAATTGATGATAACTGTATTCCGCAGTGTGAGAAATCTTCCTCAATAACGAATTTAAAAAAGGAGACTTTACTGATTGAAAAAAAAAAAGGGGAACTATCACAATATTTACAATGACATTAATTTTCTCAATACAGCTATTGTGACAGATGTGCCTGATCTCTTTTCCGGTTTCTTTATTGATTTGAGGGATGTAAAAACCAAAACTGAAGTCGCAGCAGATAAATCGGCCCTGATCCGACTTTTTGAAAATCTTTTAAATGGAATTCCCAGTTCAACAGAGGAATTACGACAAATTATTTCTCCCTCAACTAAATCCCAGTATTTAAAGGGGATTTGATTCGGTTAAATAAGTGAGAGCCGGGCTTCATCACAAATTGAACAAGTCCGACCTTCACGAACCGTTGGGTCGGGCGATTTTGAATCGCCTATTTGGTTTATTTGATCCGCGAATGAAAATCGCGGGACCCGGGGGCGGGGTTCTTATGTAAAGTGAGTCGACTTTCTCAGGTTATGAGGAAGTCAACTCACGAATAGAGGATCATGACCAAATCCGGACCTCGCCACTCCAGGTTAATTCACCGTGACCGGTACTTTAATCTTTGAGTAGATATGTCTTCCTTTTATCTTTCTGACGGCAAACCAACCATCAAGAAAGTTGTCATCATCCAAAAAACCCTCGAAACCATCATCCAGCTTGTCGAGGATAAAACTACCCTCTTTGATCAATACTTTAACCGACCTGACAGCGCTCTTCCGATCATTGGTGACCAATCCGATCGAAGGCTGCAGTGTCTCAAGTTGGGCGAGATCTGCTGTCAAAGCTTTAAGTTCCTCGGCGGTAATGCCATAACCTATCGTTTTATCAAGGTATTCATTCGCCCGCTGCAGTATACCGTGACATCTTAGCAAGGCCTGCTTTTCGTTGAGTTTGTGTAAGGTTGATTCAGTAAAGGAAGCTTCATTCAGGAGCAACTGATCCTGCGTATCTTTTGCATAGAGCAGCAGTTTTCGTCCCAGGCGGTAAATCTTGTGGAAGAATATTTCCAGCAGTTCATTTTTTCGGGCGACATATCCACCCGGATCGTTTGCATCCTGCGATTTGAATGCCCCATCCAATTCCCCCTCGTTTGCTTCGAGCATATTGACATTAGCGGCAATAACTGCCCATTTGCTCCACAAATTTTCATTTTTGTGAACATAGGAAATCGACTCTTTCTCCATTTCCCAAAAAGTCTTCGCTTTTAAGTCCATGATTAAGTGTTTAACGGTTAAAAATATAAACAACTAAATATACGGAAAAAATGGATATGAATTTTTATTCTTTAGTGTTAAAAAAATTTTCGGGGGTCGGGCGATTAGCATTCGCCCAATATGATTATCTGATCCGCGATTGAAAATCGCGGGACCCGATCGCGGAACCCGGTGCAATTGACCAAATACATGAAGCAGATTTGCATTTCTTATTAACAATTGACTGAAAACCTATTGGATATGCCCATTTCTTATTAACAATTGACCAATTCCTTATTGGATATGTCCATTTCCTTTTAACAAATGACCGAAAACTTATTGCACACATCCATTTCGGAGCGGCATTTGACCGAAAACATACGGGAAATGGTCAATTCCGATGTGCAAAAGACTAAAAACCTGTTGCATTTAACCATTTCTGTTGGACAAATGACCATGTACAGAACACAATTTGTTATTCCGGTCCTGCATGTAACTGTAAAACTTTATGGAAGTGTGGTTGACTAAATGCTGACAAGAAAAACGAACACTATTAAGATGTTCGTTTTAAATTGATTAAGAATCTAATCTGTGCAGAATATTTGAATCGAACCGATGACCTTTTGACTGCCACAAGAAAATACGGCTATTTAAATAAGTCGGAATGTGTGCCGGTACCTATTTTACTATTTATCTGCATAATGCCCATGCATAGAAATAACATGGATCTGCTGGTCAATAATTTCATAAATAAGCCGATTCCCCTTATCTATTTCACGCGACCACAAACCACTAAGTTCATATTTTAATGCTTCTGGTTTTCCTAAACCGGTAAATGGATGTTGGAGTATATCTTTAATTAGCCTTGATATTTTGTTCTGGGTGGTTTTTTGACCGCTCTTTTTCCAAAACTTAATATCTTCAATGGCTTTATCTTTATAGACTACTTCCATAAATCTTCTGTGTTAATAACCTTCCCCTTGCTGGCTCTTGACTTTTGAATTATTTTTACAAATTCTTTATTGTAAGGGCTTTCTCCGGCTTTAGCTTCATTCATTGATTTAGCTCTGGGGTTAGGCTTCCTTTCTTCAACAATCGTTACAAATGGTTGGGTTTTTAGGTACTCAACCAGTTTTTTAGCGCCTATTGACTTATCATTGATTACTATTGTTGTCATAGCTTGAATTATTTTATACAAATATAAAAAAACCTACAGGTATTTTTATGTGTTCCACTCTAAATAGCAATCAAAAACAGCTTTCGTTTAGGTGATTTGGGTGAAATGGTTAAAAATGCTTTTGGGAGCCTGGTTGACTAAAAAACAAAAACGAACACTGTTAAGGTGTTCGTTTTAAATTGATTAGGAATCTATTCTGTGGAGAATATCGGAATCGAACCGATGACCTTTTGACTGCCAGTCAAACGCTCTAGCCAACTGAGCTAATCCCCCGAATATTTCAATCTAATTTTAATCTTATTTCATATAATCGAACCGATGACCTCCCCGATTCTTCGGGAAGCTAATCCCCCGATTGAGGGTGCAAATATAAGAATATTTTTAAACCACAACGGGTTGACAACTCTGATATTTTGATTTTCCTTCAATAAATTATAGCATATTTTTAACCTGACAGAATATTCAATCTGCAGGATATGTAATCAATTGCAAAGGGCCGATGATTCCCGAGGGTTTCAGTGGCGATTCTTTATTCAGAAAACTACTTACCGGGGCAGAGGTGAAACAATTTTTCAGGGTTCCGAATTCAGTTAAGTCTCCGATCATCCGGTTGCGGCAGGTGGTGGCCATTGAAATTTCGAGATGATTCTTTTCTTTAAGCAATTTATTCGCTGAAAGCATGGTGTTTGGCATCCAGATATTTCCCAGAACCTGATTGTTCAGACGCACCTCTGCAGTTGCATCCAGATTTCCGAATTTTAAAAATACAGATTCACAATTACTTAAATAACCCGGACCGAGATCAAAATCGATCTGGTAAATGGCTGTCCCGGCGAAATACTTAATGTCAGGATTAGAATACCCGGTAAATGATCTGAATTCGGTAATTGTTATTGAATCAGTCTTCTCCGAATTAATCGGGTGAAATATAATTTTTCCCTTAAAGTCCTTTATTTCGGTATCTTCAGGTGATTTAATGCCAGTTGTACGTTTTTCTCCCATATTATTGGGAAACGAATTAGCGGGTTCCATTTTCCCTTTCCTGAAAATAAAGAAGAGTGATTCTTTGGGTTGGAAGGTCACCGGAATATGCACCTGTTCATCTGCTACAGTATAAAGGGTACACTTACTGATCTCCCCGGTCAGGGGATTCCAGATCTCCGGAATTTTGCCAGAAACGCGGAACAGGCACTCCCTTTTAAGCACAGCGTCTTTTTGGTTGACCACGAAGAACAGGTCGGTGTGCCCGGTAATTTTATGGATGTACATTAAATTCAGGGAATCGGGTAAGTTGGTTGTAAAATCGGGAATGCGACGCAATTCCGACAATACTTCGGCAATGGGCTTCCCCCAGATCACCTGCCCTTTACCGTAACGGTTCCTGACATTTCCGGCTTCAATATAGCCGTTCCAGACTTTTGCCGCAAGTTTCCGGAATTTCTCCTGATCTTCTTTGACTCCGGTTAACGACAACATGCGGTGCGGCATATTCCCAATTACAACGGCGCCATTTCCTATTAATTTTTCGATCACCTGAAGCGATGAATATTCCATGGCGTCCTGATCAGGTAAAACAAGGACGGGATATACCTGCTCCTTTGAAAAAACCAGATTACCCTTATTTACAGCTAATTTTTTAAGCACATCGAAATTACAGGGAACAGCGCGGTATTCTTTGGAAAGCTCCCGGATTGTTTTATTTTCCAGAAACTGGGGTAGCTGATCCCCCAGGTAATAAAGCACATCAGCTGAAGTTTTCCCTTTTTGCAACATATATTGTATTCGCGACTGGTAATCAATCCACCCTTTGGCAAAATTCCAGGAGGGATTGTTGCGGTTAAAATGGGAGCCGTGCTGCCCGAGTGTCAACCCCGGCATTTTATCTGTAGGCTGGTGCACATAGCTGTGAAGGATCATCTGGTTAATCCCTGAGCAGTAGGCCTGATCGCCGAACAACTTCAGGTCGGCAGGCGACTCGCTGTAGTGGGCAAATCCGGTATAGGCTTCAGCCCCGACAACCGGCTTGTTATAGAAATCTGAAGCAATTGCAGGAAAATTTGTAATCAGACTTCCTGAAGGCTTATATTCCACCAGACTTTGTTTGTTTTGTTCTGCCCAGAATTCATACATTGGCATGTCCAGGTAACCGTTTGTCCTTAACACATCAATCGGCGGGAAAGGTCCTGTATCTCCGTAAATTACTTCACCGTGCAGTTGCAGCTTGTTTTGATGACACAATTCGCTGAAATGTTTGTAATAGTTTTGCTCCAGCAATTCTGCAATGGTCTTTCTGAAATCATATAAAAATGCTTCCGTAAACTCCGTATTTTCAATCGTTTCACCGCAAAGAACCGGGATCCGGCTGATCAGGCTGTATCCGCGACGTTTTTTAAATTCTTCGGGCATCGATCTGGTCCAGGTCTGATACCCCCGTTCCCAACTGTCGATCATTAAAAACTTAAAGGTATTGCCCCTGAATTTCCCGGCATGCGCTATTAGTTTCTGTGGAAAATTCCTGAAATGGAGATTTACCGCAACGGTATCCATTTTGTCACATTCCAATCCTTTCCCTTCCGCAGTGGCAGGACCATTTTCGGCGCCTGTTGTGGTGTAGCCGAAACGGATCACCGACCAGTTCCCTTCCGGAACGTTCCAGTTTAATGTCCCGTCAGGTCCCATTCTACCGGTTAAATCTATCACTGAACTTTCGGGGATAATGGTAAGGGGATCGATACGGGTATTGGTTTGATTTAAAATATTCGGATCAAGGATCCTGGCAGAAGCTGTTTTTTCCAAAAGATAGGAAACCGTAGGGTTGAAGGCTGGTTGTCCCTTGCCACCCAATAATTCAAGTTCGGCTAATGCCGCATGGTGCCAGGGGCGGAGATTAAATATCTCACTCACTTCAACTGTAAAGCACTTCGCTTTTGTTTCCGGGAAGTCGATTAGCTCTGTGGTGTAAAATTTACTGGTCTCAAAGTCGGTTATTTTCCGGTAGGTGATGCCATCGCCGGATGCCTTTAATGTATAGCGTATTTTTTTTGGCCCCGGAAAGTAAAAAGCCCCCTTAAAATTATGCAGTACAGCAATCTTCGATTTGACGGTTTCAACATCATAAGAGATTTTTATCCGGTCATTTTTACGTACTTCCACCATACTTTGCGGATCGCCATCACCTAATGAATTACCGTTGATCGTATCATTAATTGTCACATTTGGTTGTTCATTTGGTGCATAATTTTGATCAGTCGGGCTGTTTTTCCAGGCAATAACCGCCACATCGCGGTAGAAACCGGTTTCACAGGACGGTTGCGGGAGTTTTATTTCCGGCTGGTTTTTAATTACCGCTGTTTTGGTAAACACAAATTTTTTCATCGATAGCTCAGGAGTAATCCAGGGACCACCGCTTTCGCTCCATCCATCGCAATTGTGCACTCCAATGGTTATTCCCAGCCGACCGGCTTCCTGCAGCGCCCACTGAAACATCGCGTACCATTGTTCTGTGTTGAATTTGATCTGTTTTATCGCTGAATCATATCCCGCAGACATCCCCACATTTAAAATCGTGGCCTGGGAGATCCCCTGCTGTTTCATGGATTCAAGGTCTTTCGAGATCCCTTCCCTGGTTATCCGACCATCCATCCAGTGCCACCAGGTATGACCATGCACTTCGTGCGGGGGATTTTTGAAGTCGCTGACGTTAAAATCCCCGGATGATGACTGGGCAAAACACCGTAATGAAATAATCATTAAAAATGCAATAGCCTTTAAATTAATATTTTTCATATTGAAAACTTCATAACTCAAAAATAATCAGAATTGCCTTAAAAGCTGTATTTTTATACAAACATTAAGCTCAGTCATACGAAATAACCCTGACAGGAATTTCGCCTACGGAAATGAGTATTTAGTCATCCCGCTTTTCGGGATTCTATTTGGCCGCTAAAAAACAAATTATATACAAATGAATCCACAGATTGAAAGTTTTATAAGTTCAAAAAGAATTGCTGTTGTTGGTTTTTCCCGTACGGGGAAGAAATTTGGTAATATGGCTGGTAAGGAGTTAATGGCAAGAGGATATGAAATTTTTCCCGTTCATCCGGATGTCTTGGAAATTAATGGATTAACCTGCTATCCAAATCTGAAAAGTCTGAACGGGATGGTCGATTCCCTGTTGATCTCAATTCCGCCTGCAAATGTCCCTCCGGTATTGGAGGAGGCAGCTCAAACCGGATTGACGCATATATGGCTGCAACAGGGATCATGGTCAAAAGAGGTACAACAGACAGCCGACCGTCTTGGGTTACCGGTTGTCAGCAAAAAGTGTATCCTGATGTATGCCCCGCCGGTTACTTCAGTCCATAAGTTTCACCGGACCATCAAATCAATTTTCGGGGGATTGTAAAACAGGATAAATTTCCCATCGTCTCCTAAAAGGTATTAATTTTGGATGTTTAAAATGGAGGCCGTTTCGACTTCACCAGCGGACTCAATTTTAATTTCATTCAAATTAGAGAGACGTTATGTATTTTGATTATCTGATTATTGGCGGGGGAATTGTTGGTTTATCAATTGCAAGAGAGTTGATAAACAGATACCCCGAATCAAAAATTGCAGTTCTGGAAAAAGAGGCTGATGTAGCCTTCCATGGAAGCGGCCGTAACAGCGGGGTATTGCATGCCGGTTTTTACTATTCGGCCGACACACTAAAGGCGAAATTCACCAGGGATGGTAACCGGCAGTTAAGGGAATATTGCTATGCCAATAACCTGAAGATTAATGAGTGTAAGAAAGTGGTCGTCGCAAAGGACGAAAGTGAACTACCCGCTCTTTTTGAATTGGAAAAAAGGGCAAACCTCAATGGGGTGGAGGTTAAAATTATTGATGAAAAAGAGTTGTTTGAAATTGATCCCAACGTAAAAACGTTTGAACATGCCTTGTATTCACCCACTACAGCCACAGTAGACCCATCCGAGATAACCCATGCCATTAAAAACGAACTCAGGTCAAAAGGGATACAACTTTTTTTTGGGGAAGGCTATAAATCGAGACTTGAAGGAAACTGGATCAAAACCACCTTAGGCAATACTTTTTTTGCAACGAAAATCATCAATGCAGCGGGATTGTATGCGGATAAAGTTGCAGGTGACTTCGGCTATTCCAAAAAATATACCATTATTCCGTTCAAGGGTGTGTATTTAAAATACCATGGGAACAAGATCCCGGTTACAACAAATGTGTATCCGGTCCCCAACTTAAAAAATCCATGGCTGGGGGTACATTTTACAGTGACAGTTGACGGAGCAGTAAAAATCGGACCAACCTCAATGCCTGCATTCTGGCGGGAAAATTATCATGGTTTCGAACGGTTCAGCCCTGTCGAAATGGCAGGAATTTTATCGTGGGAGGCATCATTGTTCCTGACAAACTCTTTTGGTTTCAGGAACATTGCCCTGGAGGAGATAAAAAAATATAACCGTTCTTATTTTGCCCGACTGGCTCAGGATCTTGTCCGTGAAATCGATGTCAATGGGTTTACGGAATGGGGGAAGCCGGGTATCCGCGCACAGTTGCTTAACAAACAAACCAGGGAATTAATTATGGATTTTGTGGTGGAAGGTGATAATGACTCAATCCATGTCTTGAATGCCGTTTCTCCTGCGTTTACCTGTTGCTTCCCTTTTGCAGCATGGGTTGCGGACAATTATATTTTAAAGTGAACTGGCCGATGCAACCTGATAAGAAAATGATGTAAGGAGAATAACTCCCGTATTTTTTTTGACGACGTTAAAATTACGGAGATGACCAAGTCGTACACCTATTCTGGACGACTTTGTAATCCTTGTCTAAGTCAGGCGGATAAGTTTAAAGCATCGGATAAAACTGTGCTGAACAGGAGCTCAGCCAGCGATCTTTGATGAACATTTGAAGAATGGATTCCTATATAAAATAGTTAAAGCCTGTAAAATGTTTAAATTTGCACCCCGAAATAGAGTGATGAAGACTGAGAAATTCATAAGCATCATTCAAATATTCAGTTAATATGTCTGAAACGAAACACAAATTTGAACTGAGCAGGGTCACTTTTGCCGGATTATTGATAACCATTGGCATTGTATTTGGCGACATAGGTACCAGTCCGCTGTATGTGGTCAAGGCAATTATTTCAGGGGCCGAACATTTTGATAAGTTGTTGGTATATGGTTCCTTATCGTGTATTTTCTGGACGCTCACCCTGCAGACAACGCTTAAATATGTGATTATTACCTTAAGGGCCGATAACCATGGCGAGGGTGGAATTTTTGCCTTGTATGCACTGATGAAAAAGAAATCGGTATGGGCAGCGGTCCTGACGATGGTAGGGGGAAGTGCACTGCTCGCAGATGGTGTGATTACGCCATCCATTACAGTAACCTCATCAATCGAGGGTTTAAAACTGATCAATCCCGGAATTCCTGTAATACCAGTGGTCCTTTTTATCATTTCAGGTTTATTTTTCCTGCAGCAGTTTGGAACGAAATTCATTGGGAAATCATTTGGCGGCATAATGGTGATCTGGTTTGGAATGCTTGCGCTGCTTGGATCGATCCAGCTTGCCAGGCATACTGAAATTTTGAATGCTTTGAATCCTGTATATGCTTACGATTTTCTGGCCTACTATCCCAAAGGCTTTATCCTTCTTGGGGCTGTTTTTCTTTGTACTACCGGGGCCGAGGCGTTGTACTCTGATCTGGGCCATTGCGGAATTAAGAACATCCGCGTATCATGGATATTCGTAAAAACTGCCCTACTGCTTAACTATTTTGGTCAGGGGGCGTGGTTGATCAATCATCCTGAACCAGTGGCTGACCTCAACCCGTTTTATGCAATTATGCCGTCATGGTTCCTTTTCCCCGGAATTCTGATCTCTACCGCTGCAGCAGTTATTGCCAGCCAGGCTTTGATTACCGGGTCATATACCCTGATCAGCGAAGCCGTTTCACTGAATTTCTGGCCTAAAACTAAAGTGTTACATCCTACAACGATTAAAGGTCAGGTATATATCCCCTTTGTTAACTGGTTTTTATGGGTAATGGTATGTTTTGTGGTACTGTTTTTTCAGGAATCTTCAAATATGGAGGCGGCTTATGGTTTATCCATTACCCTTACCATGATCATGACCTCGATGCTTCTGATTCGCTATCTTTATCAAAAAAGAGTCCACCTCACACTCCTTGCTTTGCTTGTATTTTTGTTTGGCTCCATCGAAACATCATTCCTGGTTGCCAACCTGCATAAATTTCCGAATGGAGGGTGGTTTTCGATTGCATTGGCCTGTCTTTTTTTGCTGGTTATGATGGGTTGGTTCTTCGGTCGCAGAATTAAAAACCGCCATATCAGCTTTTCAAATCTGAATAAATACATCCATTTATTCGAGGATTTGAGCCACGACAAAACCATTCCCCGGATTGCAACCAACCTTGTTTATATTATCAAGGCAAATAAAGTGAACATGATTGAGTCCAAAATTATGTTCTCTATTTTTAATAAACAACCCAAACGTGCACAGACTTACTGGTTGCTTCATGTCGATATTGTCGATGAACCGGATACCTTCGCCTATAAAGTAACACAGATTATCCCCGGGATCCTGATACGAATTGACTTCCACCTTGGTTTTAAGATAGAGCCTCGTATCAATCTGTATTTCAAAGAGGTTCTGAAAGAGTTGGTGGCAAATGGAGAGATAAAACTGACCAGTTCCTATGAATCGCTTAAAAAACACCATTTCCAGGCTGATTTCCTGTTCGTAAACCTTGATCGTATTATGACCCAGGATTATAAGCTATCCCCTTGGGAAACAATTATTATGGGACTTCACGGATTTACACGGATATTAAGCATAACCGATGTTAAAGCCCTTGGATTGGATGCCAGTTGTGTAATTGAGGAGAAAGTTCCGATCTCCATAGAACGGCCGCTCAACAGGAAAATAAGAAGATTAGGATAGGATACTTGGTGTGGAATAGGAATTGGTAGAATCAGCCGGGGTACAAATCAGTTGATTCTGTTTTGTATATCATGGAGGGAAAATGGAGCGAATTTGTTTTTCATCTGAATATTTATTATTTTTATTCATTGTTGTCCGGGGAAATGGCAAATCTGCACGAATAGATTATTCACTAAACTGCGTTTCGCACTGAATGACAATTATTTTGTAATGAACTAATTATCTACAGATGAAAGCGATGAACTCTTTTTTATTGGCGATTCTTGCATTGGGAGCATTCTCCTGCGCACCTGTATTTTCAACCCTTCAAAGTGCAAAACTTGTCGGAAAGGGAAATTTTGAAGCCACTCCGCATTTTACAACTACCTCTTCTAAGGAGGAGGGGGAGAGTGACCATATTCAAAACCATTTTGGTTTTCAGGTTGGATACGGGCTTTCAAAAGGTGTTGATTTAATTGCACGCTACGAAAATATTGTGATCTCCAATGAGGGGGGTAACGCGAATGTATTTGGCATCGGACCGAAAATAAATCTGGTTAGGGACATGGTGGCTGCCTATATCCCGGTAGGTTTTGCATTTGGACAGGATATTGGTGGAATAGAACAGCTCGAAGTGCAGCCAACCTTGCTTTTTACGTTTCCTGTCGGGCCATATGTTGAAATAAACCCTTCGGCCAAAGGAATTATCGGTGAAGACTTTTATTATGCGCTCAATTTTGGAGTAGGTCTAAGTACAGATTTTAAAAAATACGTTATCAGACCTGAGTATGGGCTATGTTTCAACCCGGGAGAAAGCGGGCATTTCAGTCAATTCAGTATCGGTACTACATTTTATTTCGCAAATCTCTTTACAAAAAAGAGATAAATAATCATTAAACATTTAATATACTGATTGATAAAGAGGGATAAGAAGGTTTTTGTTTTAACAGATCCTTCCATTTATTTATGTGCCCCCGATTTAGTCAAGCGCTGATTTGCTTTTTAAGGGACTGCTGAGGTGACAATATTTTTATTTAAATTGTACTACTTTTGCAGCATGGCAAAATTACATGACACATCTGTTCAGAAGGAAAAAGTAGTAATCGTCGGATTAATTACCGGCAGGCAGGATGAGAAGCAGGCAAATGAATACCTTGATGAACTGGAATTTCTGGTGGATACTTCCGGGGCAGAAGTATGGGAACGGTTCAGCCAGCGGTTGGAAAATCCCAATACGGCTACTTTTGTAGGGACGGGTAAACTTAAAGAGATTGGGGATTTTGTCCGCGTTCATGACATTGATGCAGTAATTTTTGATGACGAGCTCACGCCAACACAAATCCGAAATATAGAACCGGCGCTGGAATGTAAGATCCTCGACCGGACAAATCTTATCCTCGATATTTTTGCCAAACGGGCACAGACTGCCCATTCCAAGACCCAGGTAGAATTAGCGCAATGTAAATATATGCTTCCGCGGTTAACCAGATTATGGACCCACCTTGAACGGCAACAGGGGGGAATTGGCACCCGCGGACCTGGAGAATCGCAGATCGAAACTGACAAGCGGATTATCCTCGACAGAATCTCATTTCTAAAGGTGCAGCTTGAAAAAATCGATAGCCAGATGATGGTTCAGCGGCGCAACCGCGGAAAAATGGTTCGTGTCGCATTGGTGGGATATACCAATGTTGGTAAATCAACGATATTAAATCTTATCAGCAAGTCGGATGTGTTTGCAGAGAACAAGTTATTTGCAACCCTTGATACGACGGTCAGAAAAGTCGTAATTGGGAATTTGCCTTTCCTGCTTACTGATACGGTGGGTTTCATCCGCAAATTGCCCCATCACCTGGTAGAGTCGTTTAAATCGACACTCGATGAGACACGGGAGGCCGATTTGCTGATCCATGTGGTAGATATTTCACACCCCAGATTTGAATCGCAGGTAGAGGTGGTGAATAAAACACTTGCGGAAATCGGGGCGTCAGACAAACCGATGATCTATCTTTTCAATAAAATAGATGCTTTCACCTACGTCGAAAAGGAGGAGGACGATCTTCTCCCATCTACCAAAGATAACATGAGTCTTGAAGACTGGAAACAATCATGGATGGGGAATCATGGGAATATCTCGCTCTTTATTTCCGCCAGGGAGAAGACCAATATTGAACTCTTTAAAAGGGCTATCTATGAGCAGGTTAAGGCTATTCATATCCAAAGGTTCCCATTTAATGATTTCCTGTATCAGGTATTTGATGAGGAATAATTAATCGGTCAATTTGAAAATCGGTCAATTTGAAAATTTGAAAATTCGATAATTTACACTTTATCATTATTGTCCCCTTTTAATTTGGCATACCTTCAACTGCATTTTGAATTTTATTTTCAGAAATCCCAGAAGTCATCGTGACTATCGGACAGAAAAAAAGCCGCCGTTTCCGGCAGCTTTTTTGATTGGTAAAATTCAATCTCAGGTAAAGATTCTATTTTACAACTCCTTCTTTAACCAGATATTCTGCAATTTGAACAGCATTTAAGGCCGCGCCTTTTTTAATCTGATCCGAAACAGTCCAGAATGTCAGCCCATTGGGGTTGGAAATATCTTTACGGATCCTTCCAACAAATACCTCATCCCGGCCGGCAAGATGCAACGGCATTGGGTACTCTTTTTTTGCAGGGTTATCAATAACGATGACCCCATCGGCACTCCCGAATGCAACTTTAGCCTGCTCCAGCGAAATTTCATTTTCAGTCTCCACCCAAATTGCCTCTGAATGCGCCCTGAGAACAGGAACACGCACTGCCGTTGCACTGACCATGATGTCGGAATGCATGATTTTCCGGGTTTCGTGAAACATCTTCATCTCCTCTTTGGTGTAGTCATTTTCTGTAAATACATCGATATGGGGGATCAGGTTCTGAACGAGCTGATAGGCGAATTTTGCCACAGTAGGCTCTTCACCTGCTGCTACCTGAGCTGTCTGAGCCTCCAATTCATCCATCCCCGAAGCGCCGGCCCCGCTTGCACTCTGATAGGTGGCAATGTGGACCCTTTTAATATGGGAAATATTCTCGATCGGTTTTAATGCCACAACCATCTGGATAGTTGTACAATTGGGATTTGCGATAATTTTGCGGGGCATATTTTTTGCATCTGCCGCATTAACCTCGGGCACTACAAGCGGGATGTCATTCTCCATGCGGAATGCACTGCTGTTATCGATCATTATGGTTCCGAATTTTGTGATCGTTCCGGCGTACTCTTTCGAGATACCCGCGCCGGCAGAAACCAGGGCAATATCAATTCCGTTAAAATCATCGTTGTGCTGCAACTCTTTGACGAGTAGTTTTTTACCTCTGAAAGTGTATTCCCTTCCTGTACTCCGCGCCGAACCAAAGAGGACCAGTTCGTCAAGCGGGAAATTGCGTTCATCCAATACGCGCAGAAACTCTTGTCCTACCGCGCCGCTAACACCAACAATTGCTACTTTCATATCTGTGAGATTTATTAACTAAAACAAAACAAACCAAACTAAAATTATTCTTCCGGTTTGTCAGGGCAAAAATATTCATTATTCTTAATAATTCACTAAAAACGGATAAATATATTTACAATTTTATTTTATATCGGGTATAATTCACCTTATATGAAAGTTGATTGATAATTATGTTTATTAATTTGTCCGGGTCAGGTTCGTTGTCTGCAGGTCCTATTCCGGCTGAAAGTCTACGGATTGCCTGATTCCCAAATTTTCGGAGTACGATAATACTTCTTCCCTGCAATTTATTTTTCTCGTTCAGCCCTGATCATCCGTTCTCTGCCATGAATGTCCTTTTTTAAAATAACATTGCAGAATCCCTTTGCGATCAATAATTCAGCGGTTTGACTTCCGTATTTTTCATTGATTTCAAAATAGAGCATTCCACCCGGTTTAAGCAAATTGGTAGCCAGTTCTGAGATTCGCCTGTAAAAAACCAGGGCATCGGAATCGGGCACAAACAGGGCGATAGCTGGTTCGTAATCTGTTACGTTACTTGACATTAAAATTTTTTCGGAAGCGGTCACATAGGGTGGATTACTAACAATAAGATCATATCTTCTGTCGGATGGAGGAAATGGCCCGTTAAGTATATCAACCTGATGAAATTCAATCTTTACCTGATTGAGGATTGCATTTTGTTTAGCGATCTGAAGCGCCTCATCCGAGATATCCCACGCTTCAGCAGAAGCTCCCGGGAGGTTTTTCACCAAAGCAATGGGGATGCAGCCACTGCCGGTACCAATATCCAGAATGTAAGGGGACTGTTTTTGAAAATCACGGATGATCCAATCGGCCAGTTCTTCTGTTTCGGGCCGGGGTATAAGGACCGCTGGTGTTACCTTCATGACCAGTCCGTAGAATTCGCTCTCCCCTAAAATGTACTGTATTGGCTCAAATTGGATTAAACGGTTTAATATCTCTCCGATTTGCGCTAAATTAGCCGCAGAAATCGGTTCCTTCTGATTCAGATGAACCTGGAGTCTTGAAAGACCGGTAACTTTTTCGAAGATCAGCCGGCTAATCCCTTCTATCTCCTCTTTGCTGTAGAGCGGGGAGAGCTGATCGGAGATTAACTTTTTTGCAAACTGCATTTTTTTTACAAAGATAATTAAAGCGGATGATGAGAGAGCTTTTTGATGTTGATGAAAAGTTTATGTTGCGTGCCATTGAATTGGCCCGTGCCGGGATGGGTAATGTTTCCCCGAATCCCATGGTTGGTTGCGTAATTGTTCATGATGGTATCATCATCGGGGAAGGTTATCATTGTGAATTTGGCAGGGCGCATGCAGAGGTTAATGCGATCAATAGCGTGAAGCATAAACATTTGCTCAGTCAGTCCACTATTTACGTTACTCTGGAGCCATGCGCTCATCATGGTAAGACTCCTCCGTGCTCCGATCTGATTCTTCATCACAAAATTCCAAGGGTTGTAGTTGGTACGGCTGATCCTTTTATCGAGGTCGCCGGTAGGGGAATCGAAAAACTCCGAAACGGGGGATGCCTGGTATTAGAAGGATTTCAGGAAGATAAGTGTCTTGCCCTTAACCGCCGTTTCTTTACTTTTCATCAGAAAGGAAGACCATATATTATTTTAAAATGGGCGCAGACGGCCGATGGATTTATTGATATTGACCGTTCGCATGAACATTTCGGACAGCCAACGTGGATTACCAACGATTTGTCGAGAATAGCCGTCCATAAGATGAGGTCGGATGAATCTGCCATTTTGGTGGGTACCAATACCGCGAAAAAAGATAATCCTTCGCTGACCGTACGCAGCTGGAGTGGCAATCCTCCGTTAAGGCTTCTGATAGACAGAGAGATGAGACTCCCTGCAGAACTGTCATTATTCGACCGGAGTGTGCCAACGGTGGTTTATACCTCGCAGGAGGTTGCGGGCAAAGAAAATCTTGAATTTAAAAAAATCATCTTCAATGGTTTTGAGGTGGAGCAGATACTGGAAGATCTGCACGAAAGAGGAATTTTATCCCTGATTGTTGAGGGGGGACAGATGCTGCTTAATTCATTTATTGACAAGAATATATGGGATGAAGCCAGGGTGTTTACCGGAAAGAACACTTTTCATGGTGGAGTAAAGGCGCCAGTTTTCGATGCGGTTTTTGTAAAGTCAGAGGAACTTGATGACAGTTGGATGTTCGTATTCTACAGAGATAAATGAAATTGCAAGCTCCCAGGGTTAAAGGGTGATACCCTGTTTGCCATGGGAGCTTACTATCAGCGATCAGCTTTCAGTGGCTAACTGACTGCTGAGCAGGAAGGTGATTACGTCGCACCAGTACCACCTTATTATTGTCCTTTTCCCTGTAACCCTGATCATAACAGAAATAGTTAGTCTGGCTCGCTTTGGTTGTGCTGGTGCAGGTAAAATAGTCAAACCGGTAACCTTTTTTTTGCAGATCGGTTTTTGAAGTAGTAATCTTTCCCTCCGATGTTAGTGTGGAGAGGATGTAGTAATTCTTTTTAAGGATACGGTTAATTGAGTTGATCATATTGTGCGTCTCGCCATTTTGCTTGTTATTGTATGCGCTTCGACATTGGTCACTGCAAAATTTTTGATCGGCCCGACCCCTCAGTTGTTCATAGCATTCAAGACATTTTCGATTTTCCATAATAAAAATAATTGGGAGGTTTAACAACTGGAACTTAAATCAAAATCTCATAAAGAATGATTAATATTTTTCTCTAATATACGAAAATATTTTTGATTTTATACAGATATATTCGATTATATCCAATTTTTTCCGCTTATATCCGCTTATAAACGGAAATATCCGATTTTCATCCGACTTTCAGCAATGGTTAGTACTAATTTTAGGCATGAATTGGAACTAAATAATAAGAATAATATACTGGAGAAACTATTTATAAATGAATGGTCCGTTATTAATAATGAAGTATTTTCCGGATTTGACTTCTGAGCAAATGATCCGGTTCGAAAAGATCTCCTCTTTTTATCAGAAATGGAACGAGAAAAATAATGTTATTCCCCGAAAGGAGTTGGATACAATTTATGAGGCGCATGTACTGCATTCACTGGCCATCTCCAGGATTGTCAGCTTTATGCCAGGAACCAGAATCCTGGATGTGGGTACGGGGGGCGGATTTCCCGGGATTCCACTTGCTATATTATATCCTGATTGTCAGTTTGTGCTGATCGATTCGATGCAGAAACGGATAGATCTTGTACACCTTGTGATAGAAACTCTCCGTATCACCAATGCTTCAGCCATACATGTAAAGGCCCAGGATATCTTTGAAAAGTTTGATTTTGTAGTATCCAGAGCTGTTGCAGCATTCCCCGTTTTTGTTCGGTTAGTGAAGAAAAACATCTCTCCCTATTCCTGGAACAAGCGCCCTAACGGAATACTCTATTTGAAGGGGGGGAGTTTTGAGGATGAGATCTGCGATTTTAAAAAAGAGATTGAGGTAACTGAAATAACCAGGGTTTTTTCTGAACCTTGTTTCCAGTCCAAAAAAGTGGTCTATCTTCCGGTATAGAATTTGAGAAATTCTTCACTTTCAATTAAAATACAATACCGTTGTGTCTCTTTTTCTCATGTTCACCTGCAAATGGTTTGTAAAAGCAGTGCAAAATCATTGTTGTACCGGTGATCTCCCGGTAATTCATTAATCGAAAGGCTTCTGCTTTGTACAAGTGTGCGTTTGAGCAATTTTACCTCTTCCTTTCCAAAAGTGCAAACCACAGGCAAAGCTATTTGTTCAATCTGCGGCCGAACTTTGTATTTTCGATTGACATTCTCGTTTTCACTGATTAAATCCCCCAGCCTGATGGTGAAATCGGTACTGGCTGAAGGGGAGATCAGGGCGATTTTTTTTATTTTATGATTCATATCATCAGAAATAAGATGGGGTAGAAAGCAAACTACATCAGCGCCGAAAGAATATCCTACAATAATGAAGGAGGTCTTTCCCCATTGTTTTAAATAGTAATCCGAAAATTGTTGGAAATCACAGGCAAAATCTTGGGGGGTTTTCTCACTCCAGAAATATTTCCGGCTGTTTAATGCCACTACGCCATAACCTTGCTTCCCGAAGGCCGACACCAATTGCTGGTTAAAACTGTTCCATCCACCATCACCTGTAATATAAATTATCAACTCTTCGCGGTACCCCTTTGACAGGGAAATTTGCAGTGGCAAATCTGTTACCGGATCAGCCTGTCGGGCATTGATACTGGAGAGATTTGTAATCAGGTAAATAAAAAAACCGGTCAGCAAACGTTTACCTATTGTCATTGCCTTGTTATTGAATATTATTTGCAAATTTAAGATGGAGTCATAAAGAAAAAAATTCCGCCGGGAAAGCTGCAAAAGCCAAAGCCTCCCTTCTTGCAGGTAGCAGGATGATAAAATTAATAATATTCCTAATTTTGCAACTCAAATTATTAAAATGAGAAACAAAAAGGGGATCGTCTATCTTGCAGTTATTCTTGCCATGATTTTCTGGTCTTTTTCATTTGTTTGGGTGAAGGAAGTCTATGTTGCATACGGTCCGTTGACGACCGTTTTTATTCGGCTGTTAATCGCAACAGCCCTGATGCTTCTTTATGGCTGGTTAAGCCACAAATTAATGAAAATCGAGAAGCAGGATTACCGCACCTTCCTTTTACTGGCATTTTTCGAACCTTTTCTCTATTTTATGGGTGAAAGTTTTGGCTTAATGTACGTTTCAAGTACGATGGGAGCCATCATTATTGCAACCATTCCTTTGCTTTCACCACTGGCAGCTTCACGCTTTCTTGATGAAAAACTCTCATTTCGTATCCTTGCCGGAATCATCCTTTCCTTTATTGGAGTGGGAATCGTTGTCTTTGATGATTCCCAAAATTTTATCTTTTCACCGCTGGGTATAGCGCTCGAATTTCTGGCAGTGTTCTCTGCCATTGGATATACCGTTGTTCTAAAAGATTTGTCGCGTAAATACAACTCAACCTCAATCATCACCTATCAGAATTTTATTGGAATTTTCTTCTTTTTCCCCTTCTGGCTGGTTTTTGAAAGCAGGACACTGCTCACCACCACATTTAACCCCTATGCATTTATTGCCATCGTCAAGCTTGCGGTCTTTGCCTCTTGTCTTGCCTTTATCCTCTTCACCTATAGCCTTAAAAATCTGGGGATGAATAATGCCAATATCTTTATCAATATTATACCTGTACTTACTGCCATCTTCGCCTGGTATATCCTTGGCGAACCGCTCCCATTCAGAAAACTTGTGGGCATTGCCGTGGTAATTGCAGGACTATTTCTTGCACAGGTGAGGATGAAAAAATTTATTGCCAGATTAGTATCAATTCAACAGGATGGAGGCAGATAATAACAACGTCAGGGCCCTTGCCCGGCAAAACCAGGAAGAGACGACTGTTTTTTTCAATAAACTGAAGAGAAAGAAACCCAAACAACTGGATGATATAACCCATCGGTTACACGATAAAGTATCCGGCCAGTTCGATTGTCTTTCGTGCGGGAATTGCTGCAAATCAATAAGTCCACAGATTACGGATAAGGATATCGAACGGATTTCACACCGGCTAAAAATGAAGGAGGTTGATTTTGTGGCCAAATATCTCCATCTGGATGATGACCAGTGGTATGTTTTTAATGATACCCCATGTCCTTTCCTCATGTCCGATAATTTTTGTATGATCTATGAGTACAGGCCCAAGGCATGCCGGGAATATCCCCATACTGACAGGCGCCGGTTCTATCAGCTTCTTGACCTGACCATGCATAACCGTGAAATCTGCCCGATTGTATATGAAGTGGTTGAGCGATTGAAGAAGGAAAATCTTTAAATTATGAAGATCCTGTATCTGTTGCTGTTAATAACCGGATTATCGGGTGAATATCTCTATTCACAGATCGGGGGGTATGGAACCTATAAGTTTCTGGATCTCACCAATTCTGCAAGGGTGGCTGCCCTTGGAGGGACTCAGATTGCGTTCACTGACAATGATCTGGATCTCACTTTTTACAATCCATCCCTCCTCTCAGATTCAATGAGAAATCAACTTTCGGTTAATTATGTGAGTTATATTTCAGGTATTGGTGTGGGATATGCCGCTTTTTCGCCGGATTTAAAAGGGAAAAATAGTTTTGCTGCAGGAATTCACTATGTAAATTACGGTTCTTTTGAAGGGGCCGGCGAAACAGGTCAGTTGACCGGCACTTTCCGTGCAGCAGAATATTCATTGAATTTATATTATTCACGAAAAATAACAGCCCAAATAAAGGGAGGAATAAATTTAAAACCTATTTTCACCTCCTTCGAAAGTTACCATTCTATCGGTGTAGCAGCAGATCTTGGAATCACATGCTTCTCAAAAGACCAACTTTGGGTATTTGCTTTTGTTGTCAGAAATTTGGGGAGTCAAATAACGACCTATTATGAAAACGGGATTACAGAGCCACTACCCCTGAATATCCAGCTTGGATTATCGAAAAGGCTTTCCAATGCTCCCGCAAGATTTTATGCAACACTCGACCATTTAAACGTATGGGATATTGCTTATGAGGCGCTTTCAGGGTATCAACCCGTCTTGCAAAGGGGAACCTTTACCTCAAAGCTGATGCGTCACCTGGTTTTAGGAGGCGAGATATACCCAGGGAAACATTTAACCGTTCGGTTTGGATATAACTACCGCCGGCAAAAAGAGCTTGCTGTCGACACGCGCCCGGGTCTGGTTGGATTTTCGGCAGGAATTGGGGTCAGAATAGCAAAATTCAATATAAATTATGGGGTGGCCAGTTATTACCTTGCCACAACAGTCCATTACTTCTCCCTCACAACCAACCTTTCGCAGTTTATCCCTTAGTTCAATTGTAAAGTTCAGATTAGCATGCGGATCAAAGATTTGAACCTCAAACGTTCGTTTCTCTCCTTAAAGATTATCTTTGTTTCGATAATTTGAAATAAAAAATGACGGAAAATCATCATAAAATAATCATAGCCATCGATGGCCACTCCTCTTGTGGAAAGAGTACTGTTGCCAAAGAGGTTGCAAAAAAACTGAATTATATTTTCATCGATTCGGGAGCGATGTACAGGGCAGTTACCCTATATTGCCTGCGGAATAAGATTATTGAAAACGGTATTATAAATTTCCCCCGATTAGAGGAAGATCTTGACAAAATCAAGGTTTGTTTTAAGTTTAACCCGGAATCTCAGCATAACGATATATGGCTGAATGGAGAGAATGTGGAAAATGAGATTCGATTACTCGAGGTATCCCAAAATGTGAGTCCGGTGGCTGCGGTGGGTGCGGTGCGTCATCTGCTTGTTGCACTGCAGCAGGAGATGGGTAAGTCGAAAGGGATTGTGATGGACGGAAGGGATATTGGTACAGTGGTCTTTCCCGATGCGGAGCTTAAAATCTTTATGACTGCAAACCCAGATGTAAGGGCAAAACGGCGGTTTGATGAGCTCACAGCAAAAGGTGAAAGCGTTAGTTATGAAGAGATCAGGGCGAATATTATTGAACGTGACCGGTATGATGAAACCAGGGAGGAGAGTCCTTTGCGTAAAGCTGATGATGCTATAGTTCTTGATAACAGCGATATGACGAGGGAAGAGCAATTGATTTGGGTGTTGAGTCAGGTGGCTAAAAATTAGAGAGAGATGATCATTGAAGTTGATATAAATTCAGGATTTTGCTTTGGGGTGGTTGAGGCTGTCCGGAAAGCGGAGGAGACCCTTCAACAGCAGGAACAGCTCTACTGCCTTGGGGATATTGTTCATAATGACGCTGAAGTCAAACGTCTTGCCCAAAAGGGATTGATCACCATTAACTACG
This sequence comes from Prolixibacteraceae bacterium, assembly GCA_023251475.1. GTDB lineage: Bacteria > Bacteroidota > Bacteroidia > Bacteroidales > Prolixibacteraceae > JAAFHB01. The sequence continues at coordinate 23,345 of JAHEYS010000065.1, forward strand.
ATCAGTATTTTACCATGAAGGATGCAACTGTTTTGCTTCGTGCTCATGGTGAACCCCCCTCAACGTACGATTATGCCCGGAAGCATAATATCAAACTGATCGATGCTACCTGTCCGGTGGTACTAAAGCTTCAAAACCGGATACATACTGTTCATGAGTCGGATAAGCATCAGAATTCCCAGGTGGTCATCTTCGGTAAGAAAGGTCATGCAGAAGTGAACGGACTGGTTGGTCAGACTGATGGCAAAGCGATCGTAATTGAGAATCCGTCTCAGCTGGATAGTATAGATTTTACACGCCCGATAGAGCTTTACTCCCAGACTACCAAGGATCTGGAGGGGTTTTTTCAACTGGCGGCAGAGATGAAGGTTCGGGCAACTGCGGCTCCATTGAAAATACATGACACGGTTTGCCGGCAAGTGGCTAACCGGATCCCCGCGATCAGGAAGTTCTCTGCCCGTTTTGAGCTGATAATTTTTGTGAGCGGCCTTAAAAGTTCGAATGGAAAGATGCTGTTTGATATCTGCAAGTCCGTCAATTCCAATACAAAATTCATTTCTTTAATTGAAGAGATTGACAAACAGTGGTTTAAAGATGTGGGTTCCGTTGGGATCTGCGGTGCCACTTCAACTCCAAAAAATCTTCTTATGGAAGTTGCGGAGACTATTCGGCAACTGAACCCCTGAAAATTGAAGTAAATTTAACGATAAATTTCAGTTTGTTACTTTATTCCCGACTAACTTTGTGTTGATTAAAATAAATAATTATGGGTAAGGAAATTAGAATTTCGATGCCGGATGATTACACCGATAGTCCGATTAGAAAGATTGGTATTTTAACTTCAGGAGGCGATGCTCCTGGTATGAATGCTGCAGTACGGGCTGTAACAAGAACCTCCATTTTTTATGGTCGTGAGGTCGTAGGTGTTTTTCATGGATATAAGGGATTGATAGAGAATAATATGAAGCCTCTGGCTTCGGGCGATGTCAGTAATATTATCCAGCTTGGCGGAACAATTCTTAAAACTGCGCGCAGTATGGAGTTTCGTACACCTGAAGGGCGTGAAAAAGCTTACCAAAACCTGAAAAATGCCGGAATTGATGCCTTGATTGTCATCGGGGGCGATGGAACATTTACCGGAGCCAGAATATTTGCCCAGGAGTATGGCGTTCCAATTGTCGGGATTCCGGGAACGATAGATAATGATTTGTTTGGTACAGATTTTACTATTGGTTATGATACTGCATTAAATACCATAATAGAGGCGGTGGATAAAATCCGCGATACTGCAACCGCTCACGAGCGCCTTTTCTTTATCGAAGTGATGGGACGGGATGCCGGCTTTCTGGCACTGAATGGAGGAATCGCCTCCGGAGCCGAAGCCGTGCTTATTCCTGAAACAGATACAGACCTGACAACTTTGGAGAAACTGATCAAATCGGGTTACCGTCAAAGTAAAAACTCCTCTATTGTCCTGGTGGCAGAAGGGGAGAAAGCGGGAGGCGCCATCGATATTGCGAAACAGGTTGAGAAAGATTACCCGCAATATGATGTCCGGGTGACCGTCCTGGGTCATATTCAACGCGGGGGATCACCTACTGCTTCTGACCGTATACTGGCAAGCCGCCTGGGTGTCGCTGCCGTTGAAACGTTACTCGATGATCAGAAAAGCGTAATGGTTGGCATCGAAAATGATCAGATTTCACTGGTCCCTTTCAACAAGGCGATCAAATATGATAAGGAGATGAACCAGAAATTACTCGATTCGATTCAGATATTATCTTCTTAGGTTGAAAGCATTAAAAGTGAAATCCCGGAGGTCTGTGATCACCGGGATTTTTTGTTTTAATGGCCGGAATGAGCCTGCTTCAGTTTTAATTCTTCATCTGTTTATTCGTTATAGTGCTTAAGGATAAGGCCTATACCCTAATCACGAACTGGTCTGATCAAACTTTTTAAATCTGAATTAATAATTATATTGCGCGTTCGAAAAATGCTCAAATTATAAACATAACAATCAATTTTAAGATGAAGAAGCTCCTCGTAAATTCTGCGATTGTACTATTGATCACTTTCCTGTTTATTGGTTGCGTTCAGACAAAAGAGAAGGGATGGATTCAATTGTTTGACGGCAAAGATCTGAATAACTGGGAAGTAAAAATTAAAGGGTTTCCGCTGAACGAGAATTACAAAAATACCTTCCGGGTTGAAGATGGCCTTTTAAAAGTGAGATACGATCAGTATGATAAATTTGACGGACATTTCGGGCACCTTTTTTATAAGCACCCTTTTTCCCATTATAAGATAAGAGTCGAATACCGTTTCGTAGGTCAGCAGATAACCGGTGGTCCCGGATGGGCAGTCCGCAACAGCGGGATCATGATTCATGGTCAGAGTGCGGAGAGTATGGAGCTCGATCAGGATTTCCCTGTTTCTGTTGAAGTTCAGCTGCTGGGTGGAAACGGCAAAGATGAACGGTCAACACTCAATGTATGCACTCCGGGTACCAATGTGGTGATGAATGGAAAACTAATTCTGGACCATTGCATTAATTCGATCTCCAAAACCTACCATGGCGAACAGTGGGTAACAGCGGAAGTTGAAGTTCAGGGAGATTCTATTGTCCGTCATACCATCGATGGAAAAACTGTAATGGAATATACCCAGCCACAATTGGATGAGCGCGACCAGTATTACACGAAATTACTACCTCCCGATAAAAATAAACTTCTGAACAAGGGGACTATCTCCCTGCAGTCAGAGAGTCATCCGATCGACTTTCGTAAAGTGGAACTGCTGAATATGGGTGAGGAGTGCGAAACAGGTAAGGTAAAAAATTAACAATCATCTCTTAGGTTTGATTTATGATTAATTATTCAAAAGTCCTTTTATTATCTATTTTATACTTTGGATTTATTTTAAAATCTGAAGGGAAGGTTACCCTCCCAAATCTTTTTACCAGTCATATGGTATTGCAACGGGAGATGAAGATTCCAGTTTGGGGCGAAGCTGCTTCAGGCGAAAAAATTACCGTAACCCTGGGATCCAATGTTGCTGTAACTACGGCAGATGCCAGGGGGAATTGGACGGTAAAGCTGAAGCCGATGAAGTCAGGCGGCCCTTTTACCCTTAAAGTGACAGGAGAAAATACGGTTGAATTTTCAGATGTTCTTTTGGGGGATGTCTGGATCTGTGCAGGTCAGTCAAATATGGAATTACCTGTCCGCAGGAGTACAAACAGCGAAAAAGAGATCGCAAATTCGGCTAATCCGCACATAAGATTGCTTACCGTTGACCATCTGGCAAATGCTGATAGTACCCGCAACAATGTTAATGGGGTATGGTTCGAATGCAATCCGGTTACCATACCGATGTTTACCGCAGTTGGCTACTATTTTGGCCGCACACTTGAAAAAGAGCTCAATGTCCCGGTCGGACTGATCGATATTGGCTGGAATGGAACAAGGATAGAAGCCTGGACCAGCAGGGATGCTTTAAAACGTCTGGAAAGCGGCAAAAAAGAGGTGGAAGCTTATGAGAGTTCCGCTCCCCAGGAGGACCTAAAAGCGATGTATAATTATGCAGCGCAATTAAAGGAATATAAACAGGCTGTTTCAAATGGAAATTCAACTATTGAGGCACCTGAAAAACCAAGGGCGTCGCGAAGAGTACCCTCTTCCGTGGGGTCGCTTTTTAATTATATGGTAGCTCCGTTAATCCCATTTGGTATCAAAGGTGTAATCTGGTACCAGGGGGAAGCGAATGCCAAATCGTCTGAGAGTGCCATCGAATACAGAAAACAACTTCCCAATATGATCAAAAACTGGAGAGATGACTGGCAACAGGGGGATTTCCCGTTTATTTTTGTGCAACTTCCTAATTTTCAATCGACAGGATTTTGGCCGTTAATGAGGGAATCGATGTTGGAAACTTATCATGCCGTAAAAAAAACTGGGATGGCTGTAACAATTGATGTAGGGCATAAAACGGATATCCACCCCTCAAACAAGCAGGATGTTGGATATCGTTTAGCCCTGCAGGCGCTGAATATTGCTTATAAACGGAAAAACAGTGCCAGCCAGGGACCGGTATTTAAATCCATGAAAATTAAAAACGGAGAGGCCACGCTTTCGTTTGACCATTCCGGTAGCGGTTTGAAGTCAAAGCAAAGTGAGCTCAAAGGCTTTAAAATTGCCGGAACTGACCAGCAGTTTTATGAGGCAAAAGCAATAATTTTAAAAGACAAGGTTATCGTATCAAGTAATAAGGTGGGTGCTCCGGTGGCCGTAAGATATGGATGGGAAGATTATCCTGATTGCAGTTTGTACAACCGGGAGAACTTGCCTGCAACTCCTTTTCGTACAGACAGATGGAGTAATTAAGAGATTTTGAATTTTTTCTTTGGTGTAACTTTGTGTTTTAGTGTCTTCGTGGCTATCTTTTCCTGCCACCAGAACCCCAAGCCACAAAGGAACTCTAAGAATAGGAGTCAGGTATGAGACATTGCATTTTTATCCATTTTTCTGTTTCTAATGAATACTTCCGGGATCAAAAAGCATATTCAACACTTTTGTAGTTGTAGGGTGAAATAATCCATCTAATATTTATTGATAAACGCTAAAAATATGAACCAAATATTGCAATCCATTTTAACTTTCCTGTTTATCTCCCTTTTAATGCCTGATGGTAAGGTCTTTGCACAGGTGGGCGCCCCCTATAAAAATCCAAATATTCCTGTCGGTCAGCGTGTTGAGGATCTCCTCTCGCGGATGACGCTAAAAGAGAAATTCTGGCAGATGTTTCTGATTCCGGGAGATCTCAGTGATGGGAAGGAACGTTATAAAGATGGAGTTTTTGGTTTTCAGGTAGCTGCACATCCGCAATCTGATAATGCTTCGGGTCAGATGTTAAGTTATGATGCCGGCTCAAACGGGGTGGAAACCGCAAAACTGATCAACCGCATACAGGAGTTTCTGATGAAGGAGACCCGGCTTGGTATCCCGATGATTCCGGTTGATGAAGCTTTACACGGTCTGGTTCGTGAAGGGGCAACTGCTTTTCCGCAATCCATTGCCTTGGCTGCAACTTTTGATACCATTTTAATGGCTCAGATTGGTGAAGCTGTTGCCAAAGAGGTGAAAACAAGGGGACTGAGAGATATATTGTCGCCAGTAATCAATCTGGCGACCGACGTAAGGTGGGGGAGGACCGAAGAGACTTATGGCGAAGATCCTGTGCTCAGCGCAATGATCGGAGTGTCGTATATACGGCAGTTTGAAAAGATGGGAATCATTACCACACCCAAACATTTTATTGCCAATGTCGGCGACGGTGGCAGGGATAGTTATCCGATCCATTCGAGCGAAATGGCGTTGGAAGAGGGTGTACTCTATCCATTTAAGGAGGCTTTTCTGAATGCGGGTTCCCGTTCGGTGATGACCTCCTATAATTCTTTAAACGGGGCGCCATGTACAGCAAATGATTGGCTATTAAATAAAAAGCTTAAAGAGGAGTGGGGCTTTAAAGGTTTTGTAATCTCAGATGCCGGGGCAACAGGCGGGGCAAATGTGCTTCATTTCACAGCAGCCGATTATGCAGAGTCTACAAGGAATGCCATCGAAAACGGACTGGATGTCCTCTTCCAGGGATCTTACGATCATGTTCCGCTGTTTTGGAAAGCGTTTGAATCAGGTATGATCTCACAAAAAACGATCGATAATGCCGTTCGCCGTATCCTGCGGGCTAAATTTGAACTGGGTCTGTTCGAAAATCCGTATGTCGATCCTGAACAGGCGAAGATCTGGAACAATCACCCTACCCATCGCGCATTGGCCTTGAAAGCTGCAGAAGAGTCACTGGTATTACTCAAAAATGACAAAAATATATTGCCCATCTCTTCAAAGGTAAAATCAATTGCCATCATTGGGAAAGATGCAGAGGAGGCAAGGCTGGGGGGATATAGCGGACCCGGAGTAAACAAGGTCTCCATTTTGGATGGAATTAAAAAGCTCACTGCCGGAAAAGTTAAGATTTCCTTTTCGCCGGGTGGTGAACGGAAAGTGGATCAATTCTCCAATGTCCCTTCCGAAAATTTATCCTGTATGGAGAATGGTAAATCAGAAAAGGGGCTTATGGGTGAATATTTCAGCAATCCCAAATTTGAAGGAGACCCTGTCATGACACGTCGGGATGGATCGATTGCCTTTGGCTGGACCCTTTTCTCACCCAACCCCAAAATCCCCTATGATTGGTTCTCTGCCCGCTGGGCCGGGAAAATAAAAGCCCCCCGGACAGGTAAAATCAGGATTGGTCTCAGGGGCAATGATGGTTACCGCCTTTACCTCAATAATCAGCTTGTGATTGACTGCTGGAGAAAGCAATCATTTGGTACACATACTATTCCGTTTAGTTTTGAAAAGGGCAAAGAATATGATATCCGCCTTGAATATTTTGAAACGGCCGGAAATGCACGGCTAAAACTGGTATGGGATGCCTCAGATAATGAAGCTGTATTGAAAGAGAATATCGCCAAAGCGGTAAATCTTGCACGCAATTCCGATATGGCTATTATAGTGGCAGGAATTAACGAAGGTGAATTTTCTGATCGCGCGATGCTTTCGCTCCCTGGTAATCAGGAGGAACTGATCCGGGAGGTCGCAAAAGTGGGTAAGCCAACTGTGGTGCTGCTTGTTGGAGGTAGCGCTGTCACGATGTCTGACTGGATGGACAAAGTAGATGGTATTATGGCAGTGTGGTACCCTGGCGAGGTGGGTGGAAATGCCATCGCGAGGGTGCTTTTTGGTGAGTACTCCCCATCTGGCCGCACACCCCTTACCTGGCCTTTAAATGAGGCGCAACTCCCGCTGGTTTATAATCACAAACCAACAGGGCGGGGTGATGATTACAATAATCTGAGCGGTCAACCCCTTTTCCCGTTTGGATTTGGACTGAGCTATACCTCATTCGAATACTCCGGGCTTTCAATAAATAAGAAAGATATTTCTGTCTCAGATTCATTCATTGCTACATTCAAAGTTAAAAACACCGGGAAATATGGTGGAGATGAGGTCGCTCAACTCTATATCAGGGATGTCCTGGCATCGGTAGCACAACCGATTATCGCATTGAAGGATTTCCGGCGCATCCATTTAAATGCCGGTGAAGAGAAGACCCTTTCATTTACGATCACTCCAAAAATGCTTTCGCTGTTAAATGGTGAATTAAAGCGGGTTGTTGAGCCGGGTGATTTTAGAATATTAATCGGGTCATCATCTAAAGATATCAGGCTAAGGGAAATTATCACCGTAAAATAGAACTTTATATCAAAATAATTTGATTCCTTGTGAATACTTCAGAGGTTTTCGTGTGTCATAGGTAATAACCAGGATTAGAGAATCGTCAATGGGAATGACTCATTTCATCATCCCTTTTGCAGGATTAAAAACCAAATTATATATGAAACACTCTTTTTTATTTTTTGCATTTTTGTTGCCGGTTTATCTTGTGGCTCAGCCACTTGAGAAACAGAAGAAATTTGACCCAACCAGGGACCGCGTATTGTACACCGTAGGCTATGCCCATCTCGATACGGAGTGGTTATGGGATTATCCCACAACGATCAATGAGTACATCAAAAATACGATGGAGGAGAACTTTTTATTGTTTGAAAAGTATCCCGATTACGTGTTCAATTTCACCGGTTCGCGTCGTTACAACATGATGAAGGAGTATTATCCCGGGATGTATGATAAAGTCAAAGATTACATCCGGAAGGGAAGATGGCATGTTTCCGGATCATCGGTTGATGAAGGTGAAGTCAATGTCTCCTCTTCTGAGTCGCTGATCCGGCAGGTTTTATATGGAAATGATTTTTTTCAAAAGGAATTTGGCAAGGTTAGTCTTGATTATATGTTGCCAGACTGTTTTGGTTTTATTGCCAATACACCTTCAATCTGGCACCACTGCGGATTACTGGGTTTCTCAACTCAAAAATTAACCTGGAATGCAGCTGTCGATCTTCCCTTTAATATTGGGGTATGGAATGGTCCTGACGGAAAGGGTATTATTGCAGCACTGAATGCTACTGAATACGGTGGAAGGGTCACAAAACGGCTGGATCAGGACAGTGCATGGAGTGCCCGTCTTGATGATAATTATAAAAAGTATGGTTTCGCTTTTGATTACCGTTATTATGGTGTTGGCGATATGGGTGGCGCCCCGCGCGAAACCGATGTCCGCCATGCCGTGGGAAGTCTGAATCACGCCGACAGTAAATTTAATGTTGTATTATCTTCATCCGACCAGATTTACAAGTCGATCACCCCTGAACTGCATAAAAAGCTACCTGTCTATTCGGGTGATTTATTGCTTATTGAACACAGCGCAGGGTCGCTCACTTCTCAGTCGTACATGAAAAGGATGAACCGCAAGAATGAGTTATTAGCCCAATCGGCTGAACAGCTCTCTTCTGTAGCCTCTTCACTGATGGGAGCAGAATATCCATTGACAAAAATCAACAACGCCTGGAACCTGGTTCTTGGAAGCCAGTTTCATGATATACTTCCCGGAACATCCATCCCAATAGCCTATAATTACGCATGGAATGATGAGTTTATTGCGGCCAACGGATTTTCCGAATCGCTTAAAAACGGGCTAAGTAATGTCGCCTCTCAACTCAATACCCAGGTAAAAGGAAGGGCAATTGCGGTTTACAATCCGGTGGCAATGACAAGGGAAGATGTTGTTACTGCAGAGCTGGAATACGCTTCAATGCCATTAAATATTAAAGTCATAGCGTCAAATGGTAAGGAAGTGCCTTCACAAATACTTTCTAAAAAGGAAAATAAATTGAAATTTATTTTCCTGGCAAATGTTCCGTCAGTGGGTATGCAGGTTTTCGATGTTCAGGAGTCTACCAGTCTACCTGTTTCAAATAATAAATTGTCGGCAAAACCCAATTCCCTTGAAAATGATTTTTACCAGGTAACCGTTGGGCTTAATGGGGATATCACAAGTGTATTTGATAAAATTCAGAAAAAGGAGTTATTGTCAAAACCGGCACGACTGGAATTTCAGCACGAAAAACCTGGTTACTGGTCGGCCTGGAATATGGATTGGAATGATCGTAAAAATCCTCCGGTTGATTACCTCGATGGCGACGCTACCATAAAAATAGTTGAACAGGGTTCGGTTCGCGTAGCGCTGGAGGTTACCCGTAAAAAACGCAATTCCGAAATTACGCAAATCATTGCCCTCTCGGCTGGTGATGCAGGCAAGCGGGTTGAGGTTACCAATAAAATCGACTGGCAGTCAACGGGTGTCTGCTTAAAAGCCGCCTTCCCGCTGGTTGCTGATAACGAAAATGCGACCTATAATATTGGCGTTGGGACTATTCAGCGCAATAATAACCATTCAAAAAAGTTTGAAGTCCCTTCGAAACAGTGGTTCGACCTTACCGATAAGTCGGGAAAATTTGGCGTTTCAATCCTCGAAGATTGCAAGTTCGGCTCTGACAAACCCGACAACAACACCTTGCGTCTTACTTTGTTGTACACACCCGAGGCGCATCACGATTTTGCGCACCAAAGTTCGCAGGATTGGGGGATTCATGACGTGAAATATGGAGTTTACAGTCACAAAGGCAATTGGGCAAATAGTGAGACCCAGTGGCAGGCTGAATTTCTGAATAAACCCTTGATTGCCTTTGAAGCCCCAAAACATGCCGGCAAATTCACAAAAAGCGTTTCTTTCTTAAGTTTTAGTTCACCAAAAGTGGGATTAATGGCCTTTAAGAAAGCCGAAAACAGCGATTATTACATCGTTCGGGTGAATGAATTATTGGGTACGGATCAACAAGGGTTGAGTGCCAGATTTCATGCAAAAATTGAGGATGCTTACGAGGTGAACGGGCAGGAACAAAAAATCGGGCCGGCAGATTACTCAGCAGATCTGCTCAAATTTGATATCACCCACTATACCATTCGCAGTTTTGCAGTGAAATTTGGTTCACAGGTTCCTCCGGCTGATCAATTGGCGCTTATCCTTCCATATAACCAGGATGTGGTGAGTTTTGACCGCAACAGGTCAGATGGCGATTTTACAAACCGGCAAACTTATCCTGCGGAACTCTTCCCTGGAAATCTGGTAAGCGAGGGCATTCACTTTAAAATGGGGATGACCAGGGATGAAGAGAGCAATGTTGTTAATTGCCTTGGACAGACAATCACGATACCTTCGGGTAATTTTAATAAAATTTATATTCTTGCTGCCGCGGCAGGTGATCTTCAGGGCGAATTTTTAGTAGGAAACCAACCGGTAAAATTGGTGGTTCAGAACTGGACAGGATTTGTGGGCCAGTTCTACAACCGCAGGTTTGCTGCCAACAACCGGGATGTGGTTGGAATGGAAGCGCCTTTTGTGAAAAACAGCAATATTGCCTGGTACGCATCACATTTACATCAACGTTATCCAACTAAAAATGAAGCCTATAAATATAGCTTTATTTACAAATATGAACTCGATTTGCCAAAAGGTGCCACCACGATTACCCTTCCAAAGAACGATAAAATAAAGGTTTTTGCAATTACGCTCGCTCAGAGAACGGGTGATGATATTCAGCTTCTACAACCTTTAACCGACGATTTTAAGGAGAATAAACCCTATAAATTAAGAAATTAAAGCTGCAGATATCATCAGATATTTTAGGATAACTGAACATTTTACTCATTTATCATGGAAAGACGTCAGTTTATAAAAAGTTCAGCGTTAACAGGAACGGGGATGATTGCGGGTTCAAACCTGTTAAAGGGGGCGCCGGGCTGGATACCGGATGTTACTCCCCCCTTAATTGTTAAAGGAAACAGGTTTGTT
>JAHEYS010000542.1 GCA_023251475.1 Prolixibacteraceae bacterium
TTTAATCGGGCTGCTCCTTATCATTACAACAGGTGCAGGCAAAGCACAGAAGTTGCCTTTAATTGAAACCGGTTCCCTTACCCCCATGCCTGCGGAATGGATCGATAAGGACTCGGGACATAAAATCATCCACCTGGCGCCCGGCGGAGGTGATAACCAAAGTTTCTACTTTCATAACAACCCTTTCCTGCCGGCAATTGGAGCAACCGGTGAAAAGATGATTTTCTACCGGAAGGTGAACAACAATGCCCAAATTTTCTCTGTTGATCTCAAAACCCGGCAAACTGATCAAATCACCAATAAAAAAAGGGTTTACGGAGAAATTGTCTCCGTAAAAGGTCGTGAGGTTTATTATCAATGTGGCGATAGTGTATTTGCCACGGGTATTGAAAATCACCGGACACGACTGATTTATATATTCCCCGACAGTATCAGAGGGCACATTACCACCTTAAATGCTGACGAATCGCTGTTGGCCGGGGCCCTCAATTCTGCAGAGGAAGCGCAGATTTTAAAGCAGTTTCCCGAGAAACGCGACTATTTTAATCGTATTTATGATGCGAAACTTCGTCGTACACTCTTTGTCCTGCCTGCTCAGGGTGGCCAGCTGAAAAAAGTTTATGCTGAAAATGCGTGGCTCAACCACATTCAGTTCTCACCAACAAAGCCTGATATATTAATGTTTTGTCATGAAGGGCCCTGGCACAAGGTCGACCGGATATGGACTGTGAATGTCAATGGCGGCAAACCGGTTCTGATGCACAAACGGACGGTCGATGGCGAAATAGCGGGCCATGAATTTTTTAGTCCCGACGGGAAAAAGATCTGGTTCGACCTGCAGATGCCGCGCAGCGTAACATTTTTTCTGAGTGGGTCCGATTTGGCAACGGGTGAAGAAAAAAGATATGAAATGACCCGTAATGAATGGTCGATCCATTTTGCCATATCGCCTGACCAGCAATCGTTTGCCGGCGACGGCGGTGATCCGGGACAGGTAGCAAAAGCCAAGGATGGCATGTGGATTTACCTGTTTCATCCTGTAGGCGACCATTTCCGGTCTGAACGTCTCGTCAACATGAAACGCCACAATTACAAACTTGAACCCAACGTCCACTTTTCACCGGATGGGAAATGGATCATCTTCAGGGCCAATTTTGAAGGCCATTCCGATATTTACGCCGCTGAAATCAAAAAATCGATCAATTGATGTGTTGGATCCTAATCCCCGAAATCGATCAAATTAGGGGATTGTATTCCCTAAATTCGACTTCTTTTGGGGACTAAGTAATTAATAAAATCAGAATAGCCATGATTGAAGATATTAAAATTCAGGTAATCAAGGGAGTGCTTTTTCTCCTGATGCTTTTTTTGCTGACGCCATGTCAAAGTCAACCATCAGCTGTAAAACCTGGCTGGCCGGTAATTACAAAAGAATCAAAGCCATGGAGCCGCTGGTGGTGGATGGGGAGCAGTGTCAGTCCATCCGATCTGAAAGCCGCAATGGAAAGTTATTCAGGCGTGGGTTTGGGAGGATTGGAAATCACCCCAATCTATGGTGTACATGGATACGAGAACAAATTCATTAAATTCCTCTCTCCGTCATGGGTCGACAATTTTAAATACACGCTTCAGGAAGGGAAACGATTGGATATGGGTATCGATCTGGCGATGGCTTCCGGCTGGCCATTCGGAGGACTATGGGTTACACCGGAGGATGCCTGCAAGTATATGTCTGTTCAATCGTTTGTTTTGAAGGAGGGAGAACGGCTTGATAAAAAAGTTGCAATGATTCAGACGCCGTTGTTGCGAACTATCAGCCGCAGGGATCTGACAATCGAACAGCTGAAATATCCGGTAAGCGCGAATGCCGACAGTCTTCAAAACTGGGCGATCGAGCAGGTACGTTACTCAAAACCGATGCCGCTCCAGGTCCTGATGGCCTATTCCGGTAAAGGTGAGATCGTTAACCTTACTTCAAAAGTAGAAGGCGACGGAAACCTGAACTGGACAGCTCCCGCAGGAAACTGGAAATTATATGCCGTATTCGAAGGATGGCACGGAAAGATGGTTGAGCGCGCCGGACCGGGTGGTGAAGGGGATGTGATTGACCATTTCTCCGCAAAAGCGATTGATAATTATCTTGGTCATTTCACAACATCATTCAAGGATCAGGATATTAGTGGATTGCGTGCGTACTTTAATGACTCCTATGAAGTTGACGACGCACGCGGAGAGGCCGATTTCACCCCTCTGATGTTCGACGAATTTCTGAAACGGCGGGGATATGACCTGCGCAATCGCTTACCCGCATTGATGGGAGAGGACGCTGCAGAAAACAATACCCGTGTCTTGTGCGATTACCGTGCCACCATCTCGGATCTGATCCTTGAGAATTATACAAAACGTTGGCATGAATGGGCAGTTCAGGGGGGTAAAATCATTCGCAACCAGGCTCACGGGGCGCCTGCCAATATCCTCGATTTATACGGAGCCGCAGATATCCCGGAAACTGAAGGGGAAGATATTGTGAAGATAAAAACTGCTTCATCGGTAGCTCATGTAACCGGGAAGAAACTGGCATCCTCTGAATCAGCAACCTGGCTTAAAGATCATTTTGAAGCCTCTTTGGCTGATGTAAAACAGGCGATCGACCGGTTTCTGCTCGCTGGTGTCAACCATGTTTTTTATCATGGAACGACCTTCTCACCCCAAAACGCCCCCTGGCCAGGCTGGATGTTTTATGCCGCCGTCCATTTCGGTCCAACCAACACCTTTTGGAACGACTTCGGAACACTGAATCATTATATCGCAAGATCGCAATCGTTTTTACAGTCGGGTAAACCCGACAATGATGTTTTGCTTTATTACCCGATCTCAGACGAATATGCAGTTCGAGGTCGCTCACTTTTGCTCCATTTTGACGGTGCTTCCAAAGGTTCATCGGTACGAAAGGCGGCAGAATCGCTTTTTGGAAACGGATATGCTTTTGACTATATATCTGATAGTCAGATTATCAGTCTAAAGAGTCTTTCAGGGCAAATCCTTACAGGTGGGACAAGCTATCAGACTATTTT
>JAHEYS010000271.1 GCA_023251475.1 Prolixibacteraceae bacterium
GCCTGCTGAAACAGAACTTTTGCCTCTGCAGGTTTATTGCTTTTCAGTTTTGCCCAGGCCAGCATAATTACCGAGTCATAATCCAATGGGTAAAGATTGACTACCTTTTCAAAAAGTTTGACAGCGCTTAAAAAGTCTTTCCTGTTGTAATAAACCACCCCAAGCCAGTAATTTGCAAGGGTATTCTGGGGGTCAATATTCAGGATTTCAAGGTATTGTTTCTTAACTCCTTCCCAGTCTTCAAGGGCGCTGAGTGGTTTTACACAGCCAAAACGTGCTTCAATGGCATATGGTCTTAATGTAATCGATTTTTTGTAATAGTTAGCCGATTCGGTGTATTGCTTGTCAAGGTAGTTCAACCAACCTAAGCGGATATTTATAATATAGTCATCGGGTTGATAGACAACCTTTAGTTCACTTATCGCCGAAGGATAATTTTTCTCATTCTCAGCAATGTAACTTTTAACAAATGCATTTTGCAATGCATCAGCCGATTGGGCGAGCGCTGCAATACTCATAAAAAGAAATAAAACGACAAAAATATTTTTTCTTAAAGTTTCCATATAATTCCTCCTGAAAATGATTGTTGGTTATAAATATTTAAATTGCTCGTGATTTGTTTCTGGTCAAAGGTATAGTTGCCGAATAGTGAGATGGGTTTTCCTAAATACCAGAATAGTGACAGTCCTGTTCTGAAGGTGGTGGGATCGACCGAATTGTAAACATATAATGCCCTGAAATCATTATAGTTTTTCAAATAACCCAGCGTGATGTTCCCTTCTGCCCACAAATTTTTAGTCACGCGCAGGCCTGCTGACTGAGCTAAGATGGTTCCGGAACCGTCTGGCTCATTAATTCCGCAAAGTGAACTTTGAAAGTAAATACCAGACTTGCCTGGTAATGTTACTTTTGCCTGAAGTCCTATCTGGGTAGTGTTGCCCGTGGAATTATTTAAAACGGAGCCGTTTATCCCCAGGTTAAGCCGGTTAATCCCTTTCGAGATGCCGGCAAAGATCATATTGCCTGGTATTTTATAGTTACCGACACGCGTATTCAGGTAATGATAAGCCACATCGATGGAAATTTTTGAAGGGAAGGAGTAGCTTAGCAATGCATAATATTCGGGTTGTTTTGTCAGTGCAGAATCAATGGTCTGCTGATAATTTGATACTGATTGGTAGAGTTGCAGTCTGTAGCCCAGTTGTGTATTCACACCTGTTCGAAGGTAGGTTGGGTTTGAGCGAGTCAGGCTGTTATTGGATTTGTAATTATACTCCAGATCAATTGACTCCACAGGTTTAAAGGTTTCGATTCCAAGTATTTTCTTAAGGTCGGGTGTCAGATCTTTGGCAATAAACCGTGCGTTTACCTGGTTGCCGGTCTTCAGGGCGCAATAATAGAGATATTCCCTGATATCAGGATCGCATTCATCAAAAGCAAGCGCCTTTTCGTACTGTGATTGAGCTGCATAATAGTCACCCCTGGCAAACCACGCATATCCAATACGTTGCCGAAGTCTTTTGTAATCGATATTTTGTGCGATCGCCTGCTGACCGGTACTAATCAGTTTTTCCCATTCCCCCTTTAAATAGCATTGATAAGTGATGCTGTCTGCTGATCGGAAGGTGACCGGTTGTTGTGCAATAACTACTGCCGGTATAAAGAGCAATGCAACAATTATAAATTTAACCATTTGGCTTGAATATTAGTTTTTTTCGATTTATAGTTGAACTCTTTGACCGAGTTCTCACTAATTGTTATTTCACTTTCACTTGCAATGGTGGTTTTACCAAAAACTGAAACTTCAATTTTCGATTTTAAAATTATCAGTTCACGATCGAACAAATTTGTGGTGTTTTCCGGTTTATTAGAATACCTCACATAAATAAATGTATAAAATGGGGCGATAAAATCCTGAAGCCAGGTACTGATTTTTTTATTTCTCAATATACTCAATGGCATTGCATCTCCTTTTTCAAGATTATCGGGTTCCCCCAGGAAAACTTTGTACAGTGAGAGATAAAAATAGTAGAGCAGAGATTCTTTATTGCCGTAGTAGGTTGTAAAATAGAACATTGATCCGTCACAAACATAATAGGCAGATGATTCTGTCTCCTTGCAATAGAGGTATTTATAGTTATATGCATCAGTATAGGAATTCCATTGTTCTGTCCGCTCCATCCCGTCACGATCCACATAACTGTATTTTAAAACAGAATTCGGGGCAATATCAAAGGTGTTTTTAAACAATTGGTTGGTGTTTACTGAATGCACATTTGCCCCTTCACCTGGTCTGGAGTATTGTTTTAACTGGTCTGCTTTCTCCCCCCTTTCATAGTAATACGCAAATGGATAATCAATTGTAGCTGACCCTAAATGTGGCGTGACCTGTACCTGGAAATGAAGGTGAGGCTCGGGCGATCTGCCCGAATTTCCACAATAGGCCAACAAGTCGCCGCGCCTGACAAAATCACCTGGCGCCACCTTGACTGACCCCTTCTTAAGGTGTGAAAGTTGTGTGTATAATCCGGGGACATGCCTGATTATGATTGCATTTCCCCAGTTGTTCGTGGTGTTTACCTTTCCTATTTCGTTGTCATCATTATTGTTGATGATCTCCTCCACAATGCCATCGGCCGGAGCTACAACAGGCTTATTATAGCAGAAGTAATTTTCACATAGCAGGCCATTTGAGGTGTAGGTTTTCCCTTCATCATCAAATATCATGAAATCGAAAGCTTTCCCCCATTCTCCCTTATGTGTGTGTTTTCCATCATGCCCCTGTGAAACGGTCCACGCTCCCCAAAAAGGGAGATGCAGCGGAAAATAGAGCAGATTCGCGAGTCTTTCCTGGTTATTTTTAAAGATGTAAAGATTTATTTCGGGTGAATAGTATTGGATGGGGGTTAATTTAAGCTTTGATGGGTTGGTCCGCTGCATCAGGAAGTAAACAAAAAGTATCACTACGACCGAAAATGGGAGGGAGAATACCGGCAATTGCAGAAACCCGAACATTCTACTCATAAAAAGTAAGACCAGTGAGGTTAGCGGAACCAAAAGGACAGTCCACAAATAGGAGTATTTGGAGGGGATGACGAAAAATCCGCCTATGGCAATGGCGACCATTATATAGTTGGCCCCAATATTATAATAGGTGATACTTGCAGCGGCCGAACCTGAAAATTTCGCAAAAATATAGGCGGAAATAAAGCCGATAACCGAAAGGGTAAAGGTAATTCTCGAACAGATAAGTAAAGCTAAAGCGATGAGTATGCCTGCGATCAGGTTATCCTGGAAGAAGATCGAACTCACCGACCGGAGATATATATCCACCATGTTATGTATCGGCAGGGAGTCAATAGTTTGAAACAGGTGTAGCATCTGATTTCCGCCAATTGCATACATTTCGTTCATCCAGTAGATGTTGTGTTGCGTTAAGCCAAGATTTTCAAATTGGGATGAAGGGAGAACGATGAGCCAGAAAGTAAGTATAAACGGGATGCTCAGGAAAGGCAACCGGTATTTTGAAAGCCATCCACCCAATGTCACCGAAAGGATAAGTGTCAATAAAGCAGCGAGCAGCAGCAGACTGAAGAAGACGTACCCCGGATCAAAAAAAGTACCCATCCCAATACCTGCAAGTAATGCATTGAAGCTGTACAGACCGTTTTTAGTCTGAATTTTATCAAATCCCATCGAATTGGCCATCAGCACCGTTACTACGACAGCAATTAAACCGCATATCCCGGCAAACAGATGGAAAAAGGTGACTCCCATAATCACCAATGCTATTAACCTGTTGTTAAAGAAGAAGATGGCGGAATAGCTGTTGAGCGTGGCCGGCAAAATGATGTCGCGAAATGTGTTGATGGTTCGTTGAATGGACATGACTTCGTTAGAAATGGAAATAATTAAACAATTTGGCAGTAATCTGATTTATTGTGTGTTTATTTTAATGTGTTATATTTTAAATGATCTGGGATTTGCTCATTTTGTTCCAGGTATTCGAGGGTCTCGGCTTTTCGGATCACATGTGTATTGTTTTCCATATCAATCAAAACAATATTTGGTCTGAGTGTAATAAATTGCATCCACTGCGTCATGTTATAGGCGCCCACCTTGTGAACTACCAGGTGGTTCCCTTTTTCGAGTAAGGGCATTGTTATACTTTCACGAATGACATCGATATTCATGCAGAGCGGACCGAAAAGGACCATCTCTTCGGTATGCTGGCCAAAGACCTGTGCCGGACTAATCTTGTGTTCGTACCAGAAAGAGGTAAATAACGAATTTACACCGAAATCAAGAATTGTCGCTCGCCTTCCGTCGGAAAGTCGTTTGGTCGCCAGGACAGTCCCTAAAAGGTATCCGGCATCATCGATCAGCGCACGGCCCGATTCAAGTATTAACAGCGGCAAATCTTCCTGCTTAAAACCGTATCCGAGGATGACGTCTGTGATGGCATCGGCAAACTGATCAATGGATGGAACTGTGTCTGAGCCGGGAAGGTATGCCCCTTTCAGCGTATTTGTTGAGGGGAATCCCCCTCCAAGATCAAGGTATTGTAGGGTCTTGTTAAATTTTTCCCTGATACCCCAGGTAAGTTCACACAGCTTTGTCGCAGCTGTGGCATAGGCGGAGGGCGAGAGCATAAAGGTTCCGATGTGGCAATGGAGCCCTACCAGATCAAGATTGACCGAGTTGATGATCCTGGTGATCGCATTCCATGCCTGTCCGTTTTCAAAATTAAATCCAAACCGGTCCCATTTGGGGTAAATTCCGGTATCCATATTGACACGGATGGCTACACGGGGTTTCAGGTGATGCTCTTCACTTAGTTTAATCAGCGTGTAAAGCTCATCATAATGGTCAATATGTATCAATGAGTTATTGCGTGCAGCGGAGATGAGATGCTGGTCAGATTTGTCTGGTCCGTTGAAGATGATTTTATGTCCCGGGACGCCATTGTTGAGTGCTTTCTCATATTCAAATCCGGAGACAACTTCAGCCCATGAGCCCTCCTGGTGAAATACCTGGCAAACGGCATTCATGTAATTAGTCTTGTAGGACCAGGCGAACTGTACTTTTGGGTACCGGGTTTTAAAAATTCTTGCAGCATTCTGAAAATTGCGTCTTAGCTGTTTCTCTGAAATTACAAACAGTGGTGATCCGTAATCGTTAATCAGACTTTTCACCGTTACCCCTTCGATGTGGGTGACGGGCTCATATTCTGTTCTGGTACCAAATTTATTCATTAAGCCGGTATTCATTTTCTGAATAATCGGTCTTTCATATCTTATTTTATCCATTAAAAGTAGCTGTCGAGTTAGATTTTATAAAGAAAACTCCAGGTTGATTGGCCTCCATATATGTGGTGCAATATATAATAAATTCAGATTATCAGTTCATTATCTCCGTTTAATAGATCTCTTATATCCATATAAAAACAGATTATAAATATTCCTATTGATTTTGTTGTTTCAATCATTTTGTCCATCATTGTTTGATTTTTTGCCTTCAAGTTCTCCGGTTCCGGAAATCCTGTGGAATTCACCGATATCGGTAATCAAGTCCCATGCATAGCGGATAAATATTTTTCCAACTTCATAATCCCTGATTGGGGCAACTTTGTGACCCATTGCCATTTTGACCAACATTGCAGGCTGGTTTTGACCGGCTGCGGCGGTGAGATAAATCCACGCCGGAAACCGGGGATTTACCTCCATTATATAGGGCTTCCCATCGGGAGATTGCATTACCTCAAGCTCACAGCCTCCACGCCACTTTGTCACTTTTATAAATTTTATGGCCAGCTCGATAAATGTGGTGTCATCAATGGTGATTCCGGCCCAGGCTTTACCCTTGTCGGTAATGTACAGCTTTCGCATCGGTATCACGCTGATGGTGTTCCCTTTCCCATCGCCCAGGGCTGCAATATTAATCTCTGTCCCTTTTATAAATTCCTGAACGATAATAGGGAGTCCCCATTT
This sequence comes from Prolixibacteraceae bacterium, assembly GCA_023251475.1. GTDB lineage: Bacteria > Bacteroidota > Bacteroidia > Bacteroidales > Prolixibacteraceae > JAAFHB01. Next base: position 5,991 of record JAHEYS010000271.1, read on the forward strand.
TGCCTGAATTTTATAAAATGCTTTTTGAGCCTGTTCAAAAGAATTGGCAATAATGGCATCATAAAATTTTCCTTTTATCACCATCGGATATCCGATTTTCTCGGCAGCCTCAGCCAGGTCGCGGTCCTGATAAACCAATCTGTCCTTCGGCATTATCAATTCATGTTTTTTGCCGAATTCATATAATTTTATTTTGTCACGCGCTTCAAATTGCTCCATTTCGGGCATAAATGTGTGGATACCGGATTCCAGAAGCCTTTCTCTAAGTTTAATGAAATTGAAAAGTTCAGCATCAAAATTAGGAATGATCAAATCAAGATGTTCTTTTTCATGAATATGCATCAGTCGGCCCAGCAATGTATCTGTTCCTGCGGATGGATATGGAATTTGATAAGTTTTATCCACTAAGTCATGCATGTACAGGCCCGGTTCCAGTGTTTCGTAGGAGAGCCCAATGATCCTGACCTCAAAATCGGAACATTCACGTATCGCCCGGATCACCGCCACTCCGGGGCCGGGACTGTCGATGGCATTCAGCGCGGTGACTGCGATGACAATTGTCTTCCTGTCCTGTTTCCCTCCGTTTTTAGATTGCTTGACCATTCGTTTATTCTAAAATAGTATAATCCTTTAGTTGTGACAGATAGTCATCAAGATCCCGCTCGAACTGGTTCTGGTCAACATCGTATTTGGCACAAATCGTTTCAATGATGGTCTGCGGGGGAGTTTCATCCTTCAGCATTCCAATGATTTCTGTTCCAATTTCATTGGTTGAAAATGAATCTCCGTTACCGGGATTAAAAATAAATCCCTCTCCGCTGGTAGCAATATTTTTTTTGAGTTTCATGAATCCTGGTGTAAATTTACTGTTCAATCTTTCTGATTTCTCAGCTGTAAAAACATGATTGCTGTTTATTCAAAGATAGGCTGAGAAATTAACTATTACAAGGATAATCAACGAAATGCCCTTAATCATAAACGGAAAGGGTGATTTTCGGGGTAAAAATGCCGCATTGAGCTGCTCGCGATGGGAGGTGCGGTAGCGGAAGAGAGGTTTTTATATTAAAAATGTTTTATCGACAAAAGCCTGGAAGGTTTCCTTGTATTGATCCCCAACCGGAATGTAAATATGATGGTCAAAGATGATTCTGTTTCGCTCAATAACCTTTACGCGGTCAAGATTGACGATAAAGGAGCGGTGTACGCGCATAAATTTATCTTTTGGCAACTGCTCTTCAATCACTTTTAGACGGATTAATGAGGTTACCGGTTCGTCGTTGATCAGATGTATCTGGATATACTCATTGGAACTTTCAATGTATTTGATTTCCGATAAGAGGATCCTCATCAGTTTGTACTCCGATTTCACAAAAATATAATCATTGGTAGTTTGAATAACATCTGATTGCCTCCGGTTCAGTTCAAACCAGGTTTTAGCCTTGTTTGCAGCTTTTAAAAAAACTGCGTAACTGATCGGTTTCAATAAATAATCGAGGGCGTCGACCTGGAACCCTTCGATGGCATATTCGCTGTAGGCAGTAGTGAATATGACCTGTGGCTTTTGAGTCAGGGATCGTACGAAATCCATCCCGTTAAGATCGGGCATGTTGATATCGACAAAAAGAAGATCCACCTCATTATCTGAAAGAAAAGCCATGGCTTCGAAAGCGTTACTGCACAGCGCTTCACTTTCAAGAAAAGGAGTTTTTTCGATGTAAGAGCCTATTTGTTTAAGTGCAAGTGGTTCATCGTCAATTGACAGACATTTTATTTTCATAGACAGGTATTGATAATTGAACTTCGAAATCCGCATCATTCTCCGGGATGTTCAGGAGGAAATCATCGCCGTAAAGCAGTTTAAGGCTTTGCTTAATATTGTTTAACCCAATTCCTGAGTAACTTTTATCAATGCCATGGACACTGTTGACTTTGCTGTTTTTAAAAATGCAGTTCAGCCGCCCATCAGTCAGCGATAATTTAAAGGAGACATACGATTCGTTTTGAAAGCTCACCCCGTGTTTAAAGGCATTTTCAAGAAACGAGATAAAGAGCATGGGTGGGATTTGAATATCGGGGATATTTTCAGGAACATCCAGCAAAACGGTAACCTTCTGCGGAAAACGGAGTTGCATCAGGGCAATATAACTTTCAATAAAATGAATCTCCTTTTTAAGCGTTGTATGACCATGAGCGGTATCATAAAGCAAATAGCGCATCAATGTGGATAATTCGATGATGGCACTTTTGGCATCTTCGGCATTAATATCGATCAGCGCATGGATGTTATTCAATGTATTCATAAAAAAATGTGGACTCACCTGGTGTCTCAGAAAAGCCAACTCTGTTTTTAATTGTTCCTTTTCCAGATCTTTACGCCTCCCCTCCTCATTTAGCCATTGAGAGACCATTTTGATCGATGTTCCAGCACCGATGATAAGTATTGAAATAATCAGGTTGTCGGCCAATACCATAAAAATGGATTTCTGCTCTGGCGGAGAAGCTGGTCTGTAACCGATTGGTGCTGGCATTCCATTCCCTAATTCCATCGGAGGCATCCCCGGACCCAGATCCATTGGCGGCATCATCAGAGGTTTGGCAGGGGTAATGATAAACCCCCAGATAAGATATACGGCATTAATGATCAGAATGACCAGTAAGGTCGATCCAATGTAAAACAGGTATCTCTTTTGAAATAAAAATTTTGGAACCAATACAAACACATTGATCGCAAAAAGGATTAAAAATGAAAAGAGTCTGACCCATTCTCCGGTCACCTTTGTCCAGTCGACTGAATTATTGTGCCTGTAATTAAAGAATGGAATGGCGAGAATGGCCATCCATCCCACAATAAAAATAATCAATTCTACATTCCTGATATTTTGAGCCTTGTCTGCAGAATATTTCACACGTATAAATTTAGAATATTTTGTTAATAATTAGATTCCTGATCCTTGTGGAATCCTCAATGATTTATACATTGCCATCTGTGAATCTCTGTGGATGAGCGTTTCATCTCGTGTTTACCCTTTTCAGGATTTGCCTTCCTGACTGTGAAAGTCTACCCCTACTTTAAAATTTCTCCATCAATTCAGTGTAAAAATAGTTAAATGAGGGGTTAGAAACGAAAAGAAGAGGAAGTGAATCCACCTCCTCCTGCATTTCTAAC
>JAHEYS010000543.1 GCA_023251475.1 Prolixibacteraceae bacterium
CCTCAGAGGTAATGCCCGGTCTAGTTGAAAAATGTGACATTATTTTGGGAAATGAGGAGGATGCTGAAACCGTCTTCGGCATCAAACCCGAAGGCTTTGATGTGACCAAAACTTCCGGATCGGTCGATGGTAACAGGTTCCAATCGGTTTGCGAACAATTAATGGATAAATTTCCGCGCGCTAAAAAAGTGATCATCACTTTGAGGGGATCGGTCAGTGCAAGTCATAATACCTGGGCCGGAGTGCTATATGATGGAGAACAACTGTTTAAGTCCCCTACTTATGATATTACCCATATCGTTGACCGTGTGGGCGGTGGTGATTCTTTTATGGGGGGATTGATTTATGGATTATTGAGTTATCCCGGGGATGATCAAAAAGCCTTAAATTTTGCAACTGCTGCATCCTGCCTAAAACACACAATTTATGGCGATTTTAACCTCTCCACGGTAGAGGAGGTTGAGAAATTGATGAAAGGCGATGGCAGTGGGCGCGTAAACAGGTAAAAATTAAAAAAGTCGAAATGATGCAAAGTATAGTTAAAGGGAGAAGTTTCTCCCGGGAACAGTTTGAGAAAATGCCCATCGTGGGAATTGTAAGGGGGATCAGCCTGGAAGATTTTAAGCATATCCTGCCTGTATATTTAAAATCAGGACTTACAACGGTAGAGGTTACCATGAATACGCCGGATGTAGAATTACTGATCAGGTATGCAACCGAAGAATATGGAGGATTGTTGAATATCGGGGCAGGAACAGTTTGCTCTCTTTCCGATCTTGAACAGGCTTTAAGTTATGGGGCACAGTTTATTGTAACCCCGGTAGTCAACCCGGAAGTAATCAAGGCTTGTATAAACAATGAGATCCCTGTATTTCCAGGGGCTTTGAGTCCGTCTGAAATATATTTGGCCCATAGCATGGGTGCTATAACGGTAAAAGTTTTCCCTGCCGCCTATTTGGGTGCGGATTACCTCAAAGAAATTAAAGGCCCTTTGGATAGAGTACAATTGTTGCCCACGGGTGGGATAAACCTGGAAAATATGCAAAGTTTTCTTGATGTTGGGGTACATGGATTTGGCATTGGAAGTCCCCTTTTCGACAAAACACTCATAAAATCAAAAGACTGGATCGGACTGGAAAAACATTTCCTGGATTATGTACAATTGGTCAATGGCTCAAAAAGATCAAAACTGGTATGAAGACGAAAAATTACCGTTGGATCATTGCCACGTTACTGTTTTTTGCCACTGTCATTAACTATATGGACAGACAGCTGATCGGACTATTAAAACCGACACTTGAAAAGACTTTTTCGTGGACCGAAACAGATTTTGCACATATAATTATGGCATTTACGGCAGCTTATGCCCTGGGACTTCTCATTTTTGGAAGACTGATCGACAAAGTGGGTACAAAATTTGGGTATTGCCTTGCAGTGATTATTTGGAGTATATCAGCAATGCTTCATGCAGTGGCACGGGGTGTATTTGGATTTGCTGCTGCACGGATTGGCCTGGGGATTGGTGAGGCCGGGAATTTCCCTGCCGGGATGAAAGCCATTGCAGAATGGTTCCCCAAAAAAGAGCGTGGAATAGCCACGGGGATCTTTAACTCCGGGACAACAGTCGGGGTGATTTTGGCCCTGCTTCTGACCCCGCTTATTCTAACCTATTGGGGATGGCAGGAGGTTTTCTGGGTCACGGGTTCACTCGGCTTCGCCTGGTTGTTACTTTGGTGGATCTTTTATGAAATTCCTTCCCGGCAAAAACGGCTGACAGCCGGCGAATTGGAATTGATTCTTTCGGGGCAGGAAAACGAAGATGATGGAACAATTGAAAACAGGGGTAACATCAAATGGATTAAACTCTTTTCAATGCCCCAAACCTGGGCAGTCATTGTCGGGAAATTCATGATCGACCCTATTTACTGGTTTTTCCTGTTTTGGCTACCCTCCTATTTCTCCTCCAGCTTCAAGCTGGATCTTACCAAACCAAGTCTTGGGTTGATGATCATCTATTCTTCGGCAACCGTAGGATGCATTGGAGGGGGATATTTTTCATCCTGGCTCATTAAAAAAGGGGTGAAGACATTGAAAGCAAGAAAAACAGCCCTTTTCATTTTTGCAATTATTGAGTTATCGGTCATTTCCATGCAATTCATCACAAATATGTGGGCAGCAGTAGCGCTCATCAGCCTGGCTGTGGCGGTCCAGCAGGCATGGGCCACCAATGTGTTCACAATGGCATCGGATATGTTCCCTAAAGAAAGGGTAAGTTCAGTAGTTGGCATTGCAGGCATGTCGGGCGCTGTGGGCGGAATACTGTTCCCCATGCTGATCGGACACTTACTGGACCTCTATAGTGCAAAGGGAAATATAATGACAGGATATAATCTGCTTTTCTCTGTTTGCGGCATGAGCTATCTTATCGCCTGGATGATTATTCACCTGCTTACCAGAAAAAGGAAACCCCGGACAACAGTTAAATCAAATCCTATTGTACTGTAAAACGGACAGATAATAACAATTTCATGAATCCTGTCTATCCTCATTCGCAGGTGCTATTTTTACAAATACAACAACACAACAAACCCCTTCCCGGTATCCGGAGAGGGGTTTGCAAATGATAAAAAACCAGAACTTCCCTTTCTTCAAAATGAATATTCACAAAATAAAATGCATAACCGGATCGTTATAGGCTGATTCCCCTGTGCGGTAATTTAGGAACGTGATAAAATAGGAACGCGGATAACACGGATTAAGCGGATTTGCACGGAGAGATAAAAAAATCTGTGTTCATCCGCTGCATCTGTGTCATCCGAGTCCTATTCATTTTGTCTGTTTGTCAACTGGCAAAAAAATGTCCATATTTGTGCAAAACTGAAAACTAACAATGCGATGAAATTATCCAGTGACATCGGTCAAATGGAAATCTGGAATAAATTTATTCTGGATGGAAATCAGGATGCATTGTCGCAGATCTATTTTAATAATTATGACCTGCTGTTTGATTATGGACTAAAACACACTTCAGATAAGCAACTGGTTGAAGATGTGATACAGG
>JAHEYS010000272.1 GCA_023251475.1 Prolixibacteraceae bacterium
TCAGAATTGGCGCTGGATGATGTTTAGTGGAGCTATTCCTGCCGTTTTGTTCTTTCTGATGCTTTTTTTTATCCGGAACAGCCCTCGCTGGTTGGTAAAAAGGGGAAGAATTGATGAGGCAAGAAAAAACATTGAAGACTTATCTTCATTTGAAATAGATTCGGAACAAACGATTACCGAGATTCAGTATTCGATTCATTCTGAGAAAACCGGGAAGGGAATCAACCTCTTTAAAAAGCCTTTTCGAAAAATCATTTACATCGGAATATTTGTCGGCATCTTTAATCAGTTAACCGGTATTGGGGTAGTATTTTACTATTCTTCCCAAATATTCAGCATTGCCGGATTTTCTAATGGTACCTCCATGATTCAAAGCGTAATATTGGGGCTTACAAATCTCGTGTTCACGCTCATTGCAATGTCGGTAATCGACAAACTGGGACGGAAAAAGATATTACTGGCCGGACAGATAGGAATGTTCATCGTTCTGGGCTTGTTCGGTTATGGACTCCTTTCAGGAAATATAGGGGGGTATTGGCTTGTTGCTTTGTTGGTGGTCTACATTGCATTCTTTGCAGCATCGCAGGGAGCGGTAGTCTGGGTTTTACTTTCCGAAATGTTCCCAAACGTTATTCGGGCAAGGGGCGCCTCGGTAGGCTCATTAGCCAATTGGATTGTCAGTGCGTCACTCAATTTTCTGTTTCCTGTGGTTATTGGATTATTTGGAACTACACAAGCTGCACAACAGTTGGGGCTGAGTTATGCATTCATTTTTCTGGCGATACTTACATTTATCGGGTACATTTATCTGAAACGTTACATCATCGAAACAAAAGGTAAAACGCTCGAAAACATTGAAAAAGAAGTACTTTATTAAAACTACAAACCGAAATAAAAATTTCCTCATGGCGATTCCATTTGAACTTAAAAAACAAATAATATACACATGAAAACAAATTTTACATATTCTGTTGCATTTGCAGCAACCTTGATGGGCAGTTACACAGCAAATGCCGAAAAATTACCTAAATCACCAAATATAGTATTGATTTACCTTGATGACATGGGCTATGGCGACCTGACAATCACCGGAGCAACAGGTTATTCCACCCCTAATATCGACCGGATGGCCAGCCAGGGGGTCTTTTTCTCTCATTATTATTCACCCCAGGCCGTCTGCAGTGCTTCCAGGGCAGGCTTATTGACAGGGTGTTATCCCAACCGTGTAGGTTTTGCCGGGGCTATCGACCATTCTTCCAAAATGGGGATTAGCAGTGAAGAGGAGACCATCGCCCAGGTTTTAAAAAAGAAGGGATATGCTACAGCGGCTTTCGGGAAATGGCACCTGGGAGTTCAAAAGCAATTCCTCCCCACCCATCACGGATTCGACGAATATCTCGGCATCCCCTATTCTCATGATATGTGGCCCAACCATCCCTCAGCCGGGAAATATTATCCCCCTTTGCCACTCATCGAGGGAGATCAGGTCATAAAAACAAATCCTGATAATACACGGTTCACTACCCTGTTTACCGAAAAAGCAGTTGATTTTATCAGGAGAAGTACCTCAAAGCCTTTCTTCCTTTACCTGGCACATCCGCTTCCGCATGTGCCCCTTGCTGTATCCGAGAAATTTAAAGGTAAGTCTGAACAGGGCCTTTATGGCGATGTAATGATGGAAATAGACTGGAGCGTCGGTCAGATTTTACAGACTTTGAAGGAGCTGAAACTGGAAAAAAATACGCTGGTTATTTTTACCTCAGACAACGGTCCGTGGATCAATTACGGAAATCATGCGGGAAGTACAGGAGGTCTCAGGGAAGGGAAGGGAACCTCATTCGAAGGGGGTCAACGCGTCCCATGCCTGATGCGTTGGAAAGGGACTATTCCCGAAGGTTTTGTCTGCAATAAAATGGTTTCAGGGATTGATATTTTACCAACTCTGGCTGCAATAGCCGGAGCTGCATTGCCTGAAAAGAAAATTGACGGTGTGAATATCCTCTCTTTGATGACGGGTGATATCAATTCAAATCCCAGAAAATCATTCTATTACTATTATCGTAAAAATAGTCTTGAAGCGGTTAGCAATGGTGACTGGAAACTGGTTTTTGCACATCCGGGGCGTACTTATGAAGGATTTAAACCGGGGAAAGATGGCCTGCCCGGAGGGGCAAATGAAAATTTTAATTTCCCTGGTGCACTCTACGATCTGCGCCGTGATCCGGGTGAACGTTATGACGTGAAAGAATCGTATCCTGAGATAGTCGTGGAGTTGGAGAAATTAGCAATGGAAGCGCGTGAAGACCTGGGTGATGACATCACCAATAATCCCGGAAAAAACAGACGGGAACCGGGTAGAATACAATAATGTTGATTGAAAATAGTTCTAAAATTTCGACTTACAATGAAGTCATTCTTGAGTATCATATTGGGATTAATGATTTTACAGCTAATATCAGCCTGCCATAAGCCAGAAATAAAATACCAGGCATTGCCTGTGGATATTACGGTTGTTAATAAGAATGGGAAAATAACCGTCAGCGGAGCCTCAGTTTTTCAGTTAACCGACAGTTTTGTGTGGTGCGGAAGTCCCATCAGGATTAAAGATCAGTATTTTATGTTTTATCTGGCCTGGGAATCAGGTCCTGATATTCCATCATTTGCCAACAGCTGGATGTTGTATTCAAAAATTGGCTGTGCTGTTTCCGATTTTCCGGACAGGAATTTCCACCCGCTGAAAATCTTTCTGAAAGGGCGAAAAGATCAGGGAGATTCAACTGCATTTGATGCACAAGGGGTACACAATCCGTTAATCAAGACCTTTAACGGAAAATATTACCTCTATTACACCGGAAGTAAGGATCCTGGGAGCCTGCCGCCCGGAACAGAGGGGGCTAAGCTGTCAAAACAGGTTCGTACCCGTTTAAACCAGAAAATCGGGGTGATTGAATTTAATTCAATTGAAGATTTATTAGCCGGACGGTTCAGACGGTTTGACCATCCCCTGCTCTCACCCCGGACCAGGGTAATCAACATTGAAGTAATGAACCCATCACCTCCCGGAACAACCGCAAAGGCGGATAACCTGATCGTGGTTAATCCTGCTGTCGTTTACCGTCCATCTGATGGTAAATATTTGCTCTATTTTAAAGGGAATATTTATGATCCGGATTGGCGGGGAGTGCATGGTGTTGCCTTAAGCGACTCGCCGGTCGGGCCATTTGTGGCAACTGACAATTTTGTATTTGATTTTAAAGATGAAAAAGGCAAAAAGGTTTCAGCCGAAGATCCTTTTGTTTGGTATCACCGGAAAGACAAACTGTTTTATGCTGTAATGAAGGATTTTAACGGTAAACTTACTGGTAGTGAACCAGGCTTGGCAATGATGCAATCGGTTGACGGAATAAAATGGATACCTGCTCCCACACCCCTGTTTATGAAAAAGGAATTGATTTTAAAGGATGGAACACATTTGAAGGTTGACCGTTTGGAGCGCCCGCAGTTACTGCTGGATGAGAATGATGATCCAATTGTTTTGTTCTCAGCCTGCTCGATCGATCCTTGCAACAATAAGAAGGATGGGGGAACTTTCAATGTTCAGATTCCACTTAAAAAAATAAAATTCAGAAAATAAAAAACTTAATAAAACTCAATGTCAATACAATGACCAGATGACAATCATCAAATTATAAAGAAGATACTTAGAGAATATGAATAAACTACTAAAAATAACCATGATCTCCTTCCTGGTATTCGGGATGGCAAACATAGGAATTGCCAAAATTAAGGTACCTTCATACCTTAAGAATTTCAGAAATGAGTATCTGAAAGATCCCAGGAAAACCAATCTTGAATGGTTTAAATCTGCCAAATACGGGATGTTTATCCATTATGGAATATACAGTCTACTTGAAAAAGAGGCGTGGGTACAATTGCGGGACACCATTCCTGTTGCAGAATATGCTAAACTGAAAGAGCGCTTTACTGCTGAGAAATTCAATGCAGAAGAGATAACCGATCTGGCGATTAAAGGTGGAATGAAATACATTACCATCACCTCCAAGCATCACGACGGCTTTTGCCTGTTTAACACAAAAGCGACTGATTTCAACAGCCTGAATTCAGCCGCTCACCGTGATCTGGTCAAAGAACTTTACGATGCCTGTGAACGTAAAGGGCTGGCCCTGTTTATCTACTATTCGTATGGAGCCGACTGGCATCATCCCTTTTTTTATCCCCGGGAACGGGGTTGGCCAAACTCAAGACCTCCCTACAAAACACCTCAGCCGGAATATCAATTCAAAGAGGATAAGGATTTTAAGAAGTATACCGGATTTGTGCATCAACAACTGACCGAAATACTGACCCAATATCCAAATGTTGCCGGCCTTTGGTTTGATCCGATCATGGGATATTATGGTTGCCCTGAACTGTTTACAATTGATGCCACCTATGCGCTGATCCGGAAACTCTCGCCGCATGCATTGATATCTTTCAAGCAGGGAGCTAATGGGGACGAAGATTATAGTGCCCCTGAAAGAGATGCAAATGCAACGGCAGGCATTCAAAAAGGTATTGCCGGAATAGTTTACGAAAAAAATAAAAATAAACCCAAAGAGATCTGCAATACGCTTCAGCCACACGCATGGGCTTACCAAAGGAGTGATGATGGCCTCCACCGCAATGCCGGTGATATCATTAAAATGCTTGAGGATGCTCAGAAAATCGGGGCAAATTTGTTATTAAACATCGGTCCTAAAGGGGATGGGTCTATATCTGAAGAAGATAAACTATCCATAGCTGAGGCTGCTAAAAGAATTAAAAAGTAGTATGAACAAGTGTATATAAAATGGATGCAGTACTCCGGGAACTTCTCAGATGAAAAAAGATATTATCCCGTGAAACATTTTTCCAAAATATTTTGTGATGAAAGTGACGAAATATTTCCTGATAATTAAATTATATTTGGAAAAAATCACAACTAAATGAAGAAAACTATCTTTCCTCTCATTTTTGCGATCTCCTTTAACCTGTTTGGACAGAACAGCAATGAAAACCTGAGTTATCATCTGATTAAAACGGACGCTCATGGATTGATTCTACCCTGGTATGACAATGATCCGGGTAAAAGCTACGACCATATTATTCTTCAGGCTTGGGAATTCTGGGATACGATGAGGACAGATATGAATGGTTTGCCTTATCATATGAACCACCAGGTCTGGAAGCGGGATCACAACGATTCGCGTGGTATCGGGGGCGATCAGATTCCGATGGCATTATCCTCCTGGAGATTACTCTATGCCTATACCGGGAACGAAAGGATTCTGGATAATATGAAATTTATGACCGATTATTATCTTTCACATTCCCTCTCATCGCCCGATTGTAAATGGCGGAACCTCCCATATCCTTATAATACATTGATCTATTCCGGTATTTACGATGGGGATATGATCATGGGGAAAGGGTATACCCAACCCGATAAAGCCGGTTCATTCGGATATGAACTGATTAATATCTACAAACTTACCGGGAAAACGATCTACCTTGATGCTGCCGTTGACATCGCAAATACATTGTCCGAAAGGATGATCACCGGTGATAATGATCATTCCCCGCTACCATTCAGGGTAAATGCATTCACCGGCATCACCGGAGTTCTTAACCAGGGGGCCTCTTCTGAAATAACCTATTCCTACACCTCAAACTGGACTCCAACGATGAATTTGCTCAGTGGTTTGGTGGCTTTGGGAAAGGGGAATACCGTCAGTTATCAAAAATCATTTCAAATACTGCTTGAGTGGATGCAGAAGTATCCATTAAAAACGAACAAATGGGGACCTTTTTTCGAAGATGTCGGGAGCTGGTCCGATACACAGACCAACGCAATCACTTTGGTACAGTATATCCTTGAAAACCAGAAGTTATTCCCTGACTGGAAAGGATCGGTAACGCACATTTTTGACTGGGTTTATAAAGAACTTGGAAATCCAAAGTGGGAAAAATATGGCGTTGCAGTAGTCAATGAACAGACCTCTTACAGGGTTCCGGGTAATAGTCATACTGCAAGGCAGGGGGCCGCTGAATTATTGTATGCTTCCAAAACAGGTGATGGTGCTGCCAAAGCAAAGGGGATCAGGCAGCTGAACTGGGCTACCTACATGGTTAAAGAGGACGGCGAGAGTACCTATCCAAATGGAGAAACCTGGATGACTGATGGTTATGGCGATTTTGTCCGGCATTATTTAAGGGCGATGGGGGCATTCCCTGAACTTGCACCTGCCCGACAAGATCACCTTGTTTTTTCTTCCTCGGTCATTAAACGGATTACCTATGGTGAAAATACTATTCAATATGATACTTTTGATAAAAATTCGGTTGAAATTCTGCGGTTAAAGTCCAGACCGAAGGCGGTTAAATCCAGGGAGATTCAATTACCGGAATGGAATAATTCAGATCAGGAGGAATACCTTGAGTGGAACGCACTTGATTCAGGTGGGATTTTGAAAATAGCGCATCAGCAAAACAATACGGTAACAATTCAGTTTTAATAAAATGATTCCTAAAAATTCAGGAACGATGACCTGTAAACGACCAATTTTATTTTTTTTCTTTCTCGTTTTTTATTTGAGTTGTCAGTCCAGGACTCCTCAATCACCAAAAGATTTTACTCAATATGTTAACCCAATCATAGGTACTGCCCCGACAACCACGATTTCAGGATTAAAGCATGGTGGCGGCACCGAAAACAATGCAATGGTGCAACCTTCGGTTACCATGCCATTTGCAATGACCAACTGGAGTCCACAGACCACCAATACAGAAAAAAAGTGTGTCTCTTCCTATTATTATAAAGATTCGGTGATTACCGGGTTTCGCGGCTCCCATTGGCTGAGTGGCTCATGCACGCAGGAATACGGTTCGATGGCGGTTATGCCGGTTTCCGGAAAGTTGGTGTGCAATCCGTATAAACGCGGTTCTTACTATTCACATTCCCATGAAGTGTCTACCCCTCAATACTATAAAGTAGAACTTGATACCTACCATATTACTGCAGAGATGAGTGCAACAACCCGATGCGGAATCTTTTGTTTTACCTTTAATAAGGAGGGCGAAGCTCATATTGTATCCAACCCCAATAACGATAAAGGTGAAGGATATGTTAAGGTAATCCCGGAAAAGATGGAGATTATTGGCTATAATCCGATCCGCAGGATTTATCAGGGTTTTGGAAAACGGGCAGGGTTTTCAGGGTATTTCGTGATGCGGGTGGAGAAAGCGCCGTTAACGTATGGTGTTTTCACAGGAGACCAAATATTTGGAGGTAAACTTCAAATTGAAAATCAACCTAACCTTGGGGCTTACTTCTCCTACCGGGTTAAAAAAGGGGAGCAGATCAGGGTAAAAGTAGGAACCTCTTTTGTCAGTATCGATCAGGCACGGAAAAACCTGGATGTTGAGATACCCGGCTTCAGTCTTAATAACATCCGGCAAAAACTGGAAAATAGCTGGAATGAAATACTTTCCAGAATTGAGGTGGAAAGTAAAAACAGGGATGAACTTGTAAAATTTTACACCGCAATGTACCATTCATTCCAGCAGCCGCGCACCTACAACGACATTGATGGCCTTTATCCCCGTTTTGATGGTAATGATCAGACTGACACGATCTGTAACGGAAATTACTACGGCGATTTTTCTGCATGGGATACCTACCGGTCGTTGCATCCGTTATATAACCTGATCGCTCCTGATAATAATGCAGATATGGTTAAATCCTTACTGACCATGGGTAAAGTGAGGGGTTGGATTCCGATTTTTCCGCAGTGGAACAGTTACACCGCGGCGATGATCGGCGACCATGCCGTCTCCATTATTGCCGAAGCGTATGTCAAAGGGGTAATCAAACTTTCGGAAGAGGATTACCGGTTAATGAAACACAATGCCACCGAATCTCCTTCCACATTTGCAGAGTATGTCGACGGTAAGGGGAGGAGAGGCCTAACTTCTTATCTGAAATACGGCTACATTCCGTTGGAAGATTCTGTTAAAGAAGCCTTTCATAAAGGTGAACAGGTTTCAAGAACCCTGGAATATGCCTATGATGACTTTTCTATGGCGCAGGTTGCCAAAAAGATGGGGAAGGCTGACGATTACGATTATTTCATGAAACGGTCCCAAAACTACCGGAATGTTTTCGATCCGGCGGTGAATAATATGAATGGTCGTTTTGCCAATGGCGACTTTACTACTGATTTTAATAAAAACAGGAAGATGCCCTATATTACAGAAGGTACTCCCTGGCAATACAACTGGTATGTTCCCCATGATGTTGAGGGCCTGATCAGGCTGATGGGAGGAAAAACTAAATTTAATCAGACCCTGGATGATTTTTTTGCTGACGGGCAATACTGGCATGGAAATGAACCGGGACAGCAAATCCCTTTCCTGTACACCTTTTCTGGTGAGCCGTGGAAATCGACAAAGGTGGTTCGCGAAGTGCTGAAAACAGAATACGGCACAGGTCCCGGAGGTCTAAGCGGGAATGATGATTCGGGACAAATGTCGGCATGGTATGTATTTGGCGCCATCGGATTTTACCCTGTGTGCCCTTCACTTCCGGAATATGCAGTGACCGGTCCCGTTTTTGAAAAGATTACCATTAAACTTGGAAACGGTAAAAAGCTGCTTATTTCGGCGCCCGGAATTTCAGAAAAAAACTGTTTTATAAAGTCTGTCAGATTGAATGGGAAAATGATTAAGAACTATAAATTTGCACATGCAGACCTGATAAAAGGGGGGGTAATTGACTATGAAATGACTGATCGTACAGGCGACCTGCCGTGATTTAAGTTTCATCCATTTATCGATAACGGCTTCAGATAATTGATATGCTGTTCTGAAAAATTAATGATTAATATTTTTTTCTTATGAGAGGGATAAATTTGGGGATTATATTTCTGATGGCAGGATTCCTGGCCACAGGACAACCACACAGCAGCAATGGGAATAAACCGGTAATAAAATCAGATAAAATGAACACAATCTCACTTATGAAAAAAAGAATCCTGCTGGATTCTTCAAAGGTGCTTTATAATCAGCCACTTACTGAGGAGGGAT
>JAHEYS010000544.1 GCA_023251475.1 Prolixibacteraceae bacterium
TAAAAAGTACGATATGCCACCAGCAGCGCGTGTTTCGGATATGATTGTGAGTACTGCGACAATGGGTGTCCCGACTCCTATTCTCCCACCAGGGTGTCCTACGGTGTTAATCGGCGGACTTCCGGCGGCGAGAATGGGTGATTCGTGTGGTGCTGATGCGATTGTATTAGGATCAGCAACGGTATTGATTGGGGGAATGCCTGCTGCAAGGATCGGAGCATTAACTGCCGGAGGAGGATCGGTTTTACCACCAGGCGCTCCGACCGTATTTATTGGTGGGTGAATCGTTTTAACCATTGAAGTACCTTGAATAATATGTAAGAATTATGGAACAAAACCTCACATTTATTGGACGTGGATGGTCATTTCCGCCAAAATTCAATTCCAACAGCGGAACGGTGGAGATGCTTGAACAGGAGGCAGATATTGCATCGAGTCTCGGGGTTTTATTGCAGACTGTCAGGGGAGAAAGGGTAATGTTACCACAGTATGGATGTAACCTCGATGAATTGATTTTTGAGAACCTGGATACCCGGATGAAGACACTCATGACCGATAAAATCGAATCAGCCATTCATTACCATGAGCCACGTATAGAACTCGAAAAAGTGACACTGGACGACAGCGGAGAACTGGAAGGGGTGATACTGATCGGAATTGTCTATCGTGTGCGAACAACCAATTCACGTTTCAATTTTGTGTTTCCATTTTATAAACTGGAAGGAACAGATATCAACCTTACCACTTCAATTAGTTTAATATCTTGATAACTTGCTGATTGTATGACAAAGCCCAAAGATTGTAATCAAAATACAGATTCACTTAAACTGATCCGCGATGGGGTCAGTCAGGAACAGCGGTTATTGCCTGCACTCGATCCGTTATATGCTCCTGTAATTGAGCATGGCCCGGCGCATGGAATGATGTTCGCCCAGGCATTGTCAGCATTTTTGAAGTATTTCGACAGCGATAATGCAGAGAATGGGAGTTGGACCCCTTTCTTCAGTAATGATCCTTCACTCAGGTTGGCAGTCACATCAGTTCAGAACATTGAAGATTACAAAACCCAGATCAAGAGCTATTTTGATTTTTTAAACAACCTGGATAATGAATTAAAAGATATTGAGCTGATTACAAACCTCAGCTCCATTTTTAGTTGTCTGGGAACACTTGCGAAGCAACTTGATCTGCTCAAAGAGGGTCTTCCCACTGAGATTGCACTGAAATCAACCTTGAAAAATCTGATTCAGTCACAGTTGGCGCCGGCACTGAATCGCCTGATCGCCTACCATAAAGCCGGGATAACCTTATCGGTAATTGCGGATGTGGCCCCCTCAGAAAGCATAAAAATACTGGGTGTTCTACCTGGGAAATTGAATCAGGTACTTGGCACAGGGTTTTCGAAGGACTGGATTACAAACAGCTCCTCAGACTGGGATGGTTACCTGGCCTCTGTTATCTCTGATTCATCAGTTTATGGGAATTCAGCCGGTTCTGTATTTGAACAAACCAATCACATTGCAACGCATAATCTTTTTACAGCTGTTTCAGATCAGTTCCTGAAAGTATTTGCCAGGGTGATCAATGAAGCAAGAGTTGCCCTGGAGGATACCTTCACCAACTGGGACAGACATGATCCGCATTATGCACTTTTTCTAAGTTTTCTCAGGTTAATGGAATATACCCGGGCCGAAGCCAATACCCTTACCGGTCGTCACCTCGATTTTTATTACCGGGAGGTCCTGCAGCTAAAAGAGAAACCGGCCAATCCACCCCAGGCTCATCTGCTGGTGGAACTTGCCAAACAGGCTGTTTCGGTTCAGATTAAAAAAAATGAACAGTTCAGGGCAGGAAAAGATGACAAAGGAATTGAAGCATTCTTTGCCAGTGATCGCGATCTGATTGCCAATCAGGCAAAAGTGACCTCACTACAAACAATGTACCGGCATGGGATTGAGCCTGTTGGTTCCGATGCCAATGCAAACAAACAGACAGGCCGGCTGTATGCTTCTCCCGTAGTTAATTCCGGTGATGGTATGGGTGAAGCGCTAATAACTCCTGATCTTTCGTGGCATCCGTTTTATAATAAAATCTATGGTAACGGGAAACTGACCTCGATCCAAATGCCCGTTGCCGATATCGGTTTTGCTGTTGCTTCCCATTATTTGTGGCTTGCGGAGGGGAAACGCGATATCACCATCGATATCACTGTATCGGGTTTTAAGGGAAAAATCGGTGAAGAGCGGGGATCGGATATTACCTGCCTGTTTACGGGAGAAAAAGGCTGGATAGAAAAATCACCGGCCACATTTAAAGCAACCGCGGGCAATAACATCCGGCTGATGGTCACCCTGGCTGGTGATGACGGTGCAATAATTGCCTATGATGCAAAAAAACATGGCTTTGGTTTCGAGGTGATAACACCGGTTCTGCTCATCCGGCTGAACAATGAGGTGACCAAAACCTATGCCTTTGCTCATTTTGAGAATACAACAATAAAACAGATACAGTTGCAGGTAGCTGTTGATCAGGTCAAAAATCTTGTACTGTCGAATGATTTCGGACCTGTCGATGCCTCAAAACCTTTCTTACCTTTCGGTACCCAGCCCGAAGCCGGCAGCTCACTCATCATCGGAAGTCAGGAAATATTCTCCAAGAAAAATCTGACCAGTTGCAACCTGTCCCTGAACTGGAAAAACATACCGGATGATATCAGGTCAGTTGCCTATCTTGCCAATGAAGAGAAACATACGGGAACCGCATGGGATTACTATAAAAAGTGGGTGCCATGGATCAATGTATCCTTTCTGAAAGAGGGGAACTGGAGCGACACCACTTACCAGACACTGTTCGACGGCGACAGCGAAGTAATAATTGATATCAAACCACCTGATGGTGAATTTAATAAAGAAGACCTGCCCGATTTCCAGTTGGATACCCGTTTTTCGGTAAAAACAAATACCGGTTTTGCGAGATTGGAACTACCTTACGGTTTAGGCCATAAGGCATTCAGGGTTGCCTTGACCGAGTACATCCTT
>JAHEYS010000545.1 GCA_023251475.1 Prolixibacteraceae bacterium
CAGGATGTTTCCCCATCAGACAAACTGGCCAGTTATATGAGTACCTCACAGTTTGTAAAAGCAATCATTTCGACCCTTGGACCAATTATTGCCACATTCATGGCTACACATTTCGGTGACTGGAAACTGGTTTTTGCCGTTTATGGCATCACCTCTTTACTGGGAGCATTATGGTTATCCATGACCCCTATTATAGAATCTAAGCCCGATCGTAAACCTGCATCATTTGCGTCCTGCCTTGGATTGCTTAAAAACAGCTTTATCGCGTTGATGGCGCTGTCAATCTTCCTGATTGTTGGCGCTGAAGTTGCGATTAACACAAATATTGCAAAGGTGTTAATGGCAAAATACGGTATCACACTTGAAGCGGCAGCCTATGGAATCAGTCTCTTTTTTGTCGGTGAAACAATATCCCGTTTCCTTGGTGCAATCATATTAAACTGGATCAAACCACGCCTTTTCCTTTTGCTGATTGCTATTCTATCTCTTAGTGGTGTATTGGGCGTTTTCCTGGCGCCAAGTAACACAGTTGCTTTTGTGGCAATTTTAATTATTGGATTAGGAGTTGGAAATATGTTCCCAATTATATTCTCGCTTGCATTAGCTAAAATGCCGGAACGTTCCAATGAAATTTCGGGTTTACTGATCATGGCCGTATCAGGTGGCGCAATAATTCCACTTGTAATGGGCTATGTAAGTTCAGTGTTTGGACCACTTGCCAGTATTTTTGTTGTCGGCGTCTGCATGCTTTATATCCTTTGGGTATCCTTCTTCGTAAGAAAGAGGCAGGCGGCGTAAGTATCCTTTAATTTAGTCACCGGGTGACTGTTCAAGTCCTGAACAGTCACCCGGTGACTTCACAACGAAGAAAATTATGAAAAAACATTTGTTAATTGTTCTGTTATTCTGTCTGTTATCAGGATCATCCGGCGCTCAGGACAGATTAACTTCCAAAGGAGAGATACCCATTTTGGCATGGTATAGTATACCTGCAGGTGAGACAACGGTTGCCAGATATCAGGAGATGAAAGAGGCTGGAATAACCTACCAGTTTAATGGATTTCCAACTGCCGATGCAATGGAGAAAGCGCTGGACGTGGCCGAAAAAGTAGGGATTAAAATGGTTGTTTCCTGTCCGGAACTAAAAACAGACCCTGAAAAAACGGTCCGGCGGTTTATGAATCACACTGCAGTCGTGGGTTATCACCTGCAGGATGAACCTTCTATCAGTCAGCTCAAAGGACTTGGCGAATGGGGACGGAGGATCAGGGCTGTCGACAACAAACATTTTTGCTATGTGAACCTTTTTCCCAATCATGCAGATTCACTTCAGCTGGGAACCAAAGATTATATGGAATATGTCAGGGAGTACATTAAACAATTGCCTGTGCAATTTATCTCTTTCGACTATTATCCGATCATGAAGGATCGCATTTCGAAAACCTGGTTTCAGAACCTGGAACAGGTTTCAGGTGAAGCTACAAAGGCGGGGTTACCTTTCTGGGCCTTTGCCCTTACCACAAACTACGATGAAAATCATGTAACCCCCCAGACACTTGCAGCTATGCGGCTTCAGGTTTACAGCGATCTGGCTTACGGGGCCCAGGGGATACAGTATTTTACTTACTGGTCGGCGACTTCCGTAAATGCACCATCGGGCGAAGATCAACGGGGAGCACCCATCAGCGCAACCGGCAAACGAAGTGTCGTTTATGATCGTGTCAAGCTGATGAGCCAGGAGATTAAAGCCTTGTCAGCCGTTTTTCTCGGATCGAAAGTGGTCTCGGTAAGGCACACCGGAAAAGGGATGATCCCGTCAGGAACTATCCGCCTGACCTCCCTTCCGAAAGCTATTAAAGTGCTGACCACCAATGATGCCCCAGCCCTTGTTTCGGTACTCGAAAACGGTGAAAATACTTTTATGGTTGTGGTCAATAAGGACTTTGTCAATAGTATTAACCTGACCGTTTTTGGTGATGATCGTGTAAAAAAAGTATTGAAAGACGGAACATTGGTGCCGGCAAGCGCTTACGAAAGTTCCATGGAGCTTGATCCCGGCGATGCTTCCATCTTTATGTTTCCGACCGAAAAAAATTAAGATCAATATTCATTCTAAATATTAAAGGTGTAAAATGAACAGGAATTTAAAATATTCGTCTTTTGTATTCCTTCTGCTGACCCTCCTGACAAATGTGTTTGCAAAGGGTGCTGATCCGATAAATTATACGGACTATGTCAATCCTTTGGTTGGTACCGCTGATCACGGACACACATTTCCGGGGGCTGCCCTTCCGGGTGGAATGGTTCAGCTTGGACCCGATACCGATATCAAGGGATGGGACTGGTGTTCCGGTTATCATTACAGCGATAGCTCTGTGATGGGCTTCAGTCATTTGCACCGCAGTGGCATGGGTGCCGGAGACTGGGGCGATGTACTGTTCATGCCGACTACCGGACCCCTTAAAGTGGAACCCGGAGCAAAAGATAAGCCAGGAGAAGGTTACCGGTCACGGTTCTTTCATGAAGCAGAGGAAGCATCGCCGGGTTATTATGCCGTAACTTTAAAGGATTATGGAATTAAAGCGCAACTGACCGTCACCGAAAGGGCCGGATACCATAAATATACATTCCCTAAATCGGATGCTTCCCATATTCTGATCGATATGAGTCACGGTATTGGCGACCAATGTACAGGCGCTGAAGTGAAAATTGTGAGCAATACTGAAATTGAAGGGCACAGGGCTTCAAAAGGATTTGTGAAAAATCAGAATGTATATTTCTTTGCAAAATTCAGCAAACCGTTCAATTCATACGGAACATGGGAAAAGAAAAATATTAAGGCGGGATCAAAAGAGGGCTCCGGAACCCAGATTGGCGCCTATGTCGATTATCGCACAACAGAAAACCAAACCGTTGAGGTTAAAGTCGGGATCTCTTACACCAGTATTGCCCAGGCGCGCCTCAACTTAGAGACTGAGATTCCGCAATGGAATTTCGATCGCGTAAAAGAGGAT
>JAHEYS010000546.1 GCA_023251475.1 Prolixibacteraceae bacterium
CTTTTAACAGAATATCAGGAACGAATCTTTGGTTATCTGCGGCTGCTTGAGAAAAAGGGTGAACAAATATCTGAAAAAAACCAGGCAGAGATTGTTGAGTTCATTGAAAAAGAGCTCTGTATAGAATCAGGCACCAATCAGATCTATGCGGATAAGTCAAAGCTGTCTGAGTATCTTTATCATAAGCTTAACCGCCCGATGAGGATCTGCGGTATGGTTAAGAATGAAGGAGAGCCGGGAGGGGGACCATTCTGGGCGAAAAATGCAGATGGGACGGTCTCACTTCAGGTGGTTGAGAGCAGTCAGATCGACATTAATGATCCGGGACAAAGTGAAATATTACGCCGTTCGACCCATTTTAACCCCGTGGATCTGGTTTGTGGAGTACGAAATTTTAAGGGTGAAAAATTTGACCTGCTGAAATACAGAGATCCCGAAACAGGGTTTATTTCTACAAAATCGAAGGATGGGAAAACGCTAAAAGCGCAGGAACTGCCCGGATTGTGGAATGGAGCCATGGCCGATTGGATCACCTTATTTGTGGAGGTTCCAATTGTCACCTTTAATCCGGTAAAAACGATAAATGATCTTTTACGTGCCGAGCATCAGCCATTATAGCTTGAAATGTTATCTTTGTAAAAAATAATTAGCATCATATGTCAATGTGGGAAGGGGCAAGAGAAAATTCCGAAAGTACGGAATTTGCCGGAGTAGTGAAACGTTATAAGGAGATGCTGTCTGAAGAACAGATGGGCTTCTTTGATGTGTCCGACTTCGAGCATATTGTCGATCACTATATGGACAAAAATCAATTAACCAATGCGTTACAGGCATGTGAAATCGCAATTTCGCAACACCCGCATTCGTTAATGGTAAAGATAAAGAAAGCGCAGGTGCTGATAGGACAGCTAAAAACGGACAAGGCGCTATTGCTCCTCCAAATGCTTTCCAGGATCGAGAGCACTAATCCTGAAGTACTGTTAATGATGGGAAACTGTTACAGTCTTGAGGGTGAAGAGAAGAAGGCATTTGATTTTTTCTGCAAAGCGGAGAAGTTTTCATTTGACGACCGGGATGAAATGCTTTATAATATAGGCGCCGGATATGTACAGAACACCGATTACCGCCGTGCACTCTATTTCCTTGAAAAGGCTTATGAGGAAAATCCCAAAAATGACAGTGTTCTTTACGATCTGGCCTTCTGTTATGACAAATTGGGTGACGATGAAAAAAGCATCCGTTGTTACAATGAATATCTTGATATTGATCCATTTGCTGAATCAGCCTGGTACAACCTGGGGATCATTTATACCCGTCTTGAAGAATATGATAAAGCACTGGAGGCTTATGATTTTGCACTGGCAATAGATGAGAACTATGCATCGGCGATTTTCAACAAAGCAAATACTTTATCCACCGTTGAAAAGTATTCCGAAGCGTTGAATTATTACATTGAATATCTTAAGTTTGACAAAAACTCATCCGATGCACGTGTATATATTGCGGAGTGCTATTTTCAAATGGAGGATTATTCAAAGTCTTACCAATATTATAAACAGGCCATACAAATCGATTCGAAAAATGCGGATGGGTGGTATGGCGCCGGTATTGTGCTGATGGTGGAGGAAAACCTCCCGGAGAGCCTGGTTTTTTTAAGAAAGGCGATTAAGCTCGATGATAGCTGTGCCGATTTCTGGAATGCCTTCGGAAAGGTAAACGCAGCGCTTGATCATTACGAAGAGGCGCTGATTGCATTCAGAAAATCGGTCGAAATAGAGGATTCAAATCAGGATTTTTGGATTGCATTTGCCGATTTCTTCTATCATTATGACCAGATCGATCTTGCTATTCAGACACTGTTCCAGGCAGAACGGACTATTTCAGAAAATGTTCAGATACTCTACCGGTTATCAGGATATCTTGCTGAGAACGGTAACTCACAACTTGCCAGGATCTATCTCAAAAGAGCGCTCACACTGAATTTTTCACTGCACACAGAATTATTTCTCGATTTTCCGGGACTGCAATCAAAACGTTGGATAAAAAATATGATCAGTCAGTTTCAATGATTACTAATCTTTCGCAGAAAAAATGAAACGCAAATACGGATTGATCGGCTTTCCGCTCTCCCACTCCTTTTCCAGGAAGTTCTTTACCGAAAAATTTTCAAATGAGGGGATTGATGCAGAGTACCTCAATTTTGAGATTGACAATATCTCCCAGTTACCTCATATTATCGCTTCAAATCCGGATCTGCGGGGACTTAATGTCACCATACCATATAAAGAATTGGTGATCTCTTTTTTAGACCATACCGAAACGGCTGCAGCACAGATTAAGGCGGTAAACACCATACGGATCAACCGTTCCGGACACCACGTTTCCCTGCACGGGTACAACACCGATATCATTGGATTCCAGGAATCAATCAGGCCAATGTTGCAGGGATATCACCATAAGGCACTGGTTCTCGGAACCGGGGGAGCATCCAAAGCAGTGGTCCGTGCACTTGAAAATCTCAATATCGAAACCATCCTGGTTTCCCGTAATCCGGAGGAGAAAGGGGAGTTATCCTATAATGATCTGGATGAGGATGTTATGGCGAGTTACAAAATAATCGTAAATACAACTCCAATCGGCACATTCCCAAACATAGAAGGATGTCCCGCTATCCCGTTTGAATTCGTCACTGCAAAACATCTGCTGTGCGACCTGGTTTATAATCCTGAGGTCACAGAGTTTTTAAAACAGGGTATGCTCCGTGGAGCGACCACAAAGAACGGACTTGAAATGCTTCACCTTCAGGCACTTGCCGCATGGGATATCTGGAATAACGAATAAGATTCTCCTTGTAATCCTGGATTACCATTATCTCATCATTTCAATCCTTTCAAAATGGTAATGAGCTCAAAAATGGTTGGTGAGAATTTCATTTTTATTTCATAATTTTTAGGCGTAAATCTGAAAATGAACCAGGCTCTGCTGGGGAGCAACCTGCCAGCGATAGGATTTA
>JAHEYS010000547.1 GCA_023251475.1 Prolixibacteraceae bacterium
GCATTCAGAATAAATTCAAAATCAACAATAGTTCCACTGAAGATGGAACCATATGAAAGTCAATTTATTATCTTCAGAAAAAGCGCTGAAAAGGCTGTAACGTTTGATTTGACAGCTAATTTCCCGGATGGGAAGAACCTGGCCGATCTAACCGGGGTGTGGACGGTTACTTTTGATCACTCCAAACGGGGGCCTGCGAAACCAGTTGTATTCAAAGGCCTTTCCGATTGGACATTATCCTCCAACGACAGTATTAAATACTTTTCCGGGACAGCGGTTTATAAAACGTCGGTTAAACTTGCGGAAGTTCAGCCAGGCAAAAAAATCGTGTTAAATCTGGGACAATTGACCGCAATGGCAAAAGTGAAGGTAAACGGGAAAGAGGCCGGTGGTCTGTGGACTGCTCCCTGGCAGGTAGATATCAGCGCTGTAGTGAAACCGGGCAACAACGAGGTGGAAATCTCGGTGGTGAACAACTGGATGAACAGGCTGATTGGCGATCAGAAACTGCCGGTTGATCAACGTCCGACCTGGAGCCCGGTAATTCCATACAACACAGAAAGTCCCTTGCAGCCATCCGGTTTGTTTGGACCGGTGCATATTTTGGCTGTGGAAAAATAACAATAGCTGGGCCGGTTTAATACGTGCGGTTTACCAGCAAGAATAATTATTTGAGGATCTCGTACAGGTTCAGTTTGAATAAAAACTATTTATAATAATGCTGGATAATTTTAGAAAGACCTGGCAGATAACGGTAATCGTTATCCCATTGCATATGCTTTCACTTGGAATAATCTGGGCAACGGGTCCCTCGTCATCTGCAATAGATCGCCGTGCGCTGGTAAATCGGCACAATATCACGTTGACGGCCCCTGTCTCGAGGTCGGTTTTGCAGGTGGGAAATGGGGAATTTGCCTTTGGCGTGGACCTTACCGGTTTGCAGACAACGATGGGGAATACAATGTCCCAATGGGGTTGGCACTCTTTTCCATTACCAAAGAATCAGCAACCCGGAGACTTGCGGCTTCAAGAGTATGATCTTCCCGGACGCAAAATTGGCTATGCTACCAATCAAAATGGTCAGGAAGAATTATTTAAATGGCTCAGGGAAAATCCACATCGTATTAATCTCGGGAGATTGCGATTACTGCTTGATGGAGTACCTGTCAGGCTGGATAAACTGAAAGCTGTCAGACAGCAACTTGATCTGTGGCGGGGGCTGATAGTCTCCAGTTATGAACTGGAAAATAAAAAGGTGCTGGTGGAAACCTGTTGTCATCCAACACGCGATATGATTGCCGTCAGGATCAAATCAGAATTGATGACTTCCGGGCGGTTATCAATCGAACTTGCTTTTCCCTATGGTGATCCCGGGGTTTCGGGAGGGAACTGGCAAAAACAAGAGAGTCATGACTCAAAGTTACAATTATCAGGCTTAAAGGGAGGGCAGATAGAGCGTCGGCTCGATGGCGATCGTTATAGGGTAACTGTTGGATGGTCTCATGCAAAACCTTTGCATGAGATTCAGCCCCATACGTACCTGCTGGAGCCTTCAGCGAATTCAGAAGAACTTGAAATGGAGTGTGCTTTTTCACCCCTTCCGGATATCTGCCCATCTCAGAATTTCAGGGAAGTTAAAAAAATGGCTGCAGACCATTGGAAAAAGTTTTGGAATAGTGGCGGAGCCATTGATCTGTCCGAAAGTAAAGACCCCCGCTGGTACGAACTGGAGCGGCGCATAGTCCTCTCTCAATACCTGCTCGCGGTAAACGAAGCGGGATCATTACCCCCCCAGGAAAGCGGGCTGTTCAACAACGGATGGAACGGCAAATTTCATCTGGAAATGCACTGGTGGCATGGCACCCACTATGCACTCTGGAATCGCTGGCCATTGTTTGAACGAAGTCTCGACTGGTATTTCCGCACGCTCCCTTCCGCACAGCAACGTGCGGTAAACCAGGGATACAATGGTGCGAGATGGCCGAAAATGGTGGGACCTGATGGCGCAGATGCACCCTCTGGTACCGGTCCGCTGCTGGCGTGGCAGCAACCCAATCCTATTTTCTATGCGCTGCTGGATTACCGGCTGCACCCAACTCAGGATGTCCTCCGGAAGTGGCAGGATGTGGTTTTTGAAACAGCCCGATTCATGGCCTCTTACGCCACACCCGACGAGGCAACCGGACAATTTATTCTCGGACCTCCCCTTAAAACGGTACCGGAAAACACCAATCCAATCAACACAAAAAATCCCGCTTTCGAGCTGGGCTATTGGCGGTTTGGTCTGCGTGTCGCGCAGGAATGGCGCGCAAAACTTGGACTGCAACCAGATCAGGCATGGACAAAAGTTTTAAATGGACTCAGCCCGCTACCCATAGCCAATGGTGTTTACCTCCAGCAGGAAGGGATGACGGACACCTATACCCAATGGAACTGGGAACATCCGTCACTCATCGGTACCCTGGGTATGTTGCCGGGTGATGGTGTTGATCCCCAGGTGATGAAACGGACAGTGAAAAAGGTGATGACTGAATGGAACTGGAATAAATGCTGGGGTTGGGATTTCCCGATGATGGCCATGGCGGCTGCCCGAAACGGAGCGCCTGAAATGGCCATCGACGCACTGTTAAATTCCTCACCCAGAAATGGGTTTAATGAAATTGGCCTTAGCTCCGGCGGTCCATTCCCCTATTTCCCAAGCAATGGAGGATTGCTCTATGCTGTGGCAATGATGGCCGCGGGATGGGACGGGGGGCCACAGTACCATGCTCCGGGTTTTCCAAAAGATGGGAACTGGGTCGTAAAGTGGGAAGGATTATACAAGGCGCCATAAGCCACATTACGATGAAAATCATAGACTAAAAGGAATACAAAATTTTTAATTATCGGTAACCGACAGGGTATTTGTCCTTGTTTTCAGGAAATATTATGAAGAAAGTCATTGGTTTCATTATTACACTGATATTACTTTCTCAAACTGCCAATGCTCAGTTGCTGAAGGGTTTGAGTGAGA
>JAHEYS010000066.1 GCA_023251475.1 Prolixibacteraceae bacterium
TCGTTTTTGGCAGAATAGAGGGGAATATAATTATTTCTGGAACCACTGTGCTGCATCCGGGTTCCTCAATTTACGGTAATTTATATACCAGGGGAATCGAAGTCAACGAGGGAGCCATTATCACCGCACGTGTGATCACTTATGATAAACTGGAAAGTTTTGATGAAGCCCAGATACACCTGGCTCAGGAGATGATCAGCATACAACAGAGAAAAAAGAATAAACGAGCCTATCTAAATTCTCAACTTGCTATTGAAGATTATACCAAAGTCCCGAATGTTCATCATGAGCATATCTCTTTCAGGCATAAAGAGCTGTCGGTAGATCTGGAATCAAATGATAAGAATGGGGCTAATCAATTGTTATTCAGTCAATCACCTGTTGATAAGGTTGGAATTGTGATGGATGAAAAAGCAGCATGCGTTTTCTCATCTGAAATTGAATCAGATGTGGCTGTAAATGAGCATGTTTCATCATCTACTCCCGAAATGTTTGAGGAGATGTACCATTCCGGTCCGGAAATAACCGTTGGCGAGGTTGAATCCCCGGTCGCTGAACAAAATAGTGGGAGCGCAACAAACTCCGCAATACGATCAGCAACACCCGAAGATTCAATTGATTACTATGACAGGAAAACAATATCCCTTGCCTCCTTCCTCGGTCAACCGGTCAAGGATGATGATTACGCGGATATATTTTTCAGAACCGGGAAGAAAAAAGCCTATAAACCTGAAGCCACAATCGCACCACAGGCAACGCGTAAGTTTAAAGCGAGTACAATTTTAGGGATTGAAGATATCCGGAATATCCTTAATCATGCAAAATATCCAAATATAATCCGGATAGAAAAAAAGATGGCGCAGATAAAATATAAAAATCTGGAAATAGCCGACAATGAGGCAAGTTTTAAAATAAATGGGTCAGAGAAGGGTAAGTTTTCACTTAATGACGCGATCAGTCAACTGCCGGCAGATGATTATTCCTCCTTGTTCAAATAATTTTAATAATCAATGTTCATAATTATTATTAACCTGGTAATAATTATCAGTCAATCCAATTAGCTATACACAATTTAAATTTTATTTATGAAGCGATCTTATGTTTTCCCAAGTGTTTACGAAGAAACTACTGTTGATTTTGCAAAAGTTGCAGCGAATTTTATTGAAGGGATGAAAATTGTTAATTTTAATCAGCGCGATTACCTGATTGGAAATATGGCATTAACAGAGGGCATTGCCCTGCATAAATTTCTGAATAGTTCTGCCCAGGATCTTGATTATCAGCTTCTCGCCCTTACAGCTCTGATTATTGCCTCGCAGGGAAATGACAATAAATTGGTGATTACTACCGGTTTTCCTTTTATCACCCATACAATATTCAAAAAAGGGGCACGGGATTTCTATTTGGGCAAACATCAGGTATGTTTCGACACAAAAACATTTGGAGGTTCAGATGTTGAGAATGTAAGTTTGAATGTTGTTGCATTTGATGTTATGACTGAAATAGACGGATGCATTAAAGCCATCCGGCGCGGTCAGATGGCTGAAAAACAGAACTTTTTTATCGGAAGTCTTGGTTTTGGTACTTTTGAATTGGCGCTTTCAACCCCGTCGGGTATCATTCAGCGGACGGCTCACAGTGAAAAGGGGATTAATTATGCCGTTAATATCCTTGAAAATGAGATCGAGAAGCAATATTGTCTTAATTTACTCACCAGCCAGCAGATCGAACGGGCCTTCCAGCGCGGATTTTTTATCATCAATCGTCGTAAGGTCGATGTGATCGAAATGCGCAAACGGGCATTAACAAGCTATTACAACGAGGTTATCTCACCAGCAATGCGCAAGAGATTCACTGATGAGGACTTCTCAAGAACAACTAAGCTTTACCTTGTTGGTGGAGGAGCAATGTATGCTGAGCTGGAAAATCTGTTCAAGGAGGAGTTCCAGGACATTCTGGAAGTGATTGTTTATCCTGAACCTTATCTTTGTGCAAGCGAGGGATATTGTTTGAATTCAGTCGCATTGACACCTTCCACCAACAGCCTGGAATTGAAAGAAAACATCACCTATGTAGGTATCGATTTGGGCAACTCCAATACTGTAGTCACAATTTATAATGAAAGTGAATAGGGTTAAGACATTGAATATTTTATAGTTGGCAAATGCTTATTTCAGCCGGGCCAATTTTTGGAAATAGAAAAACCGCAGAATTTAAACTGCGGTTTTTTTATGGACATCAAACAACATCGGTTCGCAATCGGTCAAATTATTTTTCTGCATAGCCTGCTGCTAATTCGATAACGCACATATAATTGTATGTTTTGTGGCTGCCAAAGGCTACACCGACAAGCTTGAATCCCGGTTCAAAAATACTTTTGCGGTGCCCGCGACTGCTTACACCGTCATCGATAATCAATGCCATGACGATTCTTCGCGCAGTGTTGTTCCCGTAATCAATATTTTCGGAACAGGAACCATTCCAGGTACCATACCGGTTGATCCGTTCAGCGAATGTGCTTCCGTCTCTCCCTTTATGCCCTGTCTGGGTCGTGGTTCCCTGCATTAGGACCATATCTGCCGCACCCCTGCTCATCCCTTTGGAAGGAGTTAAAGCAGCAACTGGCTTTTGTTTTTTAAGGAATCCGACTGCCTCATTTACAGCCCTGATCCCTTCATTGGTCAGCAGGTTGATTTGTCCCCGTTCATGAATTTCCCGTCCCACAAAAAGTCGTGAATAGTCAGCCAGAAAATCCGAATATCTTTTTGGCTGGGTCCGGGCAAGGTTGAGTTCTGCAACCACCTCCTGTTCCAGTTCCGACAAATAAATATTTTTATCCCTCACGCCTGAGGATCCGGTTAGTTTTCGCGGAGACGCACTCAATAGGGAGAATACAATTAAAAAGGGGGCTATCTTCAGATAATTAATCATCTTTATACCAATTTGTTTCTCAAATTACCACGATTGCCGGAGAAATAGACCCCTGCAAGACAAATCAATCCCGAAATTGCAAACAGCAGTCTTATGCTTTTTATAAACAGTTCGTTATCCGCTTCCTGAATAGGTGTCCCTGAAAAGTACAGTGAAAAAACCAGGGTGACAATCATCATACTGGTCATCTGCCCAACCACCCGCATTGTTGCCGCTGTTCCGGAGGCAATGCCCAGCTGCTTCTTTTCAACCGCACTCATAATGGTATTCATATTGGGTGAGGAAAATATGCCAAACCCAATACCCATATAGACCAGTATGGCCACAATATTGAAAATTGAGGTTTGGGGAGTGATGAATGCGAGTAAAAATAATCCGGTTGAACTGATCACCATACCGGCAGTTACCAGCATACGCGGTTCAATGGTGTCGGAAAGTTTGCCGGCAAATGGGGACAGGATGGACATCATCAATGGCTGGGCAACCAGTATCGTTCCAGCCTGCTGGGGGGTTAATCCCTTTATTTTCTGAAGAAACAGGCTCATCAGAAATACCAGTGAAAAAGTTGCACTGTAATTAATCAACGCGGCAACATTGGAAAATGCAAATATCCGGTTACGTGTGAATAGGGCGATTTCAAAGATCGGGTTCTCCGATGTCTTGCACCTGCGAATAAAGAAAATCAGCAACACCATCCCTGAAATGAGCAGTGGCCAGCCAAAGGATTTATTCAGATGTGATGAGCCATAAACGAGTGATATTAGCCCTGTGGAGTACAGAATCGCCCCGGTATGATCCATCCTGCCGGAGACGCTCTCTTTAACCGTTGTCTTCAATTTGAAAAATGCCAGCACCAATGCAACGATCTCAAGCGGGACACAGAATAAAAAAATAGTTCTCCATCCGAATGACTGGGTGAGAATTCCACCGATAAACGGCCCCAGTGACAATCCCAGATAGACTACCGCTACATTGAGACCTAATACTTTGCCACGCTCTGCCGGTGGAAATACCGAGACAAGTATGGGTGCTCCCGTGGTTAGTGTCATGGAAGCGCCAAGCCCCTGAATCACCCTGAACAGAATAAGCATAAGGCCATCGGGTGCAAACCCGCACATGGCAGTAGCTAAGGTGAAAATGATGATCCCTCCTCTGAAAACTGCCTTCTGCCCCCGAATATCAGCAAATTTCCCGATCGGCAGAAGAAATACAGCCGATGAAAGGAGATAGGAGGTCACAATCCAGCTTAGCGAAACTGCGTTGAGATTAAACTCCTTTTCAATGGCAGGTAAAGCAATATTTACACCTGATATCAGAAGCGGATTTAAAAATGCCGTTAATAAGGTAATAATTAATGCCGATCGTTGGGTACTTGTCATTTGATCCCTGAACTCTTTTTTGTCAACTATCCTGCAAATGTAATAAAATCTGATAATTGTCATTTATGGTAAAAAACCAATCGCTTTTTACGTTTATTAAATTTTAAACCTTTAACTTTGCAGTTCGATTTTTCTAAATAGTTATTTTATTATGAATGAGAAAGATATGAGATTATTTTCGGAATTTCCCCCTGTGTCCACAGAAGCTTGGGAAGCCCAAATCACCACAGACCTTAAGGGAAAGGATTATGACAAGACCCTTGTATGGCGTACCAATGAGGGGATTAATGTCCGCCCATATTATCGTGATGAAAACCTGCACGGACTGGGATTTGTAGAGAGCCTTCCCGGACAGTTCCCATTTGTTCGCGGAAACAGTAAAGCGGGAAATAACTGGCTGGTTCGGCAGGATATCGATGTTACCAGTTTCGCCGGGGCCAATCTGAAGGCGCTGGACATCCTCTCCAAAGGGGTTAACGCAGTTGGATTTGTATTCAAAAATTGTTCTGAAATCAGTGTTGATGATCTGAAACAACTGCTACGGGGAATCTGTCTCGAAAAAACGGAGGTGAATTTTGTGATGACCTGTAAGAACAAACCTTTGGTAACGAGTCTGCTAGCTTTCCTGAAAGATCAGAAAGCAAACCCGGATGAGGTAAAGGCATCCATTAATTTTGACCCTATCGGAGTCTTCACACTCAAAGGTAAATTCTGTTCCGGCGAAACAGATGCATTTGTCCGTACAAGGGAGGTGCTGGAGATGGCCACTGAATATCCCGGAATCAGGTTGATCGGGGTGAACGGAAAGAATTTCTGCAATGCGGGAGCATCAATCGTTCAGGAGCTGGGATTTTCGTTGGCTGTTGGAGCTGAGTATCTTACACGCCTGACCGATCAGGGACTGAATGCCGGTATCGTTGCACCCCGAATCCGTTTCAACTTCGGTATCGGTGGCAATTACTTCATGGAGCTGGCTAAGATACGAGCCGCCAGAATGTTATGGGCAAATATTGTGCGGGCGTATAAACCTGAATGTTCATGCAGCCCGGATTGCAAATGTGAAGATTGTTGCGACGACGGGGTTTGCCTTTGTGCATGTAAAATGAATATTCATTCGGAGACCTCCATTTGGAATAAAACTATTTATGATCCATATGTAAACCTTTTACGGACTGAGACAGAGGCAATGTCTGCTACATTGGGTGGAACCGATTCTTTGACAATTCTCCCCTTTGACGTGATTTATGAGCAACCGACTGAAATTGCTGAACGAATTGCCCGCAACCAGCAGGCTATTTTAAAGGAAGAGGCTCATTTTGATAAAATTGCCGATCCGGCTGCAGGGTCTTACTATATCGAGACTTTAACAGCTTCAATCGCTGAGCAGGCTTGGAAACTATTCCTTGAAATTCAGGAGAAAGGTGGATTTATTGCTGCTTTCCGTGAAGGATATGTTCAGACCCAAATTTCCGGAATGGCCGAAAAACGGAAGAAAGCGATTGCAACGCGCCGGGATAATCAGTTGGGAGTAAATCAGTTTCCTAATTATTCGGAGCAAATAAGCGAGGATTTGAAAAGTCAGTTATTCGAGGCTTTTGATCAGGCTGATAAGGATGCTGAAGTTGAAACCATTAAATTATTCAGAGGGGCGCAGCAATTTGAGGCGCTAAGATATGCCACTGATTGTTTTGCCCGTGAGAAAAGGCGTCCCAAGGCATTTATGCTAACCATCGGAAACCTGGTGTTCAGCAAGGCCCGTGCACAGTTTGCCTGTAATTTCTTTGCGGTTGCAGGTTATGAAGTTGTCGATAACAATGGATTCGGGTCGGTCAAAGAGGGTGTGGATGCTGCGCTGGAAGCCAAAGCGGATATCGTGGTGATCTGTAGCTCTGACGAAGAATATGGAGGGTTTGCACCTGAAGCATTCGAACTTTTAAACGGTAAAACAATCTTTGTTGTTGCCGGAGCTCCTGCCTGCCAGGAAGAACTTAAAGCTGCCGGAATCGAAAATTTCATCAGTGTTAAAACAAATTTACTGGAATCACTGACTGGATTTAATAATAAACTTGGGATTAAATAGTTGCAATTATGAAGCCTGATTTTAAAGAAATAAGTATCAAAAATACCCCGGAACCCTGCTGCTCTGCAAAGGAATGGGAAACAAAAAACGGGATTGAAAAAACATGGGTGACCCCTGAATTGATTCCTGTTAAAGGTGTTTACACCAAAGAAGATCTTGAGGGGCTGGAGCATTTGAATTATGCTGCCGGGATCGCTCCGTTTCTACGCGGACCTTATTCAACGATGTTTGCAACCCGTCCATGGACCATCCGTCAGTATGCTGGGTTCTCGACGGCAGAGGAGTCAAATGCCTTCTACCGCCGCAACCTGGCAGCCGGACAGAAAGGGCTTTCTGTCGCATTTGACCTTGCTACTCACCGTGGTTACGACTCTGATCATCCGCGGGTAGTAGGCGATGTCGGGAAGGCGGGCGTTGCGATCGATTCAATTCTGGATATGAAGATTCTTTTCGATAATATCCCGTTGAATAAGATGTCTGTCTCGATGACCATGAACGGTGCCGTATTACCTGTTCTTGCCTTCTATATTGTTACAGCACTTGAGCAGGGGGCAAAACTGGAGGAGTTGGCCGGAACGATTCAGAACGATATTTTGAAAGAGTTCATGGTGCGCAATACCTATATTTACCCGCCGGAATTCTCCATGAAGATTATTGCCGATATTTTTGAATATACTTCAAAATATATGCCTAAATTTAACTCCATTTCGATTTCGGGTTATCACATGCAGGAAGCAGGCGCAACCGCTGATATTGAGATGGCTTACACGCTGGCCGATGGTCTGGATTATATCCGGACGGGGATCAAGGCAGGATTGAGTGTTGATGCGTTTGCCCCTCGTTTGTCCTTCTTCTGGGCAGTAGGGATGAACCATTTTATGGAGATTGCCAAAATGCGGGCTGCCCGCATGATCTGGGCCAAACTGGTTAAACAGTTTAATCCAAAGAGTGCCAAATCGATGGCACTTCGTACACACTCACAGACTTCAGGCTGGTCGCTGACAGAACAGGATCCCTATAACAATGTCGGACGGACCTGTATTGAAGCGATGGCAGCAGTTTTGGGTCATACCCAGTCGCTGCATACCAATGCACTCGATGAAGCGATTGCCCTTCCGACAGAGTTTTCGGCACGTATTGCCCGCAATACGCAGCTTTATATTCAGCAGGAGACCGAGGTGTGCCGTTCGCTTGATCCATGGGCTGGGTCATATTATGTTGAGTCTTTGACCAACGACCTGGTTCAGAAAGCATGGGCACTTATCGAGGAGGTTGAAAAGTTGGGTGGAATGTCGAAGGCAATTGAAACCGGTGTGCCGAAAATGCGTATAGAAGAAGCGGCTGCCAGAACTCAGGGGCGTATCGATTCGGGTACACAGGCAATTATCGGGGTGAATAAATACCGTCTTGAAAAAGAGGACCCCATCGATATTCTGGATATCGACAATACGGCAGTCCGTCTTTCACAAATCGAAAGATTGAATAAACTAAGGGCAGAGCGCAACGAAGCTGAAGTAATTGAAGCGCTTGAAGCGATTACCAAATGTGCTCAAACAGGTGAAGGGAACCTTCTGGAACTGGCCATCATTGCCGCTCAGAAAAGGGCTTCGCTGGGTGAGATTTCCTATGCCTGCGAAAAGATAGCAGGACGTTACAAAGCAACCATCAGAACAATATCAGGCGTGTATTCATCAGAGGCTAAAAACGACAAGGATTTTGAACAGGCAGTTGCGCTTGTGAATCAGTTTGCAGAAAAAGAGGGTCGTCAACCTCGTATTATGATCGCTAAGATGGGTCAGGACGGGCACGACCGCGGAGCCAAAGTGGTCGCAACCGGTTATGCCGACCTGGGTTTCGATGTGGATATGGGACCCCTGTTCCAGACTCCTGCCGAAGCTGCCAAACAGGCCGTTGAGAACGATGTTCACGTGTTGGGCGTATCGTCGCTTGCCGCCGGGCACAAAACCCTTATTCCATCAGTAATGGAAGAATTAAAGAAGCTGGGCCGTGATGATATTATGGTAATTGCGGGTGGGGTAATCCCGGCGCAGGATTATCAGTTCCTTTACGATGCAGGAGTTGTCGCCATTTTTGGTCCAGGCACCTCTGTTGCGTCAGCCGGGAAAAAGATCATGGAGATTCTCATTGCCGCGCAGGAAGATTAAGGGAACTGGCGGCTGGTTACTAGCGTCTGGCGTCTGGCAACTGGCGGCTGGCAGTGACCAAATGTCAGCAGCGTATTCCTGAAATGCGGATATTAAAGTAAAAAATGGCTGTTCCTTTCACGGGAACAGCCATTTTTATGGGCAATATCTGAGATTTTTCTGCTGACAGATCACCTCAGCGATCATCCTATTTAATTCTTTCCTCCAGTTCCTGAATTAATTTTTCGGCGTCACTTTTGACCTTAAAAGCTTTTGAAACCTCAAATGCATCTTTTATGGCTTTTTTATCAAAATCCTCAATCCAGAAAATATAGGTAGAGGTACCCTTGTAGATTGCTTTCATTTTTTTACCGCTGTTGACCGCAATAAGGGCGATGAGTGCATCGGCATGAGGGCCTGTATAGGTTATTCTTTCCCACATTACACCATTAAAATCGCCATGATGGTTGTTGAACTGATCGGTTGCAACCGAATCAGATTTGGCCGAAAATCCCTCCCCGACTATGCTGAAAGAGGTGTGGTTAAGCCACTGCGAGCCATAATAATTGCTCAGCAGGGTAAGCTCACCCTTTTCGTTGAAATAAACCTGAATAAATGAACGTGTCCAGTTCTGGTCAATGGCCTGACGGTCATGTACATAGCTTGTATATTTATCAAATTCTCCTTTTTCGGCCCTGAATTCCCCAATCATTGAAGTGATGATTTTCTGAGCGGAGGCAAGGTTCCCGCGTAGGCGTGACAACCTGGCTTCATAGATTCCATTGCGGATTTCCTTTGCTTTCCCTGCCTCGGCACGGGCTTCCGGAAAAAGCCCTGAGATCGAATCGAGCAACAGCAGTGAATTTACAGTATCTCCTGTGGCAAGAAGGGATTTGGCCATATTGATTTTTCCGGCAGCAAGCTCTGGCTGCGATGGGCCACAAGCCGATATCATCGCCAGGAGGATGGCGATCCGGGTACCGATAGAGAATCTTAATTTCATTTTATCAGGTTTTGAATAATTACTTATGGGCGGTAAAGATATAAAAAAACAGATTTTAACCCGTTTTATCAGCGAAAAAACAGATAATATTGATTCATTGTCAGTGGATTATATTGATTTAAAATAGTGATATTTTTTTTAAGTTTGATCTTGTCATTCTGGGAAATAGTTCTTTTCTTTGCAACGCTAAAAAAGAAAAGGCAAAAAGCCTGTTTTTAGAGTTTAGTACAACAATTTTTTCGAAGAATCCGGGTTTAACCGGGTTGAAAAATGTTGGTTTTTTTGGTCTGTTCATCTAAGGGTTAGGATTCAAGATTTTCATTCTTGCCATAGGGGTTCGAATCCCCTACAGACTACAACCTTATTATTATTTCAATATTAAATTGGAATATGCTGAAGGTTTTAAAAAATATATTACTTTTACGACCCCAATCAATGGGGAAATTATTCAGATGGTCTGTTCATCTAAGGGTTAGGATTCAAGATTTTCATTCTTGCCATAGGGGTTCGAATCCCCTACAGACTACAAATTTTTAGAACAAAGAAATTTTTATAAGAAATGGCAAACCATAAATCAGCTATTAAAAGAGCTAAGCAGAGTGAAGTTCGTCGTCTGCATAACAAGTACTATTCAAAAACAACCCGTAATGCGGTTCGTTTACTTCGTGAAACTACTGAGAAGGCGGCTGCTGCTGAGCTTTTTCCTAAAGTAGCCACTATGCTTGATAAACTTGCAAAGCAGAATGTAATTCACAAAAACAAGGCATCCAATCTGAAATCAAGTCTGGCGTTACACGTTAACAGCCTGTAGATTAAAGATTTAAAATAATATTTGAAGCTCATCCTTAAACGGGTGGGCTTTTTTTGTTATTCTCCATTTTATTTGGTAAATTTGTTTAAGGAGCTTACATTTAAAGAACCAATCGCAAATGACCACCTATAGCAGGATGAATATCAAGGACTGGGCGCTTGAAGATCGCCCGCGCGAGAAGCTTTTATACCGAGGGATAGCTTCGCTTAGTGATGCAGAGCTTATTGCCATACTGATCGGGTCTGGAAATAGTGAGGAGACTGCCGTTGAGCTATCGCGCCGGATCATGGAGAAGGTTAAGAATAACCTCAATGAACTCGGCAAGCTCAATGTCGAGAACCTGAAGTCTTTTAAAGGGATAGGGGATGCAAAAGCGATCTCAATTATTGCCGCAATGGAGCTTGGCCGCCGAAGAAACCACTCCTCCGCGCTGGTGATGAATAAAATTAACGGAAGCAATTATGTCGCCGGATTTCTCCGGCCGATGATTGGCGATCTTCCGCACGAAGAGTTCTGGGCACTGTTTCTGAACAGGCAAAATAAAGTGATCCATACCCAGAAACTCAGTCAGGGCGGTCTGACAGGTACGGTAATAGATGTTCGTCTTGTGCTGAAGATGGCGATCGAAAAACATGCAGTATCCCTTATTTTTGCCCATAATCACCCATCCGGAAACCTCGAAGCAAGTGATGCCGACCGGAAAATAACCCGTCAATTAAAGGAGGCCGGTCTCATTCTGGATATTCCGCTGCTCGATCACCTGATTATTACCCAGGGAGGGTATTTTAGTTTTGCAGACGAGGGAATGTTATAATTTATTTTTTTATTTTTGGGCAAAAATTTTTCATGATACACTTACTGGGTCAGGATAACTCTTTATTCAACCAATTTATTGCCGAAATCAGAGACGAACAAATACAGAAAGATCCCCTCAGGTTCAGAAGAAATCTTGAGCGTGTGGGTGAGATTTTTGCTTATGAAATCAGTAAAAAGTTGGTTTACAAAACCAAAGAGATCACCACTCCGCTTGGGGTAGCCAGGATCCCGATGGTTGATCAGCAACCTGTTTTGGCGACTATTCTTCGGGCAGGCCTTCCACTTCACCAGGGCCTTTTGAACTACTTCGATAAAGCAGAGAACTGTTTTATCAGTGCCTATCGTAAATACGGGCCCGACGGCGAATTTCATATCGAATTTGAATACATCGCATCTCCGCTGTTGGATAATAAGGTGGTTATCATGGTCGACCCCATGCTGGCTACGGGTTCGTCAATGGAGATAGCTTACCATGCATTGCTCGAAAAAGGGGAGCCCAGTCATGTTCACCTGGTTTGTGTGATCGCCAGTAAGCAGGGGATTGACCATGTCATGAAAATGCTTCCCAACGACAAGATAACCCTTTGGGTTGGCGCAATTGATCCGGAGATGACCCCGAATTCCTATATTGTTCCGGGATTGGGTGATGCAGGTGACCTGGCTTTCGGAGAGAAAATGGACTCAAAAGAGACCGTGGTTCATCCCCATTTCTTATAAACGATCTACACGCAGTGGGTCAGTACAGTTTTTAAGCATTTCCCAGACTGTCATCCCTGTGTGTGGATGACGTTTTTGGGGAGCAATCTCATTTAATGGTACCAGGACAAATTTTCGCTCCGCCAATCTGGGGTGAGGCAAGGTAAGTTCAGGGGTATTGATTTGGAGATCGTCATAAAAAATCAGATCGATATCCATCGTTCTTGCCTCGTAATTGACTCCTTTATTGGTGCGCCCAAGATCTCTTTCAATTGCCTGAGTTTGAAGGAGTAACTGCTGTGGCTCGAGTATGGCAGATACAATAATTGCCTGATTCCAGAACAGTTCCGATTCGAATCCCCACGATTCGGTGACATAAACAGATGACAGTTTAGTGATCTTCCCAATTCTTTCACCAATCAGTTTTCTTGTTTTGTTAAATAATTTAGACTTATCTCCCACATTACCACCTAAAAGGATAAAAACTTCGGCCATTATTTCTAAATTTGCGTAATTTTTCGCAACAATAATACTGATAATTCAGAAATAATCTGAATTATTCCTTTGTATCAAATAGATATCTTATATGAAAATCTTCTGGAAAGCTTTTTTTGCATCACTTCTTGCCATCATCATTGCAGGGTTTCTTTTGATTGTAATCCTTATCGGGATTATATCTGCTGTAACCTCCTTTAAGGATCAGTCCATTACGTTGAAGAGCCAGTCGATGCTGCTGTTAAAGCTTGACGGCAGGATTGTCGAACGCAAATCCAACAATCCGTTTGAGGACATTGAACTTCCTGGTATTAAAATGTCAAATACAACAGGATTAAATCAGATCCTGGGATGTATTGAAAAGGCAAAAACCGACGACCGGATTAAGGGGATCTACCTTGAACTCTCCGAAATTAATTCCGGTTATGCAACGGTTGAAGAGATCCGGAATGCCCTTAAGGATTTCAAAACTTCGGGAAAGTTTATCTATACCTATGCCGATATGATTTCTCAAAAGGCCTATTATCTTGCCACAGTATCTGACAGCTTAATCCTGAATCCGGTGGGGATGTTTGATTTTCGCGGACTGAATGCCGAACACACATTTTTTAAAAAGGCGCTTGACAAATTCGGGATTGAAATGCAGGTGGTTCGCGGGAAAAACAACAAGTTCAAATCGGCTGTTGAGCCTTACCTGTTTGATAAAATGAGCGATGCTAACCGGGAACAGACCACTGTTTATCTTAAAAGCATATGGAACCATCTTTTGAAAGGTATTTCTGAACAGCGGGCGATTCCGATAGATAGCCTGACCAGCTATGCAAACCAGGTGATGACATTTCAGAAAGCGGATAAAGCATTGAAATATAAGTTTTTCGATAATTTAAAGTACAAGGATCAGGTATTAACCGATTTAAGAAAGCTCACCGGCCTTGGCGAAAATGAGGAGATCCCGGTCGTTTCGGTTACCGACTATGATAAAGTTCCCAAAACCATTGAGGCTGGCGGATTAGCCAAATACCGGATCGCCATTGTTTATGCCGAGGGTGAGATCGATACCCAAACAGATGGCGCCTACCAGATTGATTCGAAAGAGGTTTCAAAAGGCATTCGGGAGGCCCGCACTGATTCTGCAGTAAAGGCGATTGTAATCAGGGTGAATTCACCTGGTGGATCAGCATTCGGTTCCGAAGTTATCTGGCGCGAGGTGATTCTGGCTCAAAAAGTCAAACCGGTAGTGGTGTCGATGGGTGATTATGCCGCATCCGGAGGATATTATATCGCGTGCGGTGCAGATGCCATACTGGCCAGTCAAACCACAATTACCGGATCGATCGGTGTATTTGGTACGATACCTAATCTCAGCGGATTACTTACAGATAAGATCGGAATTACTTTCGATAATGTTTCTACCAATGATCATTCCGATATGCCTTCAATGACGCGTAAAATGACCCCGTTTGAAAAGGATCTGATGCAAACCTATGTTGAGTCTACCTATGCCACCTTTATATCACATGTGGCGGATGGTCGTAAGAAAACAACTACTGCAGTTGATTCGATCGGTCAGGGACGTGTGTGGAGCGGCGAAAATGGAAAATTTAACGGGCTGGTTGACGAATTTGGTGGTCTGAATGACGCCGTGAAACTGGCTGCAGCCAAAGCTAAACTCACCCATTACAGGATTAAGGAACTTCCAAAACAAAAAGATACATTTGAAGAACTGATGAAGAGTTTCTCGACGAAGTTGCAAAACAGCATCTTACAGTCAAAACTGGGTGAGTCATATCATTTGTGGGAAAAATTTTCGCGCGAAGCACGGGCAAACGGTATTTATGCCAGAATGCCTTATGATCTGGAAATTAATTAGTTATATTAATTCAATGTGAAGTATCTTTTTCTGAAATTACTGTCTTTTATTTATGGCATGGTGGCAGGCCTGAGGAATGAGCTGTTTAATCTTAGATTGCTCTCATCTCAGGAATTTGATCTGCCGGTAATTTCTATTGGAAATATCACCGTTGGTGGGACAGGGAAAACTCCCCATACTGAGTATATCGCTGAGTTATTGAAAACAAATTTCAGGGTCGCTGTTTTAAGTCGTGGCTATAAAAGAAAGACCAGGGGATTTTATCTGGTCGAAACAACCTCCAGGGTTCGTCAGGTGGGAGATGAACCTTTACAGATGAAACTGAAATTTAACGAATTAACCGTGGCGGTGGACGGCAATCGTGTGAGAGGGATAAAACGCCTGATCGCAATGGCGGTTAAACCGGGTGTGATCCTGCTGGATGATGCTTTTCAACACCAGTATGTTACACCGGGGATCAATATCCTTTTAACCGATTACAGCCGGTTAATCACCAAAGATTCCCTTTTACCCTATGGCCGCCTGCGTGAATCGGCATCCAACAAGTCAAGGGCAACCATAATCATCGTCACAAAGTGCCCGGCTGAGATCAAACCAATTGATGAACGGATTATTACAAAAGAACTTGAAATCAGACCTTATCAAAATCTTTACTTTTCAAGGATTAATTATGGATCGTTGCTTCCGGTCTTTCCTGACGATGTTCCAGCGCAATCGGTTGAGCTAGAGGAAGGGTTTGGTGTTTTACTGGTCACCGGAATTGCCAATCCCTCACCGTTGAAAGAGCACATCAAGCTCGGAACACATGATATACAGGAAATGAATTTTCCCGACCATCATCAGTTCAATACCAAGGATATCGACCGTATCGCTGCGAAATTCAATACAATCACCAGGAAGCGGAAAATTATCATAACCACTGAGAAAGATATGGTAAGATTTCGTGACAGTGGAAATGTTCCTGAAACCATCCGTCAAAATTTATATTTTATTCCTGTAAAGATCAGTTTTCTGAATAATGCCGGGAAAGAATTTGACCGAAAAATACTTAGTTATGTTAGAGAAAATAAAAGCAACTTCAACCTTTATTCAAAAAGCAACAGGATTTAACGCCGAATCCGGTATTATTCTTGGAACCGGTCTGGGCGGCCTGGTGAATGAAATTGAGATCATTCAAACCATTAAATACAGTGATATTCCCAATTTCCCGGTTTCCACCGTGGATGGACATAAGGGACAGCTTATCTTTGGTAAGCTGGGAGGAAAAAATATTATGGCCATGCAGGGGAGATTTCATTTCTATGAAGGGTATGATATGAACGCGGTTACCTTTCCTGTCAGGGTAATGAAAAGCCTGGGTATTAAGACATTGTTTGTTTCAAACGCAAGCGGTGGTCTCAATCCTGACTTTAAGGTCGGAGATGTGATGATGATCGTTGATCACATTAACATGTTTGGTACAAATCCACTTATGGGTCCTAATTTAACCGAACTTGGAATCCGCTTTCCCGATATGAGCCAGGCCTACGATCTTCATCTGAGAAATCTTGCCCGTAAAATTGCCCTGAAAAACCGGATCGATCTTAAGGAAGGTGTTTATGTCGGCGTTCCGGGTCCCACCTTTGAAACTCCTGCCGAGTATAAAATGTTCAGGATTTTAGGTGGTGATGCCATCGGAATGTCAACAGTGCCCGAAGTAATTGTCGCCCGTCACATGGGAATGTCGGTTTTCGGAATCTCCATTATTACAGATAGCGGAGTTCCAGGTGAGATCGTTGAAATCTCACATGAGGAGGTTCAGGAGGTCGCTATGAATGCCGAACCCAAGATGAGTTTGATAATCAGAGAATTAATATCCTATCTGTAAGGATTGGTTTATCACAAAGCGTGTTATGTCAGTTCCTAAAGTTGCGGTAATTTCCCTTTTCGTTTTTGGATCTGTTATCCTGCTGATGAGATGCAATGTTATCAGACCGGCCATGCCGGTTGAAAGCTATAAGTCCATCCATCAGAAACCTCAGACCTCCATGATTAATTTATATGCCGATCTTGAAGTAGTAAAGTTGGAGCGGCTTATAAATGAGCATCTTGACAGTGTATTGTACCAGGATACCAGTTTCACGGACAATAATAATGACAACCTGAAGGTGAAGGCGCTGAAAGGTGGCGCCGTTAAATTAAGTTTTGAAAATGATGAGTTGAAATGGGAGTTGCCTGCCCGTGTCTCTTTTCAGAAAGGGTTGAAGCTATTCGGATATGCTATTCCGTTGGTTGATTCATGGGAATATACCGGACAAATCAGGCTTCGCTATAAATCAAAATTGACGGTCAATCATGACTGGAGCATTAAAACCAACACGGTTGCAGATGGTTTTGTATGGACTAAAAAGCCGGCAGTCAGGATTGGAAAGGTGGATATACCTGTCACCATTGTTGCAAACCTCCTTTTACCTGCTTTTCTTCAGACATTCTCCCAACAAATCGATGAACTGGTGGCGGCTAATTTTGATTTCAGAACCTATGCAGAGAAGGGATGGAATATGTTGTTCGACCCTTTTAAAATTCCGGGGGGTTATGATGCGTGGTTGTCGGTGACCCCCTATTCTGTGGCGATTGTTCCGGTGCAGGGGTCGGAAGGGCATATCAGGCTTGGTGCGGCTATCACTTCCGATGTGGTTTGTTTACTGGATAATGTCCCCCCTTCAGGAAAAGTATCCGCCTTACCGGGTGTTCAGCAATTAAAACAACCCAGCGACACTTTTAAGATTAACCTTCTCACCGATATTCCCTATTCAACGATCAACAGGAAGATAAAGGAGCAGCTGGGAGATTCCACCTTTGTATTTGGAAGCCGGCGAATCAGGTTCGAAACATTCCGCGTATACGGAACGAACGAAAAGATGGCGGTGGAAACAAGGGTATCAGGAAGCATTAAAGGACTCCTTTATCTGACAGGTGTTCCATATTTTCACGCCGAGGATACCACTTTCCGCATTAAAGATCTGAAATTCGATTTCAAAACCCGTAATCTGGTGATGAAGTCCGCAAAATGGCTTTTTAATGGTAAAATTGAACGGATGATCACCCGGTCGGTTGCTATCCCTTTCAGTTCGAATATTTCGGAAATTGAACAACAAACAACCAGGCTTTTCAATCATTATCCTTTGGGTTATGGATTTGAACTGAATGGAAAACTGGCCCGGTTAACCGTCTCTGACATATATCTTAGTCCCGAATCGGTGAAAGCCAATGTTGTCTTTTCAGGGAATC
Organism: Prolixibacteraceae bacterium; assembly: GCA_023251475.1. Classification (GTDB taxonomy): domain Bacteria; phylum Bacteroidota; class Bacteroidia; order Bacteroidales; family Prolixibacteraceae; genus JAAFHB01. The sequence goes on from JAHEYS010000066.1 coordinate 17,496, forward strand.
TCGCCCTGGGATTAGGCGACACAAACCCCCCTGGCCCTTTGAGGTAACGGCCGGTTCGTACAGAAATTCGGAACAAGATGAGTGCGGGTGTTTCTACATTAAGCTTTTACAGGTATTTTAAGCTTTTGCCCCACAATCAGACCTTTTACATTTTTAATGTTATTGAGCAGTTTTATTTCGGTATCCGATACACCGGCAAACTGCTGGGCAATGGTATGGAGGCTGTCTCCCTGACGGACAGTATAATAGGTGTATTCATCCTTAATGGTATTTATCCCGGTGATCGATTCAACCGGCTTCGCGGAAATTGAAGTTGCAGTGGGTATCTTCGTGGTTTCAGCTTCTGCCAGCGGGGAATCAATCTTCGATTTGGATGATTTACCGTTCACATAAATAGCCAGTTGTTGTCCGATTTTGATCTTGTTGTGCCTGATATTATTCCATTCAATTAAGCTATTTACACTTATTTTGAACATGTTGGCTATAGCGCCCGGATTATCTCCTGATTTAACGGTATAAATAATTTTTTTCTTTCCGCTGGTATTCGAATACCTGGAGCTTCCACGATCGTCCCTGATGAGTGCGATTTGATTATTCGGGAAATATTTCTCCCGGTCATAAGCTAAAATCTGCGTCTGATTATCAATAAAAGGGGTGATTTTATCAATTGGCAATTTAAGGGCAAGGTGTTTGTCCTGTTTGGCAGGAATAATATCCCGTTTATATTGTGGATTCAGCTGTCTGATCTCTTCAACGGGAAGGTTGATCACGGCGGCAATTTGCTGGAAATTGAGGTAGGAAGTCAGAACAATTGTATCTGTCACCATTTTGATGGTAGGCTCAACAGGAAACAGGTGATGCTCCTTTGCATAATTCATCACATAATTTGCAGCTATAAAAATGGGGATATAACCCCTGGTCTCCCTGGGGAGATTGGCATAGATTTCCCAGTAATTCTGTTTTCCGCCTGATCGGCGTACAGCCTTGTTGATATTTCCGGGTCCGCAGTTGTAAGCGGCAATAACCACATGCCAATCACCGTAGATTGCATACAGGTCGCGAAGGTAACGTGCAGCGGCATCTGTCGATTTGATGGGGTCATTTCGTTCATCAATGTAGGAGTTGATCTCCAGCCCATACATTTTAGCCGTCCCATGCATAAATTGCCATAGTCCTGAAGCCCCGGCCCGCGATACGATTTTGGGATTTAGTGCAGATTCGATGATAGGGAGGTATTTTAATTCCATAGGGAGATTATACCTGGCTAATGCCTCTTCAAAAAGGGGAAAATAGTAATTGGTAAGCCCCATCATGATGGAAACCATCCCCCTGCGTCTGTTGAAATAAAAGTTGATGAATTTTTTAACAGATTCGTTGTAGGGAAGGGGGATAAAAGAATCCAGATTCTGAAGACGGCTGATATAGACCGAGTCGGGTAACTCCCGTTGTAAAGTATCGGCTGCGAGGGCCTGCTCAATGCTGTCAACAGGGAATGCATTTTGCACCAGCCAGGTATTGGACATTGAATCGAGTTTGTCTGTCAGGAGTGCGTCAAGATTGTCATTGGATAATGAATCTGCCGGATTGCATTTTATGGAATCAGCAGTTTTAACCTCCGCAGGAGCAATTGAAGATTTTAATTGGTTATCATTGACTTGGGCATTTGCATTAATGGTAATTGTCAATGTTAGTATACCCAGGATTACGGAATTGAGAATCTTCATGTTTCTTCTGTTTAAAAGTTTACTGATAAATTAACACCCAATACCTGTTTTTGGTTGCCCAAATAAACCGGTGCAGGTTCAATTCTCATGCTGATGTCGTCACTGATGTCAAAATCAAAAAGATTGGCATCAACACTTGCATCGATAATGCTCAAAACATGAAGCGCTGCAATCGCAATGATTGTCAGGTCCCTGTTTCTTCTATAGAAATCTTTTCCACTCTTTAACTGAGCAGAGATATAGGTATAGGTTGACGGGTTGTCAAGACTTATTGAGGGGTTTTTGATCAGATTATCCAGAAAAAGACGGTCTTCAGGTTTCAAACCTGCAGCACTGCTCTGACTTGCGACAATCCGGTAACCCTGAAAAAAATCCTTATAATTATTATTATTCCATCCTAAAACATAAATCAAGCCTGCATATCCGCCATAAACAATAGGAAGTTTCCAGTATTTCCTGTTGTAAATCTGGCCTAAACCCGGGAAAAGAGCAGCATAGATTGACGCTTTTTTCGGTGAACGTTCCACCTTTTCAACGGGTGGGGTCACCTTCAAACTATCGTTCGAAATGTTTATCTGCTGAGCCTTTACTGCCAGATTTGATGTAATGATAATAAAAAAAATCGAAAGCCGTGCAATAATGGTTTTCAAAATACCAAATTTAGCTGATTCTCACGAATTTAATTTGTCGAATATTCCAATAATCCGCTCAAGATCTTTTGGATCATCGAAAGGAATCTCAATTTTCCCTTTCCCAAGTTCATTAATCTTAAAGACGATACCTGTGTTGAAATATTTGGTAAGGTGATTTTTAAGATCGCGGTATTCGTCTGGGAAGGGGGTCGGTTTTTTTACCGGCGGGGTACCTTCCCCATCGTCAGAGCTAATCTTCCGGACAATTTCTTCGGTTTTGCGCACCGAAAAATCGTATTTAACGACCTGGCGGTAAACCATAATCTGTGTTTCGGGTTCCGGAATGTTTACAAGGGCCCGTGCATGTCCCATGGTAATTTCCTGTTCCCTGATCGCTTTCTGGATCACTGCGGGAAGGCGCAGCAACCTCAGGTAATTGGAGATGGTGGAACGTTTTTTTCCCACTTTTTCACTAAGGGTCTCCTGGGTAAGTTTGCACTCATCGATTAACCGCTGATAGCTTAGTGCAATCTCAATGGCATCAAGATCTTCGCGCTGAATATTCTCCACAAGGGCCATTTCAAGCATCGTTTCATCACCGGCTTCCCTGACAAAGGAGGGGATGGCGGTCAGACCGGCAATTTTGGCGGCCCTGAACCGACGTTCCCCGGCGATAATCTGATATTTTTTGTCGCCCAGCTTGCGAAGTGTAATTGGCTGAATAATACCAAGTTCTTTAATGGAGGTTGCCAGATCGGTGAGTGCCTCTTCATCAAAATGGATGCGAGGCTGAAACGGATTCGCCTCGATTTCCGAAATGGATATTTCATTGGAGACCGGCACACCGGTTTGGACCTCATTCCCTTCAATTAATGCCCCCAGACCCCTGCCAAGCGCGTTGCGTTTATTCATGATTCAGAAATATTTTATTCAAATTATTGTTCAACAATCTCTTTGTGATCAACTTTTGTCATATTGTTGTTTTGCAGCAACTCGCGCGCAAAAGTAAGATAAGATTGCGCCCCTTTGGAACTGACATCATATTCGATAGCCGGAATCCCATAACTGGGTGCCTCTGAGAGCCTTATATTGCGAGAAATGACCGTCTCAAATACCATCTCCTGAAAATGCTTTTTCACCTCCTCGTAAACCTGGTTTGATAAATTGAGTCTTGCATCAAACATTGTGAGGAGGAAACCTTCGATCTGAAGATCGGGGTTGAGCCTGCTTTGTATGATTTTAATGGTGTTGAGCAGCTTTCCTAACCCTTCAAGGGCAAAATATTCGCATTGAACCGGAATAATCACCGAATTTGCAGCGGTTAACGCATTTACCGTGATGAGTCCCAGAGAGGGTGAACAATCGATCAGGATAAAGTCATAATCATTTGAAACTTTATCAATAACCTGTTTCAGTACCCGCTCCCTGTTGGGGAGATTCAGCATCTCTATCTCGGCCCCCACCAGATCAATATGGGAGGGGAGCAGATCAAAGTTAGGCGTCTTGGTCTTTAAAATGATACTTTTAGGATCTACATCATCAACCACACATTCATAGATGCTGGTCTTGACATTCCGCACATCAAAACCCACTCCTGATGTCGCATTGGCCTGCGGATCGGCATCAATCAGTAAAACCCGATGTTCCAAAACAGCCAGACTTGCAGCAAGATTAATCGCTGTGGTTGTTTTGCCTACACCACCTTTTTGATTCGCTATCGCAATAACCTTTCCCATTATTTTCAATTTAAAATGACAGGCTCAAAATTAACATTTTAAGCTGAATTTGTCGCCACTGTGGGCGAAATGGGCCAATTACGTTGTTAATAAAGTGAAATTATCAACAATTTTTAATAAATAATTTTTATAAATATTTGAAATACAATAAAATATTCACTTTTATTACTTTTGCATTGTTGATATTTTTTCCGGTCCGGCGTTTATATCGGATCCACATCGACCGCGATCTGTACCGTTTTATTCCCGTCCCGCATCTTCACCCGATCGATGATTTCCTGCATTTGCCTTTTGGCATTTACCACTGATATCTCCCGTTCAATCTTAATCCACAGTTGTTTAATGTAAAATGTTTTGATCCGGCTGATCAGCGGATATTCAGGACCAAGAATTCTTCCGCCAAATCTTTCACGTAAGTTAAGGGATAACTCCTGTGCAATCCGGTCAAGTTCATGTTGTTCGCGGTGCTTCAGCGTAATTCCGATCATCCTGTAAAACGGAGGGTATTTAAAGTGTTTTCTTTCCGCGATCTGTCCGCTGTACATCGCCTCATAGTCATTACTGGCGACATTGAGAATGATGTGATGCGTTGGTTCAGAAGTTTGAATGATGACCTTACCCCGTTTGTTTTTTCGGCCTGAACGCCCTCCGACCTGGGCCATCAGCTGGTAACTCCGTTCATAAGCCCTGAAATCGGGTTGATTCAGTAAATTGTCTGCGTTGAGAATCCCCACAATACTCACATTTTCAAAATCGAGTCCCTTTGTAACCATTTGTGTCCCAATCAGAATATCAATCTCCCTGCGTTCAAAACTTTGAATTATCTGCTCAAATCCCCTTTTCGACCTGGTCGTGTCCAGATCCATCCGGTTAATTTTGGCATCCGGGAAAATAAGTTGCAGGTCCTCCTCAACCTTCTCTGTTCCGAACCCCTTGTTGGTCAGTTCTTTGCTTTTACAACTGCTGCAGGTTCCGGGATGACTGATCGCATGACCACAATAATGGCACACCAGCGAATTGTTGTGTTTGTGATAAGTTAAGCTAACATCACAATAGGGACATTTGGGAACCCATCCACATAGTTTGCATTCGATAAACGGGGAAAAGCCCCTTCTGTTCTGAAAAAGAATGATCTGCTCCTTGCGTTCAAGGGCCCCTGTAATTTCTGAGAACAACAACGGTGTAAGGTGCGAAATCATTTGCCGCCGCTTGTATGCATCTTTAAAATCGGCTGTCAGAATCTCAGGCATCTCTATATTCTGATGCCGTTCGTACAAGGTTACCAATCCATATTTGCCCGACTTTGCATTGTAATAGGTTTCCACTGCAGGGGTGGCGGTTCCAAGCAAAACCGGCGCCTGATGAAAATGGCCCAGAATGACCGAGGCATCCCTTGCATGGTACCGGGGAGCAGGATCGTATTGCTTAAAACTGTTCTCATGCTCCTCGTCAACCACAATGAGCCCCAGATTTTTAAACGGCAGAAACAATGCCGATCTGGTGCCAACAATAAGCTGGTAATCTGACTCCCGGGTTTGATCGCTTCGCAAGTTGCCGAAATTCAGTACTTTATTCCAGATCTCCACCCGCTCCGAATCGTTGAATTTGGAGTGATACACTCCCGCCCTGTCTCCAAAAACACGGGTTAAACGGGTGATGATCTGGGTGGTGAGTCCAATTTCCGGAAGCAGATATAACACCTGTTTTCCCGAGTCGATGCAATCTTTGATTAATCTGATGTAGATCTCCGTCTTTCCGCTTGACGTCACCCCATGTAACAGCGTGACAGGTTTCAATTCAAATGATTGCTTTATTTGGATTAAGGCGCCGGTCTGGGCCGGACTTAGTTCTGAAACCTCTTTTATCGTTCCGGCGAACGGGACGAGCCGGCCGGTTTTCTTTTCTGTAACCGTAAATATTTTCTTTTGAACAAGACCGTTAAAAACGGCAGAACTGATTCCTGTTGATTGAAGAAGTTCCTTTTTTGTTACCCCAAAATCAGTCAGGGGATCCAGATTTTCAAAAAGTTCAAGAAACCCGATCAACAACTTCTGCTGTAATGGTACCTTCTTCAGCGAATCGATCGCAAGATCCAATGATCGCACGTTTCTTAGCCTTTCGGGTAATTCTATAACAGCTATCGTCTTTTGCCGGTAGCTCTCCCTCATCTCCTCCTCCACGGTAACCGCCCCTTTTCCCAGGAGCTCTTTTAAGACAGCAATGGTGTTTTTCTTTAAAACAGAATTGTTCAGCTCCGAGATTGAGAGACTGTGCTTTTCACGGATAACATCAAACAGCAACTGCTCCCGTGGTGTGAGTCTGTTATCGGGTTGTTCGGTATATTCCCTGTTGTAATTGATCCTTGTCTCACTCTCCAGTTTAAGTCCCGAAGGGAGGGCAGCTTTCAGAACTTCACCCAGCGTACAATGGTAGTACCCGGCAATCCACTCCCAGAAAGGAAAACTGGCAACCGGAACAATCGGATCGGTATCAATCAGAAATTCAATTGGTTTTGTGTGATAACCCTCAGGTTTCCGGTCGTGAATTTCATGAACCAGTGCAGAATAGAATTTTCTGACCCCGAACTGGACAATCACCCTTGCCCCTGGAATTACCTGGTCTCTCAACTCGTCGGGGACATTGTAGGTGAAATATCCTGCGACAGGCAAGGGGAGAATCACATCAGCATATTGCTCAGCAGTCAGAATCATGGTTAATTTAATAGACCGGCAAATTTACTCACTTTCGGTAAAGGTTTTGTGGCAGAACAGATATTTTAGCCGATTGCCAAAGGTATTTCGTTAATGGCACAATTACCCCGGCTGATATTGCAGAAAAATAGCCTCCTGAAGCAGGGGGGCTAAGCTTTATCTTCTCCGTTCGGGTAAAAGGTTAAGCCGGCTGATGTTCCCCTTTTCCTGGGTAATATTTTACACCTATTGCCGTATCAGGCACATCTGTTAGGTAAATTCTCACATCTGCCAAGTCAATGGAAATTTGAAGCTAAAAATCAGACTTTATTGATTGTTTTTGCTGAAATTTGAACCAGAAACTTTTGAATAATAGCATTTCCCCATTATATATTTACTGTTGACCATTACCGTTTTAGAAGTTTCTCAATTTTGGCTAATCTTTATAATAAATATTATCTCCCATAAAAATGCGCCATTCAATCGTTGAGAGTTTACCCGATGGGATATTGGTTTTGGATCCTCAGGGCATTATTGTTGATATCAATTGTGCAGCCCTCGCCTTTTTGGGTATTCCCGGTAAAAATGTAATTGGATTTGCGATTGAGTCGGCAGGCGCGTCCGAAAATCAGTTGCTTCGGGCGATCATCAGCGATGAGTCGGCGGATGGTGTCGCGATCACGCAAAATCATCAGATTAAAATACTTCAAGTAACGAAGCTTCCCCTTGCTGAACCTCCCGGCTGCCGGTTATTTTTAATCATGGATATTTCCGGTTACAGTGAACGGCAAAAGGTGGCTGAGGAGCGGGCCGAAAAATACCGTCGCAAGTTTTCCAATATCCGGCTGATTGCAGACAATATGCCGGTAATGCTGTGGGCAAAAGATCTTGAAGGAAAGTATATTTTTGCCAATAAGAGTATGTGTGAGCAACTTTTACTGGCTAAGAATACCGATGAGCCGATCGGGAAATCGGATACCTTTTTTATGGAACGCGAACATTTAAAACATCCCGATCAGCTCGATCTGTTTACGATTATGGAGTCTTCAAGCGATTCTGACCAGCAGGTGATCCGTTCCGGTAAGCCGGTTCATTTTGAGGAGTCGGGAAATGTGAACGGGAAGTGCCATTATCTGGATGTACATAAATCCCCAATTTTCGATGATCAGGGAAACCTGGCAGGGGTTGCCGGAAGCGCCTGTGACATTACAGGGACAATAGAGCTTGATAACGAGCGGATTGAAGTGCTTGAATCTCTTGCACAGAGCAAACATGAATTACTCCGCCTTAGCGCTGAAAAAGATAAGCTCTACTCCATTATTGCCCATGACCTGCGTACCCCGGTTTTTGCATTTATGGGTTTGACTCAGATTCTGGCAGAAGACTTGTCCGGGTTAACTGTTGAAGAGGTGCGGGAGATGGCCGTTTTGATGAGAAATTCGGCCAAAAACCTGTTTGGACTGCTGGAAAACCTGTTGGAATGGTCAAGGATGAAACGGGGATTAATCCCATTTAACCCTGCAATACTTACGTTGTCTGATGTTGTCAGTTCAAGTCTTGCAACCATCAGTGATTACATCGTGGGAAAAAGTATTGGAATCACTTGCGAGATTCCTGAAGATATGGTAGTTTTTGCTGATTATAACATGGTTCAATCCATCGTTCGGAACCTTGTTTCCAATGCGGCAAAATTTACCCCCAGAGGAGGAAACATTACCGTTACGGCTACCGCGGGTAATCATATTGTTGAAATATCGGTAAAAGATACCGGAATAGGGATGAGCAGTAAAATTGTCAAAGGACTTTTCACCCCCGACTTGGGAAACAGCCGGAAAGGCATTGAAGGAGAAAGCGGTACTGGGTTTGGTTTAATTATCTGCAAGGATTTTATTGAAAAACACGGGACTGAAATTTGGGCGGAGAGTGAAGTGGGAAAGGGGAGTATTTTCCATTTTACCCTATCTTCAGTGATGGGTGACGATCAGATGATCACCACATCGGGTGAGGATATTTATAAAAAAAATAGTTACTGAAATTTTTGTATCTTTAATGTAGAAATCGGTTCCCCGCCGATTCAGTATTTCGGCGCCGGAAAACGATCCTGAAGGATACCGTTAATAAATGGAGGGACGTATTATGAAAACAACAAACTATTTTGCCCTGTTGATCTTTTTTGTCATCCTTGGTGTCGGTGTGGGGATTACCTATCTCCTTTACGGTGCGCAGGCGAAAACTGAAGGGACGACGATTGATGTGATTTTCTTCCTGATAGCCCTGATTGTTTCTTGTTCAATTAAGATCGCCGATCAATGGGAGAGGGCAGTGGTACTGCGGCTGGGCGGTTTTCATTCACTCAGGGGGCCCGGACTTTTTTTCATTATCCCGGTAATTGATACAATTCCCTACTGGATTGATACCCGGGTAATTACATCGTCTTTTACGGCTGAGAAAACACTTACCAAAGATACCGTTCCTGTCGATGTGGATGCGGTGCTGTTCTGGAAAGTTCTCGATCCCCGGAAGGCAGCGCTCGATGTTGCAGATTATAAAAGTGCGATCAATTGGGCATCCCAGACCGCTCTTCGTGATGTAATCGGCAAAACCATGCTTTCAGATATGTTGGAAGGGAGGGAGAAGATCAGTAACCAGCTTCAGAAGATTATTGATGAGCGGACAGAACCGTGGGGAATCAATGTCATTTCGGTAGAGGTGAAGGATGTTCTGATCCCCCCGGCACTGGAGGATGCGATGTCGATGCAGGCCCAGGCCGAAAGGGAGCGCCAGGCAAGGGTAATCCTGGGTGATTCGGAACGTCAGGTGGCGCAGAAGTTCGAAGAGGCAGCCAGGTCCTATGCAAACAATCCGACAGCGCTTCATCTCAGGGCGATGAACATGCTTTATGAAGGGTTGAAATCTAATTCCACGATTGTCATTGTCCCCAGCACCGCACTGGAAACCATGCAGCTGGGTGGTCTGGCCGGTTTGACGTCGCTGACAATGGGATTGTCGAAGGAGAGCGCCGCTGCCGTACAACCGAAAATATAGGTAAAGCAATATTATAACGGATACCATTAATTTGGCAATAACTTATTGGAGAAGGTATAACAGATTGTCAGGCAGTCCTTAATTATGGGAGAATTTAATCATTCATCTTTGGGATTGATGCAGGTAAAAACCATCGAAGGGTTCACCTATATTGATTTTTTTCAGATTATCCGCTGTGAGGCCGATTGCAAACATACGCTGATCTATTGTAAAGATCAGCCCGGCGCCATCCGTTCTGTTTCGTCACTCTCGGCGATTGAGGCGCAACTGCCTGACGACTTTTTCTTCAAATGTCACCGTTCTCAGATTATCAATCTGCGTCACCTGCAAAAGTTTGCAAAGTTCGACCGCATCATCCATCTGAACGATAACCAGAGCGCCACCATTTCGGAGGATCGTATTGGGGAATTCCTAAAACGTACCGCTAACCCGTTTTATGGTAAAAGGTAATTGGGTATGCGGAGAGAGTGGGATTCGAACCCACGGTACCGTTACCAGTACAACGGTTTTCGAGACCGTCCCATTCGACCGCTCTGGCATCTCTCCTGAGTGATTTATTTTTAATATCAACCCGTGCAAAAATAATGAAATCTGCTGAGGTTTAACCACCAAAGGGATCATGTTATAAAAAATTTAATTCACAATTGTTCTCCGCCGGAGAAAATAATAACGGCAACCACACACGCTGCCACTAAATCGCTCCTCTAAAAATGCCCGTAAAAAAAAAATCCTTCCGGATGACAGAAGGATTTTTTTTTTGTGGGAGGTTGGTACTTTATCGTATTTTAATCTCTTTTGTTTTGTCGCCAATGGTAACGGTTGCCAGGTTGTCGCAATCGCCATTTCCATAGTTGACCGACCATGATTTTTTGTTACTGGTGGTAATGGAAACGATACCGCTCACGATATGATGGCAGGCCACATTGAAGACCAGTGGGGTTGCCGCTGTGATCGTTTTGGTAACCACAACCCCGTTAACACGTGTAAACGCTACAGTTCCCCAGCTTACAATCTTATTATCGGCAGCGGTTGTGCCTGCGCCACGCTGATATTGGCGGGTTAGGGTAGATACCCGCGTAGCTGTCCCTTCCGTGCCCGGGAAGTTGATGGTTATATTTTCCTTAACTTCAGCCGTACGTATGTTATTTACCTGATCAATGGCGATGGTCTTTTCGATGGTCCCCTGAATTTTCTTGCCGTCAACAGTGTAATTATCAAATGTTTTATTCCTGACAGACGGGAAAGTATTAAAGGAGGCAGAGGTAACAATAATTTTCCCTGAACGGATTTTCCCATCCTTACCGGTGCATGAAGCTCCAAAATCGATTGTAATTACTTTGGGAGTAGCTGTTTTATTGACCGTAACAGTAGCACATTCTGACAGATATCCCCCCCCTGTGACAGTTGCCGATTTGAGCTGGGACAGATTTAAATCCACTGCCTCATCGACCAGAAGATCAACATCTGCAAGGATCTCTTCTCCCTGGGTTTCCTGCTGGCTTAATATGATCTCATCAAGAGGTGTGACGACCTCATTTTTCTGACATGAAGCATAGGTGATAAATACAAAACCTACCACTAAAATTTTTACTAATCGTTTCATAAGCTAAAATTTTAAATAAATTAAAAACAGATACCCTTAGGAAGCCTCTTTTATCAAAAAGTTAAATCCGTAAAGATTTTTTTTTCGTGCGCCCTATAAAATTAATAAAAATTGGGGTATCATAGATTGTAAGAACTAAATAATGCCGCATTTTCATAATATAAAATAAAAAATTGCCTCCAAATCATAAAAAACTTCTGCTGGCTGACCTATCTATGAACAAAAAGATAACAGGGGTCCGCGAGAAATTAAAGCAGACCCTATTTAATCTGTCAGCCAGCTCACAAAAAAGAGTTGGTATAGAAGGGCTTTAGTGTCTTTTAGTGCTTTGGTGGCGAAATGAATTTTAATTGACTTAAGGATTAATCATTTAAATGCGACATCTTATTATTCTCATTACATAACTTATTGAATTTAACTTTCCGTAGTTTTATGCATCAAAAACACAAACGGAAAAAAGAAGAAATCATTTGATGATCGAAGAGGCTGACGCATATATTTTATCGATGATGAAGGATCCTGTCTTGAGAGATAAAGGGTTTCTTAAGTTAATGGATACCTATAAAGTGCCTGTTTACTGGCATATCAGGCGTCTGGTTGAATCGCATGAGGATGCAGAGGATATTCTGCAGGAGACCTTTATCAATGTTTACCGTTTTGCGCACACCTTTAAGGGGGAGAGCCGGATTTTCACCTGGCTTTACCGAATAGCCACCAATGAATGTACCAAATATTTCAGGAAAAACAGGAATTGGCTTAAAAAGGGGGTAAATGTTCCCCAGGAGATGGCCGGCGACCTTTCGGGAAATGATGCAGAACACGGAGACAGGATAATCCTTAAGTTTCAGCAGGCAATCCGGCAACTTCCCGAAAAGCAGCGAATAGTTTTTAATATGCGCTATTACGATGAACTAAGCTACGAAGATATGGGGCAAATCCTGAATACTTCGGTAAATGCATTAAAAACCAATTATCACTATGCGAGTGAAAAGATCAGGCAATATTTGATCGATCACGCATAAGTAACAGATCTAAAATAAAATAATATAGTATAATATTAAGTCAAATGGACATAGATTTTCGGAACATAGGAAAAGACACGCATTACAGCGTACCCGATGGTTTTTTTGAACAGGTTTCTGAACTGACACTCAGGAATGCAAAAAGAAGGGAAAAGAGCCACAGAAAAATACAGATGGCACTGCGGGGGTTTGCGGTCGCGGCTTCCTTGTCGGCGATGGCTTTACTTGGTTATTTTATGACAAATTCTGAAAAGCATGAAGTCAGGCAGTTGGTAAAGCAGGAGCACTTTGAGGCGCCGGAAACCATTCAGCAGAAGGAGGTAACCGGCAAACTTATCACAACTGCCGAACCAAAAAAAGTTGCATCCAAAAAAGCAATTGTCAGGGAAATTACACCGGAAGTATTATCGGATGTACTGCCCGAATTGACCGACGACGAATTGTTGCAGATGGCTGCAGTATACAAAACCGATCCGTTTATTGAAGAATCACAAAACTAATATCCAAAAAATGAAGAACATCTTTTTAATACTCCTTGTTATTTTGGCTATGTCTTCAGGTTTGAACGCAAAATCACAGAACAGGGAGCGGTTTCCGCTGCTACGGGAGCGGATTGTCCAGGCGAAATTGCATGAAATAAGGAATAATCTTAAACTCAATCAGGCTGCCTTCGAACAGTTCCGCCCCGTTTATCTCAGATATGAGCGGGAGCTTTCCGGAATTGACTTTCGGGAAATGGCCAGACTGACCAGGGTTAATGCGGACAGTCTTACGGCAGAACAGGCTGACCGGTTAATTATCAATCAGCTGGAGGTTGCTAAAAGTTTAATTGCATTGCGTGAAAAGTATTATAAGGAATTCAGAACCGTACTTTCACCACAACAGATCATCAGACTTTACCAGACGGAGGCTGAAATGCGTCAGAAGGTGACACAGGAGATGAAACGAAGACTCATGAAACGATAGCCGGGGCACCAGATTTTTAAAGGATTCGCCGATGACAATTCTGAAGATGTTCAGAATCTAATGATACCAGTATTGCAGGTTCTCACATTGGCAGTGTGTGGAGGCGGCTTTGGAAGGGATACGTAACTCCATCATCACTTCATGGGTTCCGTTGGCGTAATATCCGGTGATAAAACTGTGATCCCAGGCATACCCGACCCTTAAATTCCGCGAGACATTCAGACCAAAAAGAACGGTCATCTGCCGTGAGGAACGATAGGTAAATCCGATGTCGAAAATCTCTGCCGGGCCGCTTTGTAGTAAGGTCTGACGCTTGATCCGGATACCTGCATTTCCCTCAATGACCGTAAGGTTATACCGGTTGACCATCTGTATCCCAATATGATAGTTAAATATCTCAGGATTGGTGTTTTTATAGATGACTGCGCCGTACCTGTGGTTGGTGTTCAGAAACGATCTGTCCGTTTTATTGATGGAAAGCAGGTGTGTGGAAGAGATCGAACAGATAAAGTGGTCGGATTGATATTCAAAACCTAGATTGGCATCAGGCCTGGTTACCCGCTCCATATCGTAGGAGACCGCCGGATCGATGGTGGTCTCCGCCTCGTACATCGATCCATTGATAAACCGGGTAAATACACCTGCTGAAAGGCCCAAGGCAAAAGACCAGTCGCGGTCGTTCGAGATTCGGTAAGCATAGGTCAGCATGGGATTATAGGCCTGCGTCACCCCCACCTGTTCTCCAACGAGTGATAACCCAAATGCCGAATGCATGCTGTGAATATATTCCGATGCCTGTACATTAAAAACTTTTGGGGCCCCTTCAATCCCAACCCATTGCTGACGGATATTGGAAAACAGGTACAGGTATTCTGTCCGGGCAACAGATGCCGGATTGTAATTACCCCGGTTATACCAGTGGGTCGCCATACTGATATCGGCCTGGGCAGCAACTTTTAGTCCTGATATTAAACTTACAATTAAAAACAGTATTACAGGTCTTTGCTTCATCATAACAGGTTCATCTCACCAGTGTAATATACCCTTTACGGATCTGCTCCTTCTGATTTTTATCGGTATAGTGAAGCAGATAAAAGTAGGTATCAGGATCGGCATGCCGCCCTTTGTAGTTGCCGTCCCATCCTTCCGTCCCTTTGTACAGGATGGTGCCATACCTGTCGATGACCTCCAAATCCAACTGGGGCATAAAAACATCATTTATTCCATCACCGTTGGGCGAAAAGACATTAGGGATAAAAGGGGTCACTTCAATTGTTTGGGAAGCGAACTTTTCGCACCCATATTTGCTGGTTGCAGTTAATGTGATTGTATATTCCAAAATGGCATTTGAAATCGTATAGGTATGCAGAACCGTTGAGCCAGTCTCAGCAGATCCGTCACCCATATCCCAGAGATAGCTGACCTCGGATTGAGGCGCGATGGTACAGGTGAGTTGATTATGCCGTTTATCAATTACCGGAGCAGAGCGTGTGAAGTCAACGTCGGGTAGCGGATATTCCACGACATTGAAAGTTTTGAACTTTTCACATCCCCGGGCATTTGCACCTGTCACTTTGTAGATTCCCGGACTGCCAACGGATATCGAATCAGTTTTTGCCCCTGTACTCCAGAGATACCAGTTTGCACCGGAGACCCTCAGCAGTGAACGTTCTCCTTCGCACATGGTGGTGTCACTGTAATTCAGAAATTGCCAGTCAGGCTCCATACTCACCTTTTTGTAAATAGTGTCGGAGGTACAGCCGGTACTTGATCGACCCAGCAGCCAGAATTTACCCCCCGGTGCGCCTACGCTGACCGAGTCTTTTTTTGATCCGTTATTCCACGTGTAATCATAAGCACCATAAGCTTTTAAATAGATGTTTTGGCCGGGGCAATAAGTCGAATCGCCGCGGATCCCCACCAGCGGCGGTGAAAAAGATTCAATTTTTTTGACAAGCGTATCCACACAGGCAGAGGGAGGATTATTCAGGAAGAGGGTAACATCATGCATCCCCGATGAGGCAAAAGTGTACGCAGGACTCGTCTCCGCAGAGCTCTGACCATCTCCGAAATCCCATTTATAGGCCAGCATTCCGTGTGTGGTGGTGGATAAGTTAGTAAACTGAACCTTATTTGATTTACAATCCAGCATATTGGAAATAAAATCGGTTTTGATCACATATTTTGCGATAACCGATTTTAGGGTCACGGTACATCCCGTGGCAGAGGTCATCACACAAGTGTAAGTCGCCCCTTCAACAGGATTGGGAAGATAGAGCGTTTTGAGCGTGTCGATTACCGCGCCGCCGCTATCTTTCCAGTTGTATTTTTCAAACCCTTCAGGCGCTACAAGACTGGCCACGGAGCCACCGGCACAGTACTTCACTGTAATAAATAATGGG
>JAHEYS010000273.1 GCA_023251475.1 Prolixibacteraceae bacterium
AGGACCTGGGAAATGGATTTTTTGATCATGGAGTAGCCACACCGAACAGTAATCACCGTGGAACGGTTGCTACCGTAGACGGAAACGGAAGAAATGTTGTATTAGTCTGGTTATTTGATCATCGCGGTGGTTACGCGCTGCTCATGATTGATGCCGGGACAGGTAAAAGCGAACAGTTTCCGATGCCCTTCCCTGCTGGCGATGCAGTCTATTCTTCTATACTTTCAAGTACAAATAAATATTATACACTTTTCAACAGTTATTTCGTTGAGTTCGATCCGGTTAAGCGGGCGTTTACTTTTCAGAAAAAATGCTTGCCCTCGATGGCCATGGCGATGACAGAAGACGACCAGGGTAATATCTGGGGTGTCACCTATCCAAACAGCGGTGTTGTATCCTTTAATCCATCTACACGGGAATTCAGGGATTACGGTTTTGTATACCGGCAAAACTGGCGTCAGTATCAGCGATCAATGGCCGCGGATAAAGCCGGATGGATTTACTATGGGATGGGTAATACCTTAAGCCAGATTATCGCTTTCAATCCTGTTACCGGTCAGGCGAAACCCATGTTGACAGAACATGAGAGAAAGCGTGGATCCGCCAATGTTTACAGAGATTTAGATGGCAAAGTTTATGGCCAGGCACTACCAGGCAGTAGTGAGGAATGGTATGAATTTTATGAGGGAAACGGTCGGAAAATCGGCAAACATGAGCTCCTTCATCCTAAGTCAATCATAACAGGGAGTCAGGCACTTTTCCATCGTGACTTTCCTGACGGCAAGAAAATAAAAAACCTGGATTTGATGGAACGTAAGCTTGTTGTGGAAGACCCTAAAACAAACACTGAAAAGGATGTCAGCTTCGACTATACCAGCGATGGCGCTATTATAATGGGTGTAGCCACTTCTCCTGATGGCACGATTACAGGCGGTACTACCTTTCCCATGCGGTTTTTCAATTTTAATCCCAAAACAGACAAATTAGTAAATCTGCCGGCCTTTGGCCAGTTCAATTCAGTGGCGAGTCGGGGAAATCGAATCTATTTTGGCGCTTATCCTTATGGTGCACTGCTGGAATGGAGGCCCTCAAAACCCTGGGTTAATACAGAAATAGGGGCAAAGACCAACCCGCTTTTTCTTGCTTCATCCAGTCTATTGACGCACAGGCCGCATCGGATTCTTGCCTGTTCCGACGGGAACACCATTATCATGAGCGGCACACCAGAATATGGTTATACCGGAGGCGGGTTGCTTTTCTGGGATTGCAGGAAGAAGAGCCAGATGCTTTTACAGGACAGTGCAATTATTGTCGACCAATCAACAATTAGCATGATCTCTTTACCGGGAGATAAATTTCTTGGCGGAACAACGACCACTCCGGGAACCGGCGGAGAAAAGAAAGCAACAGAAGCCGAGTTATACATCATGGATTTGGATTCCAAACATTTAGATTGGCATAAAGCACTGTTGCCGGATGTGCAGAGCTATAGCGATATGTGTCTTGGGCAGGAGGGATTCGTTTACGGTATAACTGATTTGAAAAAATTCTTTGTTTTTGACCCTGTTAAACGGATGGTTATTTATCAACAGGATTTAGAATCCAGTTTCGGCAGGACTGTTGCCGACCAGTCGCCACGAATTTTTGTTATTGGCCCTAAAAAAGAAATCTATATTCTCTGTGTCAAAGGCATTGTACGGATTGAGCCTGTGACATTTAAGATGACAATGGTGGCAGAATCCCCAATTCCGATGAATACCGGGGGAGATTACCTCGATGGCCGCATTTATTTCGTTAGCGGATCTCATCTTTGCAGTTATAAATTATAAGGTTTTAATTTTAACTTATGCTCCCATTTAAGAAGACTTGCGCAAAAT
The DNA here is from genome assembly GCA_023251475.1 of Prolixibacteraceae bacterium. Lineage (GTDB taxonomy): Bacteria > Bacteroidota > Bacteroidia > Bacteroidales > Prolixibacteraceae > JAAFHB01. The sequence continues at coordinate 1,878 of JAHEYS010000273.1, forward strand.
GACAGGTTTTCCTCCCCGATTTTAAAATAGGCCTTACTGATTGCATCGTAAACCTCCGGATTAACCGCGGATAATTCAAGCCAGCCATGAAGGGCATTAAAATATGCCGGGTGTTCAGCACCACCATCAACACCCCTTCGCACCCCTGATTGATGAGGTAACAGAACATTTATCAGTAGGGTATTTGCAAACCGTTGTAAATCTGTCCCGCTGAAAACAATACCTGCCCGGTTCGCCGCTACTATCATCGCAATATCAAGGACCCCATGTGAAATATCTTCAACGCTGGCGGAAGGTTTATAATAGTTTACGTTTAACGAAAGATGATCCGCCGGATTCCAGCCCACCGTTGTCATTGGCTCATACCAATAATACCAGGTATACAAGTCTGATTTGGAGTCGTATTTCAGCCTGTTTTTAAATAAGCGACACATCTTTTCAGACCTTTCAAGGTATACCGCTTTTCCTGTCAGCCGGAATAAGGCAAGTTCTGCACAAACATGCCTTGCTAAAAAGTTGAATGGTGCCCCAACGTTGTCCGCGGGAAAAGATTCACCGCTCTCGCAGGTTAAATAGTATCCCTCAAACTTGCCTGGACCGTTTCGCCAGAGACGACCGGAGGCATCCGCATATGATTCTTCTGCTGCCTGTATAAAACGATCTGCGGCAGGAATCATGTTCTTCAATTTAGGATTCGCCTTAACAAACTCCGCGAACCGAAGCAAGGGTTCATAAATTATACCGATATAGCCCATATAGGCCAGTGGGATTGACGTTAAGGTTATTTCCTGATTAACTGGAGTTAAAGAGCTTACAATCGTTACACGGATCAGATTTGATTTATCTGTAAAGTCACCGGCCCCTGCAGAATACGGTGACATTGGGTCATTTACTATTTTCTCCATAAATCTGTCATCTTCCGGATCCAGGCTCAAATCAGAAAACATTTCATTTCGTTTATAAAAGCTATTGATGACCTGGATTGTAAAACGAACAGATCCAGCCTTTTGGGATGAAATCAATTTTACCCTGGTAAGATTATTGTTAGACGATGGGGTTGATTTTATCCTGATTACAGGTCTCCCGGATCCATCATTCATTTGCCCCTCTGCAACAACGTACTTTAATGCCATACTCCAGGCCGGTCTGCTTTTACCTGAACCGTCAACAACGCCTCGCCGGTCATCACGATGCGAAAGTAATTGGTCACCTCGTCGGGCCACTTCCGCTAAATATTTTGGATCATAAGTTGCCTCATACAAGTCTGTCAAGGCTCGTAATGTCGCCGATTCCCTCCAGGCAAGGGTGCTTCCGTCCGGCTGCTCCATCCAGGGATCCGTTTTTAATATTTTTTCAAGCAATTGATCAGCACGTTTCTGTGATGCTACTTTTAGATTCATCTTTCCGGTATTCACCACTCCGCTTTTCTCAAAGATCACTTTATCAGCCTGATAAAAATTCGTAAAATATGAACCTGTACCTGATTGCAACTCTCCAGAAAAGAGAATAAAACATAAAGACAAAACGATTAGTGTTTTTATATTTTTCTCCATAATATCTAACTATGATGAATTTTGAACAACTGCATAAATTTTCACACCCTTAAGGTTTACCTTTATTGTTGAAAGACCATGTTTTGTGTCCTGGATATCCACCTTTCTTGTTTCTTCTCCCAACTCAGGACTCATCATGGTAAACTGCGGCAGATTGAGTCGTTTGGTATTGAATTCATAGGTAAGGTTATTGTCCTCTATTTTAGATTCAATATCTTTTAAAATTGGGACTCCGGGAATATCTTTTAAGAAGGGATGAGGGACTGCAATAAGGGCAGTATTCATAAAATGGATCACAGGTTTATCCCCATGAAGCCTAATCCTGATTGCCCATCTGTTATCACCTGATAATTGTCTGAATGCAGGATGGAACGCCCCTTCCTGAATTAACTTTTCAAGGGGATCGGAGTTTGTGGCAGAGTCAATAAGAACAAGATTCTTATACTTGTGTTTTAAAAGTTCATCCGATAAAGCGACTGCCCTTTTAAATCCCTTTTCATCGTGGGTGCCGAAAGGGAGCGCCAACCATACCGTCTCACCTTTGGAAAGAAAGGTTTTGATCGCATTAAACTGACTGTCAGAAACACATCCCAGGCTATCTAAAATCAACGGTGTATTCTCCTTACACAGAGCAACAGCATCCGACAGTTCTACAGAACGTAAAAAGCGATAACCTATATTGTTTTTGACAAGACTGGCAGACCAGGCTTTAACTTTATCCCACTGCTCCAATTTGTCAGTTCCACGCCACCCGTTATCCCGGCAGTAACTGCTGCTTACCAGTCTGACTTCGACAAAATCCTTTCCGTCCATGTAATTCAGGTTGCTGTTTTTTAACTCCCAATTGTTGGAGGGAGCAATAATATCTTCCATTTCCATGGCATCTGCGGGATCCACTTCAAGTCGTTGATTAAGCGTGCTGCTCCAGTTGGCGACACCCCAAAACCGGCTCAGGCACCATCCCAGATAACCACCTATCCCGTATATGGTATAACTACAAGCTATGGCAGGAGCGTGTCCTCTTTTTTGGGCAATATCTTTTTGCTGTAACGCTTCTGCATCCATTCGTATCCAATTTACAGAATTGATATTTAAACCAACATTTTCAAGCATAAAAAGGTCAAGGTGCGGAGCCATTTTTTCCAGGTTTAGCGAAATGGAATTTAAAACGATCGGACCCGTACTGGAACAGCAGGATGTCAATGGTTTGTCACCGACTATTTGCTTAACCATTTTTACATGATCAGCTACAGAATCAATCTTCATTCGCATCCAGTCTCTGAAGACAGGATTTTCGTAATCGCCCCACTGAAGCATACTTTTGCTGGTATCTCCCCAAAAGGTCTTCTCACCAAATGGGGGAATCTCATGCCCATAACCTTTTTTAAACCGATCCCGGCAGTAGCTGCAACCGCAGGTCGTTAGCCCTGCATAATCACACATGTCATCCACCTGGATACCATCAAAAGGAACTTCTTTCATCAACCTTTGAAGGTATTTTTTGTGCATATCAAGAAAACCGGGGTTATTATGGCAAAAGGCTTCCATCTGGTATTGTGCGGCATATCCCCTACTTCCATCGCGGAGATCAACTTCGCAAATATCCTTAAAAAAATGCCCTTCATATTGCGCATATTCGGCTGCTACAGGATCATGAAACAATAATACATGATGGCGCTGGCCTTTATGCAGTTTTTTGAATTCCGCTTCTCCCCGTGGTCTTTCGACATGGTTACAGGAATAGTGATCCATGAATTTTATATCATATTGATGTAATTCATCACATACGTTTGCGTAATAACCGTGTAACTGACCAAAATAGTTTGAAAAGTCGAACCGGATATGGAAACCAAAATTAATTGCAGTGTCAATTTTGGCATTCGCAAAACCTTCTGCCCTGCGTTTAATTTTATCCACGATTTTCTTTTGTGACCACTGCAGATCTTCGATAGTGCACCACCAACTGGCTGCACGCGAGGGGATAAATGACAATTTACTGGTTGTATCCTTATTGATTCGATCTTTTTTCTCCTGGGCCCCAATTGTTTGTCCAAATAACGGAACATTACTCACCACCCCAAGTCCCAGCGCATTTACAGCAGACTTTTTAACGAAATGGCGACGAGAATAGGAATTATTCATAATGAGCAATTAATGAAAAAGTTAGATGTATTTGCTTTATATAGGTGAATCCTGACAAACGATCATTTACAAAAGCGGTTTATTTTATTTACTAATCTATTCGCTCCGGCATTACAGGAGTCGCATTATATTTTACAGGTTTGGCGTCTATCGCTTTTATTTCACGATGAAGTGCGGCATATCTTTTTTTGTGTTTAAAACCCTCTTTGATAATCTGATATTTGGCTGGAGATTTTACCGGATCCTGGTGCCGGAATATCAACACGCCATCCGCACTTTTCAGTCCGGCAATCAATACTTCTTTTACGTATTCGGGTGTTGAAGCACCTAAACGGCTGTGGGGCGAAGCGTAGATATCCAAAATAACCGGGAAGTGAGGAATTCCGAAAATCTCACGCATTATTGCTATCTCATTTTCAACCTGAGTAGCGTCCTGCAAATTAGCCTTCACTGATTCCGCACGATACGGAAATAAAATTCCATCCAGCAAATGGCCGTAATTTTTTGCAAACAGGGGTGTTGATTGGGTAAAGTAGCAACATGGAATAAAGGCGAGTTTCGGATTTATGGCACGGGCAGTACGCACTAATTTTTCGACATATTCTGGCGTATAAAACTTTAGATTATGGACAAAATCGTCAATGCTCCAAACAATCAGATTTGGCTCAACAAGACTAAGAGTAGCCAATTCAGTAGCCCATCGCTGATAATCAAGACAAAAGGGTTCGGAGGAATATTTGGCGATGGGTTTGGATTCGGTAGGAGGGACAAGGCATGCCCATACTTTGATTTTCGCCTTGCGCGCCAGGGGAAGAAATTTTTTAAGGTCATCCCAGTCATTCAGATTTTCATAGATAAGCCAGTGATAAGTATTGGCATGAATGTCTTTTAGTTCAGAAATTAGACGATACAGATCGACTCTTCCGTTTTCAAGGCGTGGTGGACTCCCGTATGTTCCAAGGGTGCCGTTCATATTTATAGCAGCCCCTCCTTTACCGGTTTTGGTTCGTTCTTTTGCAAATGCATTGCATTGGAAAAAAAATAAAAGCAGAATTGCGATTTGGATTAATTTGTTCATGATGTTTTGATCCTTTTTATTCCCATTATTTAAATTTACGGACTACCTCTATAATCTCTTCAGAAAAACTATTGTAAGCAAAGAGGCAGAATCCATGGTACCCTTTTTGCCTGACCATCAGTAGTTGCTTCTCCACAATCGCAGCATCAAGAGACGAAACAATCTTGTTCTTTACCCTATACATCTGCAATCCAGGATAGATCCGATCAGACATACCCTGTGGTGTTCTGCTTTCCTGCTCCCGGAGGATATCCTCCAGTTCAACAGGATCGGTTGTATAGTTCATGGGAAACAGAAAGTCGTTTATTTTTTCTGTGAGCCAGTAGCCCCCATCGCGGTAAATACCGCAATATTGCTGTGGACCTACTCCCGAAGATGAAGTGACCACAAGACCCGGGTTTTTTTCCTTCACCGCTTTGTTGATTGCCCGTACCAACGGTAGCACCTGATCTGCCCGCCATTTAATCCAATGATTGCGTTTTTCAGCCAGCAAGTCCTCCCCTTTCACACCAGCTTCTGCACGATACCAATTCATGATGCCCTTCAAAAGCGAAATAATTGAGTCTGAATTACTCTCCATGGCACGAATGCCAATGACCATTACCTTGCTTTTACCAACCTGGTTAATTGTAATCACAGGTTCACCCGTGCTTAACCTGGCGATAACCCGGGCATCGGCTACCTCCGGCAGGTTACCCGAAGTATTGAATGGGAGCTTTTGAATTAATCCGCTGACGGGATGATCGCCTGCTTTCTGCAGCGATATACGTCCTGCCGGAAGCACCTTTGAGCCACTTAAGCCTGTGAACTTCCGAATCTCCTGGTTTTTCTCCAATACACTGTTTGACAGGTCTATCCAAAGAATATTCCCACCACGATTCACATAACGTTGAATGGCTGTTGCCATTTCAGAGGATACATCAACATAATGACTGATCACCAATAATCCCGGAACTCGCAATGCATCAATATTTTGGGTACTCTCCGAAACAAATGCGAAACCTACGCCTGCCCGGTTCAGGTTTCGTTCAACAACCCCTGTTTCCCAAACCTTCGACATTTGAGTTTTGGAATGCAGCACTCGGATTGGAAAAATATCCTTTTCCGCAGGCACTATTAATTCAGGGTGATCCAGAAAGTTGAGCGGATCAAACCCTAATTCAGCCTGACAGCCTTTCCTGGCGGCGTCCGAATAGTCAAAAGCAGCATTGCAATAACGCGTATAGTCGAGGTGGATTCCATCGATATCATAGCTCAAAAGGTCTTTAAGTACAGCTAACAGGTATGGGTTTACCTCCGGATGTGCCGGAGACAGGAAGGTCTGAGTCTGGGCATTGCGGTCGAGCGATTGGCTAACCCATTCGTCTTTCAGGGGTTTGCCATAGTAAACACAGGACCAGGCTTGCACCTTAATCCCGACTGCATGGGCCTTTTTAATCATATATCCCAGCGGATCGAACTGATCATTTGCCAATACTTTTCCAATGAAGTGAGGAGATTTAAAATACACGGTTCCGCCAATCATGATGTCGGGTAAAATTGTGTTGATCCCCGCACGCTGACACTTTGAAATCATCTGGTCGACTGCCTGGGTTGTTCCAAATCCACTTGGATCTACCCAAAGTGCCCGGACTTTGAACCCGGAAGATTGGCCGGCCACCTTGAAATTTGCAAAAACAACCAGCAGAAAAATAGCTGCTGAGAGTGCAAATAGTTTTTTCATATGGGAATTTAAAAAACTTATTTTCATGGTAACGTATTGAATTATAATTAAATTTATCTTTTTCATTTCAAATTATCACCTTCATTTGACTAAAAATTATTACCTTAAGGTAGGCTTGCCAGAAATTGGGTTTTCAAAGACCTACGCGACTCTTACAGCTTCTTGAATTTTAATAATGGCTACAGCAAACTTGTTCATATCCTCTTTTGTACCTAGCATCGTATTCTGAAAGATCCAAACGGCCTCTTCGTAACAGGCTTTTTCAGTTTCAGGACAGTATACTTTTGTATAATCAACGTAATCCGGAATAGCATAACACATAAAGTTTTTTTCCCGGAAAAGGGGCTGTTTATATAAAGGCTCAGGATACCCCATAAAACATGGGACACCTTCGGCAGCAAGCATTCTCGTAAATTCAACTTTTGAAAGGTTGTTGAATTTTGATTTATCGTATTTGAAAATATAAATATGATAACTATGCAAAGTCTCCCCAACGCCCCTTGAAAGAGGTCTTATCCCCTCAATTTTTTCGAGCAAGGAATTCAGATATGTCCCATTTTCGTGTCGACGGG
>JAHEYS010000067.1 GCA_023251475.1 Prolixibacteraceae bacterium
GATCCCCCTTCTTTCCCGAAGAATCAGGTGTTTCACCGTTACCCAACTTCTTCCAGGCCAGCATCGATTTGCAGATATGAATACCCCGGTCATTCACAATATTTGTTTTCACCACCTTATTACCATTGGCCTTCATGATCTCGCTAATGGAATAACCTAAAAGATTGTTCCTGATATGCCCAAGATGAAGCGGCTTATTGGTATTGGGAGAGGAATATTCAATCATCACCAGCTCCGAGTTATCATCAGCGGTTTTGAATCCGTATGTTAAGTCTGATGCTGCAAGGTTAAGTTGCTCAATCCAGTATTTGTTGTCAATCACCAGATTAAGAAATCCTTTTACAATATTAAATTCTGAAATTACCCCGATAGAATCGACCAGATACTTTCCAATCTCATCGGCAGTTTGTTCTGCTGTCTTTTTTGAAAATCTCAGGAAAGGAAAAACTACGACTGTTTTATCCCCCGTAAACTCCTTGCGCGTGGTCTGAACCTGCACCTGTTTCTCGTCAACTTCCTGACCGTAAAGCACTTTAATTGCATCAATTACTTTATTCCTGATTAAGATTTCCATTACTTTTGTATTGTCATTTTTGAGAGCGCAAATATAGGAAAATAGTCACTATTATTATTCGCGCACCTCTAAAGTCTTATGTTTAATAAAAATATTGGGAATATGCAGAAAAATATAATTACCGGACAGGAGGATCAGATTAACGAAATTATCGAACGGATCTTTGAGATAACAGGAAAACAGCTCCCGATCGGGGCCACTATCGGCATGATTGGAAAGGTGATCAAAATGAGGGAGACCGGGGCTGAAGAGATCGCGGTAAAAAAACAGATTTCCGGAGTTACCGGAATTGGGCTGAATGACCCACGGATTGATGAAATTATTTTTGAAATTGAAGAAAAGCCGGCCCAAAATACATACATGCCTTTTAACAACAATCAGTTTGAAAACTTAAAATCAAAACTGGATAAAGAGGAGTAATTAAACAATTTGGAAATCCGATAATTTGATAATGAGGGGCATGCGGATAATTTTAAGACATCGATGACCTATTCTGTCACTATAATTTCATTTCTTCATTCTTTCATTTTTACTGATACTGATCCAGGCTCCGAAATTACCATCCTTTTCAGCCGGAGACAGTGGCAGGAATCCTTCCATCATTTTTCCGTTATCGCATATTAATGGCTCTTTTTTCAACTTCTCATCACAAAATTGCTGGAATTCCCCCTCTTTACCATGAAAAATCCGGAATTCCCCTGTTGCATCCTCCGCCAGATGTTCTCTTAAACTTAGGGCAACTGCACCCATGGTAAACCTGCAATTAATTTCCAGACAAGGGTGAAATTTATACTTCCCGTCAGATGATTTCCAAACGAGTGTATCAACACCAATCCAGCCATAATATGCTTTTGAGTAGTCACTTGACATGAGTAGTTGATGAAGAATTTTTCTCAGCTCAGGTATGGTCCCTTCCAGGTATTCTTTTAATTCAGGCCGAAGGTCAACAGGTAGTTCATGAATGTAATTTCCGGTGTAATGTCCTGCCTGATCTGTTGAGAATGAGGTCAGACCTTTATATTCGATGGTCCCGTTACCATATGAGTAAAACTGGAAAGAGAGATCAAGCACCTTATCGTACCATGGCTCTGCAACGACAAACTTCTGCTGTTTGAAATAGCCGTTAATAACCTGTCGGTTTGTTTGGTTGTATTCATCGTTGCGCAGCACCTGCAACCCCCGGCCGGATGAACTCCAGGGGGCCTTTACTACCACTTTCCCCCATTTCCGCTGAAGGGAGATAATCTGGTCATGACTGGTGCAGATTTCAGGAAAATCATTGTATGTTATCATATTATTGGAAATATTGCTATCAACAATAATGCTCAGAATTGCGAGCGATGATTTCCGGCTGTAAAGTTCCCGGTGAATATCCTGCCATTCAGCGACAGGAGAGCTTAAAAATTCGATGCAACATCCGGTTTTTAAAGGCCACAGCAGTTTATGCGCCGCAGGACTCCATCCCCATGGAAAAAGAAACCCCCTTGTATCAGATAAAAATTTGGAATCTGATAAAACAGCATCCCTGTTCCGGTAGGCTGGCTGGTGGAAGCCGGCTCCGGCCAACTGATCAGTAAACTGTTGATTTGGAAGCTGATCAACTAAAACAATATCGTTGGGCCGGGCAAGGATACCTGCTAATGTACATAACTCATTTTCAAATTTCCGAAGATGAACCGGAGCCATATAGCTGGCAGAACCGTTAGCCACAGCCAATTCACAGGTTGGATTAAAAAAATAAATATTTGGCTTCATCCTGCAAAAATATCTGAATCCGACAAGTTTACTGGGATTATTTACCAAAAAATCTTAATCTTGTGGCGGATTATACAGGAATGTCTGTAAACCTTTAATTTTATGGTTAGATAATTTTTCAGCCTTTGATTCTCCGATAATTTTGTAATATTAAATCTGTTAAAATAATCAGCATGAGAACTTCAAAATATTTGATCTGCAATGATATAATGGCCAAAGATGACCAACCTGCCGAGTTTATTCTGCACAACCATCACCCCAGGTTTCTTGCAAAGGTGGAAGAACTTGATTTTGAAGAGATTGAAAACCGTCCGGACAAACCTTTTGCCGATATTCTTTATGTGAATGGCGATGGTGCAATGGTCATTTATCGTCTTACGGTGACCGAATTTTATGAGCGTGCCGATGAAGAGGACGTCCTGGATGAGCTGTTCCCTGCACGTGATTACTACACGAGCTATTTACAGGATATTGAGTCTGAAGAAGGTGGTAAGGAGGGGTATCCGGTTAAGGATTTCAGTCCGGAACTCCCCGGGTTGAAAATTTTACAATCATCTGATAACTGGACGGTTATTTATAACGGAGTAATCGCAGAATTCACTTCCGAAGAGGAGATGGATGAATTTCTGGAACATGATCTGAACATTGAGCCAGAATTGCTTGACAAGGGGGTAATCAATGAGTTTGAATAAGTACGATAAGGTTACTTGTTCAATTCACCGCTATAATATGGTTTGGCTTTTCCGTCTCTGGTAATAATGGTAGAGCGGAAACCCAAGGACAGAGATCAGGATGATTGTGGTTCCCACATAAAAACCGTCGGTCATCCGCTCACTTTCACCGAATAAAAACCATGCCATGAGAATGCCATAAACCGGCTCAAGATTAATGGTTAATGCAACGATGTAGGCTGTCAGATGTTTCATAATATCTACCTGAACAGCAAATGCATATGCCGTGCAAACAACTCCAAGCACCAGTAAATAAATAAAGTCTGAAGGAGAAGGAAGGGACAAAGAATGACCTCCTGAGCCTGAAAAAAGAAGATAGATCGTAATACAGGTAAGACCACCCATCATCTCATAAAAGCTGATCACAGAAGCTTTGTGATTATTTACCATTATTTTGTTTAGAACCGTGAATAACCCTGCAAGAAAGGCTGAGATCAACGCCACAATTACCCCGGTGGTATACCTGGTTTCAAATCTGAAGATCATATATAATCCGATGATAATCAATATACCAACCATCACCTCAAGTGCATTGATCCGTTTGCGGAAGAAGAATGGTTCCAGCAGACTGGTAAACAGGGTTGTGGTGGCCAGACAGCCAAGAGCGACAGAAACATTGGCGATCTTTATGGCGCCAAAGAAGGTTATCCAATGAATGGCAACAACACTACCGATGCCAAATAGTTTAAAGAATTGTTTTCGGCTGATGGATAAATCGGTCTTTTTCCACCGGATAAAAAGATAGAAGGTGATAATTGCGATCAACATCCTGTACCAGACCAGCTGGGGCGCAGGTAACGTGATTAGCTTTCCGAGAATGGCGGTAAAACCATATATCAATACAATAAGATGTAGTTTGAGATGACTTGATATGAGCAGGTTTTTCAAAACAAAAAATTTTGGATTCAAAGATAGCTGTTGCAATTCATCAAAAATAGTTTAAAATCATATTATTGAAGAGTGCTCCTTTTTGTTTAATTTTAGCATTTTAAAAAACTTAAAACCGGATACAATGAAGTACTCATTTATTGTTGTTATTATTTTGACAGTCAGCTTGTTTAGCGTAAAGGCGCAAAACATTCCCATTAATTCGATCGAAAATTTCAGATTTAAACGGCTTACTGAAGGGCTTTATACCAATCAAAATCTTAAACTGTCGGATATTAAGGGTACTCCGTATCTTACCGAGGATTTCGTTCCAGGAAAATTAAGTACCACTGACGGTTTAATCAACGAAAATATTCCACTAAGGTATAACGCCTATTCTGACGACCTGGAATTCAAGAAGGGCAATGAAATCTACATTGTTGATCCAAAATCAATTGTAAAAAAGGCTGAATTTGGAGGTACAGTTTTCGGTTATTCGTCATATCTCTATGGTGGAAAGATTCTGACCGGATTTTTCAAAATTCTTGCGGAAGGCAAAGCCAGACTTATGGCCAGGTATGTTATCGTTTTTTTGGATAAAGAGGAACAAAAGGCTTATGCTGAGCCTAAACCAGCCCGTTTTGATGAAGCCCGGAAGGAATATTACATTTCAATTGATGAGGATCCTGCGAAACTATTTACCAGCAAAAAAGGTTTGCTCGATCTTTTGGGAGACAAAAAGAAGGAGGTGGAAAACTATTTTTCGAAAAACAAACTCACGGCCAAGGGGGAAGAACAATACATAAAAATTGTTTCCTACTACAATTCATTGTAAATAAGTCTATTATTCCTGATACTTTTGTCTCAAAAGTAAAAAACTGACCTGCAGCATCAACCCGTTGGTCGAGCTGGCATTAAAATGGGAATACATGAAATAAGTCATAATTACCAATTAGACAAATATTTGATCTTTTTGTAATTTTACCCCGATAATCTGATTGTAGTACTAACAATTAAAACGTGAAAAAATTATTAATCCCATTGGCTGTCATCTGTTTATTGACATCCTGCGTTAAACAAGAGAAAAAATCTGAAGTGAAAAATCCATTTTTAGAAGTCTATAACACCCCCTTCGATGTTCCCCCGTTTGACAAGATTATGAACAAGCATTATTTGCCTGCATATGAAGAGGGAATCAAACAACATAATGGGGAGATCAAAGCTATTACAGATTGTGCAGAACCTGCCGGCTTTGACAATACAATTGGAGCACTGGATTACAGCGGATCGCTGTTGCAGCGGGTAAACAGGGTTTTCTCAAATCTTAAAGAGGCTGTGACCAATGATTCGATGCAGGAGATTGCCAGGAAAGTTGCTCCAATGCTTTCGCAGCACGAGGATGCCATTAATCTCGATGCTCAGCTGTTTAGCAGGGTAAAAACTGTTTATGACAAGAAAAGCACCTTAAATCTTAATCAGGAACAATCACGTTTACTGGAAGAGACTTATAAACGTTTTGTCCGGGGAGGGGCCAATCTTAGTGCCGAAAAGAAAGAGGAGTTAAAGAAAGTCAATGAAGAGCTTTCATTGCTCGATCTTAAATTTGGGGACAATATGCTGGCCGAGACCAATACCTATAAATTGGTGATTGACCATAAAGAAGATCTGGCAGGATTGCCCGAATCCGTTATTGCCGGAGCTGCTGATGAAGCAAAAGCCGGAAATATGGACGGGAAATGGGTGTTTACACTTCAGAAACCAAGCTGGATTCCTTTTGTTACTTATGCCCAAAACCGTAGTTTACGGGAGAAAATCTATAAGGCAATGTACAACCGCGGCAATAATGGCAATGCAAATGATAATAAGGAAGTGATCAGTAAAATTGTCAATCTTCGGCTGCAAAAGGGCAATATTATGGGATTTGAAAGTTGGTCAGCTTTTGTACTAGATGATTGTATGGCCAAAACCCCTGCCAATGTCTATAAATTGCTGAACCAGGTTTGGACCCCTGCCATAAAAAGGGCAAAAGAGGAGGCCAGGGATATGCAAACCATGATCGACAAAGAGGGTGGAAAATTTAAACTTCAGAGCTGGGATTGGTGGTATTATTCCGAAAAAGTAAGAAAAGCGAAATATGATCTCGACGAGGAGCAGATTCGCCCCTACTTTGAACTGAATAATGTCCGTGAGGGGGTTTTTGCCGTTGCCAATAAATTATACGGACTCACATTTACCCGCCTGAAAGATATGCCGCTCTTCCATCCCGAATGTGAAGTTTACGAGGTGAAAGATGGTGACGGCTCCGAAATCGGGGTGCTATATATGGATTTCTTCCCGCGGGCTTCAAAAAAAGGGGGTGCCTGGATGACCAATTACCGGGAGCAGTATATCAGCCGGGAGGGGAAAAACATCCGTCCTGTGGTTTCTGTCACAGGTAATTTCTCAAAACCAGTAGGCGATAAGCCGGCATTGCTTAGCTTCGATGAAGTGGAAACACTGTTTCATGAGTTTGGTCATGCATTGCACGGCTTACTCTCCCAGTGTCATTATGAAGGGTTGGCAGGGACAAATGTTGCGCGTGATTTTGTTGAACTCCCCTCTCAGGTGATGGAACATTGGGCATCAGAACCTGAAGTCCTCAGAATTTATGCAAAACACTATAAAACAGGAGAATTAATTCCACAAACACTGGTTGATAAGATTGTGAAATCGGGTAAATTCAATCAGGGTTTTGCAACTGTTGAATACCTGGCCGCAGCCATTCTTGACATGGATTATCACACCATAACAAAGGGTGGCGTTATTGACGTTGAGCAGTTTGAAAAGAACTCGATGGAGAAAGCCGGCCTGATACCTGAAATTATTCCCCGCTACAAATCGACCTATTTTGCCCACACCTTCTCCGGCGGCGGTGAATATTCGAGCGGATATTACAGTTACATCTGGGCTCAGGTACTGGATTGTGATGCATTCCAGGCATTCAAGGAGGCCGGAAGTATTTTTGACCAGAAAGTTGCCAAATCATTCCGAACAAATATTCTGGAACGTGGCGGAACCGACGAAGCAATGAAACTTTACCTTAATTTCAGAGGCAAAGAACCTGGTATTGAGCCACTTCTGAAAAGCAGAGGTTTGAATTAACAGAAAATCATGCAAAATCAAAACAAATCCCGGGTGCAGTACCGGGATTTTTTTATTGATAAAATAATAACAACAAATAAATGAGCAGTTCCATCCGGCAACAATACCAGCTTCAGATCGAAACAATAAAATCGGAGCGGCTAAAACTCTTAAAAAAGGAGGGTTATATTCCGCTTTTAAGATTTATCACCTTTATCTTTTCAGTGATAATGTTCTATAGTTTTCTGGCGAACAAGGAGATAACCCACATTTACAACGCGGCTGCGTTGCTGGTCTCTTTTGTGTTCCTGACCTGGCAGGATATCCGGTTAAAAAGAAAGATAGAACGCTGTGACCATTTAATTCAAATCTGCAGCAATGAGATCAGATCGATCGACGGAGATTTTTCCCCGTTTGAATCCGGTGAAGAATATGCAGATCCCGACCATCCCTATACCTATGATCTGGATCTGTTTGGCAAAAAATCACTGTTCCATTGTATCAACCGCAGCGTTACAATCTTCGGTAAAAACAGACTCGCAACAGTTCTGAAAAATGCATTTGATTTTAAAGATCAGATCTCACAGCGGCAAAATGCGATCAGGGAACTTTCTGAACATCTCGATTTCTGCCAGCAAATGCAATTGGTATTCTATGGACAAAAGAGTACGGAGAATGATCGCATCGAATTTATAAAATGGCTTGGTTCGGACAATAACCAGATTAAAAAACGCCTCTTTAATATCATAAGATTTGCACTTCCAATAATTACGAATGGATTGATTCTTCTGTCATTCCTGGGAGAGGTTGTTGTACATATCCCAATTATGATGGTTATTTTACAGTTACTCATTGTCTCGCTATATATTCGCAAAACAATTAGAATTCAGTCGCTGCTCACTTCAAAAGTTGAGATAATTTCCAAATATGCCAGTTTACTTCATCTAATTGAGAGGAGCAATTTCAAGTCGCAGTTGTTAATTGAATTAAAAGGTCAGCTGTCGCATAAAGGAATTGAAACTCCTTCCAGGATTATCCGGCAACTTTTCCGACTCTTAAACTGGATGGATACCAACCTGAATATCATTGCTGCAGTGGTTCTTAACGGACTATTTCTTTTTAATCTCCACCTTCTTGGGGCAGTCTGGAAATGGAAGTCCAACTATGGCAAGGACATTCTGCGGTGGTTTGCCATAATTGGTGAGTTTGATGCACTGGCCTCCATGGCAAACTTTAGCCGTAACAACCCCGGTTATATCTTCCCGGAACCTGTTAAAGAGCGGTTTATTTTCGAAGCTAACAATCTTGGTCATCCCCTTATCCCAAAAGATGAGTGTGTGACAAATAGCATTTCCATCCCGGGATGGAATGAGTATTTCATAATTACAGGTGCAAATATGTCGGGTAAAAGCACCTTTTTACGTACAGTAGGGACCAATTACATCCTGGCCATGGCAGGCGCCCCGGTATTTGCATCATCGTTTGTTTTCTCCCCGGTATTCCTTCACAGTAGTATCCGGACAAATGATTCACTGGCAAAAAAGGAGTCATTTTTTTATGCAGAATTAAAACGGCTCAAAACAATTATTGACGAAATGGAAGGGGGACAGCGTACATTTATTTTGCTTGATGAAATTCTGAAAGGGACCAATTCGAGGGATAAGCAGGCAGGTTCAATCGCTCTTCTGGAACAATTAATTAAATATCAATCGGTTGGACTCATAGCCACGCATGATCTTATTTTAGGGGATCTGATCACAGATTATCCGGATAATATTCGTAATCTTTGCTTTGAGATACAGATCGTGGATGATGAGATGAGCATCGATTACAAATTAAGGGATGGCGTTTGCAAAAATCTGAATGCTACTTACCTGATGAAAAAAATGGGCATACTTACGGATAACCGGGAGATACAGGTATAAAAAAATATCTTAAAAAATATGGAATCAATCTGGAGGGAAAGTTTTGAAATAAAGTCCTATCATGTAGATTTTCAACAAAAGATTAAACCATCTGCTTTGATGCAGTTTTTTCAGGAAGTGGCTTCCAATCATGCCGCTAAACTTGGCGCGGGATATGAAGCCTTGATCGCGAGGGAGCTGTTTTGGGCTTTGTCAAGGTTGAGAGTTGAAATATCAAGGATGCCCCGGTGGGGTGAAACGATTACCTTTGAGACCTGGCCCTGCGGAACCGAAGGGCTCTTTTTCAGACGTGATTTTGTGGTGTTTGACATGGATCAGCATGTGATTATTCGGGGTGTGTCGGGGTGGTTATTGCTGACGGTGGCTTCCCTTCGGCCTCAACGACCTTCGCTGCTGGGAATTGCCGTCCCAATCAATAAAGGGAGAAACTCCCTTGCCGATTTTCCGGAAAGAATTACCACACAGACAGAAAGGTCCGCTTTTAATAAAACAGTGGCCTACAATGAAATTGATCAGAATCTTCATGTGAATAATACCCGTTACCTTGATTGGGCGACAGATTGTTTTGGCCTTAAACATTATCAGAATTACTCGTTATCGCGGTTTTCACTTGAGTTTTTATCTGAAACACACTGGGGGGATGAGATTGAACTGATGGTCGGAAACTCGGTGATTAATTCCGATATTGAAGCAATCGAACGCTCCTCAGGAACTTTACTATTCAAGGCAACACTCAGCTGGGAAACAGCTATTCCCAAATCCTGAATTTTTTTCTCCTTTAAGGTAGGGTAAAACGTTATTGAAACGGTTAACTATTGAAAGCACAAAACTGAGATCATTTAATTGTGTAAATTCAAATAAATGAAGGTGAAGTTCTTTTATAGGTTCAATCCGTTAAACAATATTCATTTTGAAAGACCTGTCAATCATAACTATAAATTATCGAAGTTGGGACAAACTGTCCCGATGCCTTGATTCTTTAGTTGCAATTTCAGCCTCTTATTTCTCCTTTGAGGTTATTGTGGTTGATAATTGTTCACAGGATGGAAAACTTACTGAATTCAGGCAAAAATATCCTCAATTCACCTTTCTGTTAAATAAGGGGAACTACGGTTTTGCAAACGGAAATAACCTTGGTGCTGCAAATGCCAGTGGGAAATACCTGCTTTTTCTGAATCCTGATACTATTGTCTCAGAGAAAGCATTGCTGGCAATGCTCGATCAGGCAAAAGTAAGCAGGGCGAACTCAATCATTTCATGCCGGCAAATAAGGGAAAACAGCAGTGAAGATAAACCATACGGGTTATTTCCATCCCCGATATCCCTTACAGGATGGACAAGAGCATTGGCAAAACTCCTGAATATTCTTACCATACCGGTTCAGAATGAAAGATTTATCCTTCCTGACTGGGTATCCGGATCTGTTATGATGATGAGCAAAACAAGCTTTAATGCCATTGGAAAATGGAACGAAAGATTCTGGATGTACTACGAGGATGTCGATTTTTGTAAAAGAGCATTCGATTTGGGTGGAGTCGTGTTTATGCTTAAAAATATTGTTGTAACACATAGGCATGGCGGCTCTTCACGTTTTGACTCAGAGACAACAGCTTTGACCAAAACTGAGGTAAATATTTCGCGGCATGAATATATTTCATTGCATGAGAATGGAATTAAAGAGGTGCTTATTCACACATTTTTAATCCTGAATAACCTTATATTTGGATTTATTACAGCCGTTCCTGGTTTGTTCCTGTTTTTCAATAAACAATTATTTACTGCCACAAGGGGCTATTACAAGTTATTGAATTACTATTTTAATGCATTTCTGCACGATACCTGGATTAGTCCACGCTCGGTTATGCATCCCGAATCGTATCAGCTTTCAAATAATTTGAATAAAAAACTGGTGACAATAGGTGATAAAAATCCTTAAGTATATGGTTGTAAATTAGTAACAGTTGGATTCAATCTAATAACCGGCTTCTGAACTTCGGGACATCAAATCAGAAACCTGCATTAAAAAGTGGAAACCATTTTGTAGTTTCGCACTAAATTTAAGCAATTGAAACTTTGACCAGGGAAGAATTTAAAAATATATTTGATACCCATTTTGCCGGAGTTCGTAATTATATATATTATCGGTCGGGCGATCAGGAGTTGGCGACCGATGTGGCGCAGGAGGCTTTTATCACTTTGTGGGAAAAGAAGTCCGGATTTGCAAATGGAAATATAAAGGGACTTCTCTTTAAAATAGCAGGTGATCTTTTAATCACCCAGTTGCGAAAGCGCAATGTGGCAATGAGATACAAGGCAAAAGCTGTTGATGAGCAGTTTAATGAGAGTCCGGAAGATTTGATGGCGTACAAGGAGATGTTGCGGAACTATGAGCGAGCGCTTGAGAACCTGCCGGAAAAACAGAGAACGGTTTTTCTCCTGAGTCGGATGGAAGGTTTAAAGTACTTTGAGATCGCTGATAATTTGGGCGTTAGTGTTAAGGCGGTCGAAAAAAGGATGAAAAACGCCCTGGAATATTTAAGAAAATCGATAGGAAATTGATGAAGAGCGGGAAAAAACATATGAAGTTAAACACAAGCGAAATGGTTGACCATTTCCCGGAGATCGTGTACCAGTATACGGTTTCTAAGGATGAAGTATGGGAAGACCTTGAAAGCAGGACGAAAGAACCGGAGCACAGTGTCCGGATAATCTCCTTTACCCCGCTTTACAGAATAGCTGTGGCTGCTTCATTGTTATTGATACTGGGGATGACCGGTTTTTTCAGGTTTTACACAAAAAATGTTTATGCTCCGGCCGGTCAACGGATTACTTTTTACCTGCCCGACAGTTCATTTATCAACCTGAATGCTCAGTCATTGGTCAGTTTTCACCCCTACTGGTTCCGTTTTTCAAGAACAGTTAAACTTGATGGCGAAGCTTTCTTTGGAGTGGTGAAGGGAAATACTTTCCAGGTAGAATCGGAGCTGGGAGAGACAACAGTTCTGGGAACAACCTTCAACATTTATTCCCGGGATAAAGAGTACAGCGTAACCTGCATTACCGGGAAAGTAAGGGTCATATCCATGAGAAAAACCCAAAAAGTTCTGTTGCATCCCAATGAACAGGCCTTTATAAATAACGATGGTTTATTAAGTTTTGTTAAAAAGGTAAATCCTGAAACGGCGCTTGGATGGCGAAACAATATGTTTGTCTTCACCGGTTCATCAATCGTTGGAGTTTTAAAGGAAATTGAACGTAATTATAATATTAAAATCCAGTTTCAGGCCGATCCAGGTCTGACTTACACAGGAAATTTTTCCAGATCATTATCAGGAAAAGAGGTTCTCGATTTGGTTTGTACCTCATTAGGGATTAAATTTGAGGCCAAATCAGATAATGAATTTCTGGTTAGATAATTCCTTTGGCGCGTGAGGCAACGATCTATATTTCTGATATTATATTTTCTACTTAATGGGATATCCTGCTTCTCTCAAGAGATTGATATCCATGTTCATGACGTTCCATTGAATCAGATTCTCATTGGTCTGCGTGATACCTACAAACTGGAATTCTCCTTTAATGATCAATTACTCTCGAAGTACAACCTTTCCATTAACCAAATATGGGGCTCACCTGAAGATGCAATCCGATCAATAATAAAGGATCTGCCGCTGACTTACTCGAAACAGGGAAATATTTTTTTAATTCTTCCGAAAACTAACCAGGCTGCACAAGAAAAATATTTTCTATTTGGACAGGTTACTGAAGCAAAATCAAACGAACCACTTCCATTTTCCCAACTTTATGTGGATAACCGGATAATTGTTTCTGATCAGTATGGTAATTTTTCTTACCAAAGTACCGGTGATAGTCTTTTCCGAATTAAAGTGTCACATTTGGGATATTACATCCTCGATACAGTGGTGGTAGCCGATATCAATCATCATCTCAGTCTAATTCCTTCAGTGATTGGACTTCGTGAAATTGTTATTAAGGATAGATTCATCGACAAGTCAACCCATATCGGCAACAAGGCAGGAATCATCAAGGTTAACCAACAGATTGCAAAATATCTCCCGGGAAGCGGCGATAATTCCGTGTTTACCTTACTCAGGCTTATGCCCGGAATTCTCGCTTCGAGTGAACAATCAAATGGTTTGATTATTTGGGGCTCCTACGAAGGTCATAGTCAGGTCTTGTTCGATGGATTCACCATATGGGGCCTTAAAAGTTTCAATGATGATATCGATGCCGTAAATCCTTTAATTACAAAAGAGATTGAAGTTCTTAAAGGTGGTTACGATGCCACCTATGGAGGGAGAGTAGGGGGAATTGTCAATATTTCAGGAAAAACAGGAAGCATGAAAAAACCATCTTTCAGTCTGAATATCAATAATGTAACAATAAATGGGATGGCTGAAGTACCATTATGGAAAAACAGCTCCATTATTATGTCCTTCCGTCAAACTTATTACAATTTGTACAAAGGGAAAGATATTTATCCGGCTAACAACGAAAATGAAATAGTTCAGCCCGATAAAACAAAAATCGATTATACCATACTACCCGATTATTATTATCGCGATGCGAATATACGGTATACGACACGGAATAATAAAGGCGAACTTTTTTATCTGAGTTTTCTGGGTGGGCAGGATCGTTTTAGGTATTCCATCAATCCGTTTATCGATATCAACGGACTTTTTAAAATCAATGCTGAAAATAATTATCAATATGGGGCATCCGCGTTTTATGGCCGTACCTGGAAAAATGGAAATATAACCAATTTTACATCTTCCTGGTCGTCACTCGAAACAGGCGTATCAAATATCCAGAGTATCCAGCGGAAATTAAATGTATTTGAACAAATAAGCAATGATCAAACATATAATAAAATAGCTGAATATTCAGGACGTATGGACAATTATATCAAGCTGTCACAATCACATATGCTTGAATCAGGAATAGGATTTGCCCGCAACAGGGTTGGATTAAAGGCAGACTCATCCGGGTATAATCAGACGAATCTCCAGTCCAGGGCATCCAGGGTTGATGGATTTTTACAGGACCATATCAATTTGCCGGGAGAGGTGGAGATCAAGTTAGGGGTACACGCCGATTTCCCTTCCCACCTCGGAAAAATCTATTTGCAGCCACGGGTTTCAGCAAGTATCAAAATAACTGACCATGTTAAGTTTAACACAGCCTGGGGGATTTATAATCAGTTCATTTCCAAAAGTTCAGTGGTTGACAATCAGGGGAATTATCGTTACATCTGGACTTCCTGCGATAATCAACAAATTCCGGTGCTGCAGTCGGTTCATTGGGTTGCCGGAGGTGCATACCACTATAATAGTATCACCTTTAGTGTTGAAGGCTACTACAAAAACACGGATGGATTAACGCGTTTCATCAACAAAGATCAGAAATACAAGGATCTGATATATAGTGGTACGGGCAAAAGTTACGGTCTTGATTTTTTCTTCAGGAAAGATTTCAGGGGACATTCAGCCTGGATATCCTATACTTTGAGCAAGACAGAAGAAAAATTTAATTATTTTGCAAAAGATGAGTTCCAGCCGGCGCCTCAGGATCAGCGGAATGAACTTAAACTTGCCCTTTTATTTAACATTAAACCATTTTACCTTTCCGGCAATTATGTATTTGGTTCGGGTTTTCCGCTGAATAAAGGTACGACCCTTAATCCTGAGTTTATCAATCCCGATTACAACCGGATTGATGTTGCTGTAAACTACCGGTTTAATGTTGGGAAGGTGTCAGGCGAGACAGGTTTATCGCTTTTAAATCTTTTTAATTCAAAAAATGTCAGGTATTCCAATTTTGAAAAAGTTCCTGTTGACCAGTCCAATACATTGAATATTTATTCCCAGGCTGTCCCCTTCTCCCCGCGTCTCTCCTTAAGATTATATTACTGAATAATTTGAATCTCTTCCTTTTCAACTTCACCATTGCGGATGATGAAAGACTTAACATCCGGTAGTTCTGCTGCCAGCGAAACAATCACATAACTGATCTCCGGATCATAAGCCAGGCGGATATCCTCCTGCGAAGGTCTCGCCGGTGTCGCGGGATGACTGTGGTAATTCGCCAGAAGAACCAGGCCTTCTTTCCGCGCCGTACGAACAACCTGGAACTGCTCGGCAGGATCAAAGGAGAAATGTTCCGGACTGTGATCAATATTCGTCATCGGAAAGTGTCTGGTCACTGTCCGCTCTGTTCCAGCCAGATAACCGCAAATCTCTTCCGGCAAACCGTTTTTAGCATGATCAAACATCTGATCAATAATTTGTTGAGAAATATTTATCATGTTTCGGGTATTATTTTTCAATAAGAACTTTGTGTACCTGCCCCCCCACATGTGACACTTCCAGAACTTTATAACCTTGTTCCCGGGCACTACGCGGTATGTTTTGAAGTGGTTCTCCTTCAGTGAGCAACACTTCGAGAATATCGCCCGATTGCAGTTTAGATAACTGAATTTTTGTTTTGACAAAAGTCATCGGGCAATGTTCCCGGGTAATATCTAGCTTGACGGTGGACATATAATAAATTATTAGCTTTAATAAATGTGACTTGATGCAGATTTGGGTTAACCGATAAATGCAAACAAAATGTAATGTTTAAATAAACAGCGTTCTGCCACCTTCAGAGATATCGAGGAATGTGGTTACCCCCAACACCTCTTTCACTTCATGGATAAAGTCACTCTTTTGGAGACCAAGGATGTGCATCGCCATTTCGCAGGCGTACATATTGACTTCCAAAGCTTTGGCTGCATCCACGAGCTCTTCAAGGGTAGCAACGTTCTTTTTACGCATCAGGTAACGGAATATCTTCGGACTGAGTCCCATAAAGTTCAGGCGACTCACCGGTGCACTACCCAATCCTCCCATAAAGAACCCAAACAGTTTAGGTAAGAACCCGGTTCCGACAAATGCCCTACCCTGCTTCTTCTTGATGGCATTGAGCCCCCAAAAAGTGAAGAATATATGCACTTCGTAACCAACTGCCGCTGCACCTGTGGCCAGGGTAAAGGTGGCAACCAGCTTATCAAAATCACCGCTAAAACTGATGATTGACAGTTTTTTTGGGTCTTTCGGCTGATCTAAAGATCTAATATCTGAATTTTCCATTTTTTAATGTTGGCTTTTAATTTCACATGTTGCCTGTTCGTAATCGACCAGCTCAGTAATGGTGGGGTGATCTCCGCAAACCTGGCACCTGTGATTGTGTTTCACTTTGATGGTGCGAAATTCCATGGTTTTTGCGTTGAAGGTCAGCAGTCTGTTTGTCAGCAAGTCCCCGACACCAGTGAGGTATTTTAAAACTTCAGTTGCCTGAATAGTCCCCAGCATTCCGGCAATGGCACCAAGTACACCAGCCTGCGAACAGGTGGGTACGGCATTTGGTGGCGGAGGTGCATGAAACACACACCTGTAACAAGCAGTTCCGGGAAGAATGGTCATTGTCTGACCGTCGAACCGCAGGATACCCCCGTGCGAAAATGGTTTCCCCGCTTTAATGCAGGCATCATTAATCAGAAATTTTACAGGAAAATTGTCGGTTCCGTCTACGATAAAATCATAATCTTTAATGATCTCCAACGCATTTGCGGTCGTTAACAAATCATAATAAGTAATCACCTTAACATCGGGGTTCAGCTGATTGATCTTCTCTTTTGCAGAAAGGACTTTAGCCTTGTTTACATCAGGGGTGAAATGAATAACCTGACGTTGCAGGTTGGAGAGATCGACAACGTCGCCATCGATGATCCCAATGGTCCCTACGCCTGCAGCTGCAAGGTAAAGCGCAACTGGTGCACCTAATCCCCCTGCGCCAACAATTAGCACTTTTCCGTTACTTATTTTTTCCTGCCCCTCCACTCCCACATCCTGTAAAAGAATGTGCCGGCTATATCGGTGTATCTGATCTTCTGTGAAATCCATAATTTATTATCCTTTATTTAAAGCCTGGAACAGGTCATCTTTCAGATCTTCAATATCTTCAATACCAAGTGACAGACGGAGGGTTACCTCTTTCACATCAAGGCTGATACGGGTTTCCGGATCAAAATCACAATAGATGGTTGATGCCGGATGAAGGATCAAAGTTTTGTTGTCGTAAACATTGGTTGCACGCCGGATCATCCCGAGGTTGTTCATAAAAGTGAAACATTCCTCCCGGGATGAGAAATCAAAGGTGAGCATTGCTCCCGGAAAACTGCCAAACTGGAGTTTACTGATCTCATAAAATTTTGAACCTTCCTCACCGGGATAATTGACCGACTGAACCTGGGGCAAAGTCTCGAGATATTGAGCAATTTCACGGCAGTTCATTGCCGCCCTTTCAAACCTGAGCTGCAGCGTTTCGAGTCCAAGACTCTGCAGATAAGCTGCATATGGTGACATGCAAGCCCCCAGGTTTCGGAAAATCTCCCGTCGTAATTTGTAATTAAAGGCAAAAGGTCCGAAACGTTTTGCAAGTGGCGCCAGTTTTTTCGATTTGCTCCAGTCAAAGGTGCCGTAATCAACAATAAGTCCGCCAATACTGGTTGCCCCACCTGATATACATTTGGTGCTTGATATCAGGTCGATATCAACGCCGAACTCTCTTGCGGCAAAAACATTTGGCGGTGTAAGTGTTGAATCTGAAATCAGCGGAACATTATTTTCGTGTGCAATACGCGACAAACCGGCAAGATCAACCACTTCCAGTTGCGGATTGGTAATGGTTTCGACAAAAACTGCTACTGTATTATGATCGATGTTTGCTTTAACCTCTTCACTGTTTGTCAGATCACAGAACCTGGTTTCAATACCAAGTTCCCGGATGGTTGATTCAAAAAAAACATAGGTGTTACCAAACAGATGTTTTGATGTAATAATATTGCTGCCTGATGAAGCGAGTACAAAAATTGCATTGGATATCGCAGCCATTCCTGAACTAAGGGCGGTAACATTCAACGCTCCGGTAATTTGTTTGATACGGAGTTCGAAATTTTCAACAGTAGGATTGGAGATCCGGGAATAGGCATGGACAGGCAAACGTCCCTGAAAGGCAAGTTCCATTTGCTCAGCAGATTCAAAATCAAAGGCTGAATTGCTGTAAATTGGTTGATGCAGTGCCCTGTTGGCATCTCCCTTCGCAAATGGGGTATGAATAATTTTAGAAGTAAATCCTTTGGGCTTCAACATCGCGAGCCTCCTCCCATAAAATAAAGAAAATCAACCTCATCGTTTGTATTGATGATTGTTGAATTAAAATCTTCACGATTCACAAATTCACCGTTAACCTGAATTGAAACCATTTCGGGTTGTTCAACCTTATTCGCCCTGATTAAATCCATCAGTGAGATTGGAACCTCTACCTCCTGCGCTTTACCGTTTACCAATATGCTTCCCATTGCGTGAAATATACTTTGTTTTTAATATCTGCGAAAATAATGTTAATTATAAAAATCACAAATCCCTTGTTTATGGCATTTTATATACCATAAACAAGGTAGGTGAAAACTTTCATCATCTATTTGGAAAATCGAAATGTGTTTCAGGAAATAACCGGATCAAAATCGGCGAGTTATTCCACTTCGCCGTAAAGGTCAAAATCTTCGGAGGAGGTGATCTTTACCTGATAATAATTGCCAATTTTCAGTTTTTTACCTGCAGCGATCAACACCTCACCATCCACTTCTGGTGAATCGAATTCAGTTCTGCCAATAAAGTAATCTCCTTCAAGCCGGTCAATCACAACCTTCAGGGTCTGGCCTACCTTTTCTGCATTGATCTCAGCGGCGATCTGTTGCTGAATGGCCATCAGTTCATCTGCCCGCTCCTGTTTAACTTCATCAGGGACATCATCTTTATAGAGTTCACCGGCAATGGTGCCATCCTCATGGGAATAGGGGAAGACGCCAAGGCGCTCAAACCGCATCAGGCGTATAAATTCCTTCAGTTCCTCAAAATCGGCTGCCGTTTCTCCCGGATGTCCAACCAGCATGGTTGTCCGCAGATGTATTCCTGGTACCTCTTCCCTGATCCGGTTGATCAGCCGGATGGTCTTTTCCTTTGTGATATTGCGGCGCATGAGTGTGAGCATGTTATCGCTACAGTGCTGCAGCGCAATATCCAGATAGCGTGCCACGTTTGTCTTCGCATGCATTACCGGGAGTATTTCATACTGGAAATTAACCGGGTAGGCATAGTGAAGTTTAATCCATTCAATCCCTTCGATAGCGGAAAGTTCCTCAATCAATTGGGCAAGTTTCGGTTCTTTATACAGATCGAGGCCATAATCCGAAAGATCCTGGGCAATAATCAGCAGTTCTTTTACCCCTTTAGCAGCCAGACCCTTTGCTTCCGTAACAAGGTTCTCAATAGATACCGATTTATGTTTGCCGGTCATCTTGGGAATTGCACAGTAGGAACAGGTTCTGTTGCACCCTTCTGAGATCTTCAGGTAGGCATAATGGGATGGGGTGGTCAGATAGCGTTGGCGCGAAAGTGACATTTTATATTCGGCATTGAGATCCTCTACCATTTTTTTGATCTGAAATTTACCATAGATTCCATCCACCTCAGGAATTTCAGCCTTTAAATCATCCTTATATCGCTCAGACAAACAGCCAAATACATATATTTTATCGATCAATCCCCGCTTCTTTGCATCAGCAAATCCCAGGATCGTATTGACAGACTCCTCTTTGGCATCTCCGATAAACCCGCAGGTATTTATCGCCACAATCCGGGCATTTGAATCGTCCGAATTATGTGAGACTGAATAACCGTTTGCAGCCATCTGGGACAAAAAAAGCTCCGAATCGACCAGATTTTTGGAACATCCCAAAGAAATAACATTAATCTTTTTCTTCATATCAATTAAACAACGAATCTACAAATTCGTTACGGTGAAAAATTTGTAAATCTTCAATTCCTTCACCAACACCAATATATTTGACAGGAATTTTAAACTGATCGGATATCCCGATCACCACTCCCCCTTTTGCCGTTCCGTCAAGTTTGGTAAGCGCCAAAGCGGTTACCTCGGTGGCAAGGGTGAATTGTTTTGCCTGCTCGAAGGCATTCTGACCTGTTGATCCATCCAGTACCAGCAATACTTCATCCGGTGCGGAGAGGTAAACCTTTTGCATCACCTTCTTTATTTTGGAAAGTTCGTTCATCAGGTTAATCTTATTGTGCAGCCGACCTGCCGTATCAATAATGACCACATCGGCGCCCATCGATTTTGCGGATTGCAGGGTATC
The DNA here is from genome assembly GCA_023251475.1 of Prolixibacteraceae bacterium. Taxonomy (GTDB): domain Bacteria; phylum Bacteroidota; class Bacteroidia; order Bacteroidales; family Prolixibacteraceae; genus JAAFHB01. Next base: position 20,254 of record JAHEYS010000067.1, read on the forward strand.
GAAAGCAACAGAAGCGGGATCAGAACCCATGTTTTGACGAACAAGCGGAACGCCAACCCTGTCGGCCCAGATTTGAAGCTGTTCGATTGCCGCAGCCCTGAAAGTATCCGCGGCGCCTAAAACAACCAACTTTCCTGCCGCCTTAAACTGATGAGCCAGCTTCCCAATAGTGGTTGTTTTACCAACCCCATTCACACCAACAACCATAATTACATAAGGTTGACCGGTTTTTGGAAGGTCAAAATCGGATACATCGGTTGAGTTGTTTTCCTCCAACAATGATGCGATCTCCTCTTTTAACAGGCGGTTCAACTCCGATGTACCCATATATTTATCGGCGGCAACCCTCTTTTCAATCCGTTCGATTATCTTCAGCGTTGTTTTCACACCGACATCCGATGAAATGAGGATCTCCTCCAGATTATCAAGCACCTCATCATCAACGGTAGTCTTGCCGATAATTGCCCGGGAGAGTTTTTTAAAAACACCCTCCTTGGTTTTTTCAAGACCCTTGTCAAGGCGCTCTTTTTTTGATTTGGTAAAACTGAAAATTCCCATAACTAATGTTTTGAATAACCTGAAACTATTCGGTTTTGGTCAGATAAGCCGGTGAATGGACGGTAATAAAAAAAAGAGCTCTCATCCATAACGACGAAAGCTCTCCTTCTACATAAGCTATGGATTATTTACTTTTAAAATAATCGGTTACCGCTTCGTTAGGTATAATTTCCTCAACGAATTTGTAAGCTCCGGTTTTTTCAGACTTAACCATTCTGATTACCTTCGAATAAGTTTTACCGGCTCCTTTTTGAAGTGATGCAACTACTTTCTTTACTGCCATAATTCAAATTATTTAATTTCCCGGTGAACGGTAATACGTTTAAGAATCGGATTGAATTTTTTCAGTTCCAGGCGTTCCGGTGTATTCTTCCGGTTCTTTTTGGTCACATAACGGGAAGTTCCGGGTTGCCCGCTAGCCTTGTGTTCTGTACACTCCAAAATGACCTGTACTCTGTTACCTTTTTTTGCCATTGCTCAGTAACTTATTAAATTTTTTCTAAATAACCCTTGGCTTTTGCTTCCTTTAAGGTAGCCGCCAATCCGTTTTTATTAATTGTTCTCAACCCTGCGGCTGTAACATTCAACTTGATCCATCTATCCTCTTCAGGAAGATAAAACCGTTTGGTGAAAATATTCACCATAAACTTTCTGTTGGTCCTCCGTTTTGAGTGAGAGACATTGCTCCCAAACATCACTTTCTTACCTGTTATCTGACAAACTCTCGACATTTTGAGTAATTTTTAACTTTCTTCCTACAATTTTCAAACAGTTCGCAAAGTAAAGTCTTTTTGTTCGAATAATCAAACTCTTCACCTCTTTTTTAACGACAGTTTATTCAATTGTTGATAAAATATGAATTACATCTATAAATCAGACAGATAATAGATTTTTTATCGTTCAAAACCCGGAAAAACAAATGTTAAACTACCACCAATGGGGATCAGCCCTGGTTTTGGATGATTAAAACCGTCGCGATAAGATTAATAATCAGCAACAAATATTTAACATTCACAGCTATTCCCCCCGAATAATCCTTTTTAAACCCGATGTCAATTATGATAAAAATATAAAACAGAATATCCCTGGTTGGTTAAAACAACTCTTTCACTAATTTTGTTACTTAATTAAAGAAATAATTTTGAGCGACAAAATTTCCAAATTCTATCCCACATTCTGGCAAGCGGTAAACCTGATTGTAATCTACATCTTTATCCAGACGGCGGTCGATTTCCCCCTGGCCATCTACGATTACAATCATGGCACCGACTGGCTTTACCAGCCATGGATAAAAGTACCGGTTTTTCTTGGATCAACACTTTTTATCCTTTATCTCGGCTATATCTTTTCAGGATTATCATTCAATGAGGTGTTTTCCATCAAGCGGTTCAACCCCCTTGTAGTTCCATCAATGATCATCGTATTTGCCGGATTACAATACTTTCTGAACGAAATCAATATTCATTTCGAACAGATTCTTCCACCTCCCGGGTGGTTTATGGAGCTCTTTGCCAGGCTGTTCGATTCTGATCTGGGCGTATGGGGCGGAATTCTCCGGATTGTGGTCATCGCTCCTGTTGTAGAGGAGATTATATTCAGAGGGGTGATCATGTCAGGCTTCTCGAGAAATTATCATCCTGTTTTTGCCATCTTCTTCTCCGCGCTGCTTTTTGCCTTGTTTCACCTCAATCCATGGCAGTTTGCCGCAACTTTTGCCCTTGGACTTTTGCTTGGCTGGATACGCGTACGAACAGGATCACTTCTTGCATGCATAGCCGGTCACGCAATTCACAACGGACTGGTATTTATAACGGTATACTATTATAACGAATTAAAAAGTTTATCATTTATGCAGTCTGGTATTTCTCTTAACTATTGGATTCACCTCCTGGTAATGGTTTCCGGGATTGCATTAATCTGGCTGTTTAGCCGGAACAAGGAGAGATAAAGCGATGATAAAAACAGAGGAGACCTCTCCTTAACCTGAGTGATCTCCTCCATTGGAAATAGAAGTAGTTTAAAATCAAAGCTGTTTAATATATAAACCTGAATAATTCATTCTTCACGTTTCATATATATCTATAAGACCTTAAAGATTGTTTCGTCACTTTTGATTAATCATGTTCCTCCCGGAACAATAAATAAGTAATGTTCCTCGTATGGCAGTTGGCTCGCGGAGAGAGGAGCGATGGGAATTAGATAATGTGTCATCGCGAGGAGCTCATCGATGATTTTTAACGAAATGATTGAAATGATGAGCAACGAAGCAATCTCTTCTGCATGTCAGCTTTCCCAGGGGATTAAAATTAAACAATCCTCCATCTTTAAAACGACATCTATTTATTCTCACTACTTAACATCAATTAGAATCGGGTGATGAACCTCCTTTTTTGGTTAATCCATCAATCAGAGCCTTGGATATTACATAATCGGTTATAAGAATTTTTAGTTTCACCGGATTGGTACCACCTGAGGCGTCATACCAGGGAGCAATGGTCCCCATCAGTTCACTCCCCATATAAGAGGCGATTCCATTCTCTTCGAGTAATTCTTTAATCAAAATTGCTTTCCATAATTCACCTGAAAATATTTCGATGATTTCATCCTGATTTTTCATGACCAGCAATTTTATCGGTGATCAGTTTTATTTTACCGTCATCATCGCCAGCGATTCTTTATCCTTGATAACCAATTTATTCCCGGCTAAAATGGGATAAGAATAGGTTGGTGTATCTGCAACCTTGATCAATGCTACTTCACTATATGAAGTTTGATCGGGTTTAAAAACTACCAGGTTTGATGTTTGTGGCAAAGCGATGATCAGTGAACCGGCATCCACAATTGATCCGAAATCGTTGTGCAGCCGCGTGTCTATCCAGGCGGTCTTGCCCGTTGCAGCATTCATGCAAAAGAGTTTTCTCCCGTCTGAAACGCCATAAAGAAAACCATCTTTCAACACAGGCGTATTCCATTTAGTCCCAAGTTCATTGTTTTTCCAAAGCTCACCTGCCACATATCCATCCCCTTTTTTCTCAATTTTCACAGCCTTTGTCCCCTGGCCCTGACCGGTAATAATCACCGTCTCTTCATTGATAACAGGACTTGCTGCGTTATAAAACCGATTCTCTGTCGGTACTGCAAACTGCCACAAAAGTTTCCCCTTTGCCGGATCAATCCCTACCAGGTTTTTTGCCGTCAGCACAACAATCTGTTTTTTCCCTTTCACCTGCATTATTAATGGTGAAGCATAAGAAGGGGCATCGCACGGACAAATCCATTTCTGCTTTCCACTTTTCATGTCAAAAGCAATCACTTCACCCTTCTCCTTTCCACCCATATGAACAATGCACATTCCATCAAAGATCAGGGGTGACAAACCGGTAAAGAAAGGGGGTAAATCCTTTGTGAAATCTTCATTACTCCAAAGCAACGCTCCTTTTGCCAGATCGAGACAGGTCAGTACTCCGCCAACACCCAGGGTCACAATTCGCCCCGCTCCTACTGCCGGTGTACCTCTTGGCCCGGGATGCTGAGAACTGGCAGGTCCACTGATTGCCAGCGCGGGATATTTATACTGCCAGACCTCCTCTCCGGTGGCAAGACCGACGCACCGGATTACCTCATCATTCCCCTGACGGGTAAATGTAAATAGTTTATCTCCGGTAATAACGGGGGAAGCGTCGCCCAAACCCACTGTCACTTTCCATTTGACCGGTAAATTACCTGGCCATGCCTGTGGGGCATCGAATCCTGTAACTTTACCGTCACCGTTGGCACCGCGCCACTGCGTCCAATCCTGTGCAAAAACGGTTTTATTCATGATCAGTACCAGGATTACTGTCATGGAGAACAACAATCGGGCAATGTTTTTCATCTTTATTATTTTTTGTTAAAACAACTAGTTACCAATACTCTAAATATACAAAAAATAAAGATATAAATAACTATTCAGAAGAAAATTTTCAATCGTAACGCGTATGATTTTTGCTTAAAAGAATCTTTATTGTTACAGTTTTATCATAATATAAAGGCCAACAATTATCTGTAAATATGGTCAGGCTTCCTTCTTCCCCATTACCAGGATAACCACGACAGCAACAATTGCAAGCAGAACAGAATAAGTAATTACATCGACCAGTACCACTGAAAAGCTGTTATACATATGACTCATGGAATAGCTGCCCAAATCATAGGAGGAGGATATGAGCAATCCAATGATTGCTGCAATTTTCACACCTTCCCGGATTCCTGTTGTTTTTGACCAGCTAAAGACCAGAGAGAGCAAAAATCCAACACCCAGACTGGATAAAATCATGGCCCACCAGATCATCTCCTCCATCGGTCTGGAGGCGCACTGATTAATATTGGCGGTCATGTAACTATTTAACAGAATCCCATAAACCAACCATCCAAGAAAAAAATAAGTCACCCCACCTGCTAATCCCCCGAGTAAAATCTTGTTTGTCTTCATTTTGAATAATTTAATTAGTTAATAACATTATTACGAACGAATTACTATTTAGTTTCAATAATATTACGAAAGTTAATCCAATGTGATAAATGGTTTGAAGATGGCTTCAAAACCCAGGTTTTGTATTCATAATCACCGGTGAGGTGATCCTTCTGATGCTGTTTATTCTGTCTTGTCGTAAACCTCCAAAGCTGTGGGAAGACAACTTGCAACACCCTTTAAGCCACAAACAGTTAATGTAATCAGAATGGTATCCCTGATCTCTTCCCTGGTCGCCCCAAGTTTTTTTGCCATCGGAACATGGTAGTGGATTGCTGTTGTATCTCCCACGGAGGCCTTTATTCCGATATAAACCAATTGTTTCGTCTTTGGATCCAATCCGCTGGTACTTTTTAATGCTTCAATCAATCCATCAAAAGCTGTAGCAACTTCTGGTGCCTCCTTTTGAAAAATATCGAGTGGGTTCATCATTCCTCTTTTTTATCCATCGCCATTACCCAGGCAATTACGGCTCCGCCAGTAATTAATATTATAACGGATGCAATGAGATCAACAAACACGACACTCAGATCATGAAACATATTGCTCATGGCATAAAACTGAAGATCGATAAAGAGGGTAAACAGTAGTCCCAGGATTCCCCCAACCTTCGCGCCAGCTATTACACTGGTTGAATTTGACCAGCTTATTACAATTGTCAGAAGAAATCCCAGGCTAAGGTTTGAGAGGATTAAAGCCCACCAGGTCATATCCTCCATCGGCTTCATAAAGCATTGATTATAATTGGCTGCCATGTAATTTTTCAACAGTATACCGTAGACAAACCAATTGGCCAGAAATAAAATAATACCCCCGGCGACCCCTCCAAGCATAATTTTTGTTGTTTTCATAGTGCAAATATTAATTTCCCCTACTCTCAGGCTTTTCGGTGACGCCCCGTTTTTTAAAGTGGGTTCTGAACTCCACTTTTTACCTGTTTAATCTTGTCAATTTTGGTTTTCCCCTTTTGCAAATTTTCATTGACCCGGAATAATACAATCCGGGTGATCAGATCCAGCGGCAGGGGTTTGTCAAGGGGAAACTGCACCGAACCTTTTGCCCACTTAAAACCGGAGAGTTCTTTATAAAATGTTGCTATTCCTGAAGCGCCGGGATAAAATCCGATATGTTTGTTATATCCGGCAAAATAGAGCAGAATCCTTCCGTAAATTTTAAATGCCGGCATCCGGTAACTGATGACCTCTTTCGCCTCCGGCGCGGCTTCCCGTATCAGGCTACGAAGTTGATTCAGAAGTTCCCTGGTCTCTTGCGGGAAAGCACTAATATACCGATCAATCTCATTTGGGGGTAGTGGTGTCATACGGCTGGTATTAATAACGGTAACAAAGTTAATAATATCGTTTCAAACAATTAAACAGAAATAACCGGGCATGCAAGAATGGTTAAAAAGTGGATGGGCTCGCGCTGTGAAAAAATTCTACTTGTTATTTAAAAAGTTTCAATCTTTATGAGATCGATTTTGAATGTTGAAATGAAATGCAGCACCTTTCCCTTCTTCGCTCTCAATCATCATTTTTCCGCCAAGTTTTTCAATCAGGTCCTTACATATTATCAATCCCAGACCTGTACTGGATTCACCCTGAGTCCCTTTTCTGCGTGTATTCACATCAAGCCGGAATAAGTTACCGATCATCTCTCTGCTCATGCCAATACCATTATCTGTGATTGAAATGCTGACACCGGCATCAGAAGCCGAACTTGCAGCGATAATTATTCTTCCACCTTTGGGGGTGAACTTTACCGCATTGATGGCTAAATTTCTGATTATACCCTCAAGTATATTTTTATCTGTAAAAACAAATAAGTCTTCTGCTATTTTCAGATCAATAAGAATATCTTTTTTGCGGGCAGCCTCAAAAATAAAAATCAAACATTCGGATATTACAGGAAACAAGCGGAATGTTGACAGGGTAATTGTGGTTAAGCCCCTTTGAATCATTGACCATTCCAGCAGGTTTCCCAGGAGATTATAAAGATCTGTTGCCGATTTGTTCAATAACAACGAAATCTCCTGTAATTCTTCTGAACTCATTCCAGGTAACTCCCTGCACATCATATCAGTCAGTCCCATAAACCCACTAAATGGGCTGCGCAGATCGTGGGCAATAATGGAGAAAAATTTGTCTTTTTCAGCATTAACTTTTACCAGTTCCTGGAATTGTTGGTGGATTTTTAATTCAGCTTTCCTGTATTCCGAAATGTCGCGCGTGATCGACAGCAGCGATTCAACGTTTCCATTTTTATCGAACATAGGAACGGCTGAAGATTCAAGCCAACGATGAGTACCCAACAGCCCGGTGATTTCGAAAATAAGTTTGTGCGATTGTCCTTGAAATACCTCCTCTGTAAGCCGAATAAATTCATCCCTGTTTTCAGGAATAATTAAGTGGTAGATGGATTTACCGATGACCTCCTCCAATGATCCTGCTTCAATCATTTTAAGCCCGGCAGGATTCATATATTTTAATTCCCCTTCCCGACCAATTATTTTTACACACTCCGGTTCATTTTCAATAATTGATTTATTGAATGCCTCACTCTTACGTAAAGACTCTGCAACCTGCTTGCGCTCTGTAATATCCTCTTTTATTGCAAGATAATGTGTAATGACTCCGGATTCGCCGACGATAGGCGAGATTTTTGCAGCTTCCCAGTACACTTCGCCATTTTTTTTCCGGTTGCAAAACTCCCCTTCCCATACTCCGCCAGAGGAAATAATGCTCCATAAATTTGAGTATTCATCATCTGATGTATTCCCTGATTTAAAAATACGGGGATTATTACCCTTTGCCTCCTGGAAGGTGTAACCTGTTGTTTCAGTAAATTTTGGATTGACATACTCGATATTCCCGAAGAGGTCGGTAATCACAATTGTTGACGGACTCTGATCAACGGCTTTGGAAAGTTTTCGGGATCTTTCTTCCGCCTTTTTACTTTCGGTAACGTCCCTGAAGGACCATACTCTACCTACCACCTTATTTTCTATTCTGTAGGGCTGGGAATACCGTTCGAAGATACGTCCATCCAAAAACCGGATCAGGTTCAGATCCGATTCTTCCAGATTTGTATAGAGGTATTTTACCCGATCCACAAATTTAACAGGGTCAGTAAGTTGTGAAAGAATATGATCCACGTCAAAAATGTCCTTTCCGGGTGAAAGGAGGTCCGGAGATAATTGCCACATATTTGCAAATTTCTGATTCCATTTGATCATTACCCCCACCCGGTTTACAATTAAGATGCCATCGGCAGTCGATTCCAGAGAGGAATTAAGTAACGATAATGTCGCTTTTATAGATTCTTCTGCACTCTTTCGTTCAGAAATTTCATTTACAACGATCAGAAAACGGGCCTCCTGACCATTATTGTTGAGCTTTTTGGAAATCGCAAGTTCGAACCATTTTAATCCGGAGGGGGTCTGCAACGAATAGCAACCCCCTTTGTGATGGCCATTGGCTGAAGCTTCTGCAATCGACTGTTTGATCACCACGCTGGCATCCGCAGGGAGTATCTCTTCTACTGATTTCCCCATAAACCTCTCCGGCTGACCATATAACATATCGGTGTGAGGTGAACGGAAATCATAAATACGTCCATCCTCATCCGATTCAAATAACATTACAGGCAGTTCATCAAGCATTGACTGTAAATGATCATTCGTTCTCAGCAGCGTCTCCTCTGTCAGCCTCCGCTTATGGAGCTCCGCTGCATGAGATACCTTTAACTGATTATTCTGCTGCTCCAATTCTTTTACAACCTTCAGGAGTTCTTCCCTGGTTTTTTCCTGATAAATCATTCCTGCAAAATTTTTAAGCTCAATGTGAAAATGGTAAGACAGGTTAGGTCTTAAGAATCAGAGGTTAACTTTACACGGCAGAGACCATCATCGCTGTTTTCTTCAATTCAGAACATATTCCGGCCAGACAAAAAAACAGATGATCAAGGAATTTTATAATGATCGGTTTAACCGTGTCTGTTTTGGACAAAAATAAGATTTTTAACAATATCTCACACCACTTCGAATCCGTGAGAGGATAAATTGTTGGGCCGGCAGGGTGTCGTTCACCCCGGCGATTGCCTTTTTAGCCAGGGCTGAGGTTGCCTGCATCGACAGGATTTTCAGCGCTTCTTTGGTCGGGTCATAATCGGTTCCGAAACCCAGTGCGGATGAGATCAGCTCATCAAAGTTGGCCACATTTTTTGAATGGCCTGTCTCCATAGTACTTGCCATAATAAATAATTTTACGTGTTTAATAAATTGTTCCAGCGATTGTATACTACAAAAAATCAATTTATTAAATATACGGAAATTAAGGGTGCAAATGTTTCAATTTTAAAAATATTGTTTAGTAAACAAATTCGGATTTGAATAATCTGCAGGTTATAATGAACCATTTTAAATTTCTGATTATCCATATTTGACACCTCTAAGAGGTTTTCCAAAAACTCTGTGTGCCTCTGCGTCTTCTTTGTGGTTCTCTGTGTAATTAACTGTTTCACAGAGTTATACTGAGCAGGTACAGAGTTTCACAAAGCGGAAAAGAACAATTTTTGAAGTTTTTGGACACGCTTTTAGGGTCACCGTCCTGAAAAACTTCATCATTTTAGAAATATACTCACCAGAAATGAGATAAACTTAAGTTTACCCCACTAAACCAGAAAAGGAAGAGATTTAAGTTTAAGGTTCATTCTGCGGTTTTGGTTATCATCAATTTGGTTGCTAAAACCTAAATAAATTGTACTTAAATAATTTTATAATTAGAGATGTGAAATTAAGATAAGCGGCAGATTAATAAAAAAATGGAGCAATACACTGTAAATAAAGCCATTCTTATAGGTTATCCTCACATAACCAAACATTAATCCCATTATAATCTGATTCGAAACCAAAAGGGGGAAAAGAAGATATTGAGCTAATTTCAGATTTTCAAAATTTGTTAGGTGAAATAAACCAAAACACAGCGCCAATCCATAATATAGAAAAGGGAAGTATCTCTGCCACACCCGTTCCATTTTTGAAAAAAAAGATTCCTTAATAAGATCCCAATGTGGAACCGAAGCAATCAAAAATGATATGCAAACCAGTATTATTAAATTAAATGAATGATAAAAAAGGAGAAATTGGAGAGTTGCCAACGATAAAAAAATATTCTCTTTTGAATATTTTAGTGGCAACCTGAATATAACCTCTTCATAAATCGGGACAAAAACGATCAGCTTAAAAGACAAGGGTATTGCTGAAAGTCTTATGCGTTGTTCTGGAAATAGATTTAGTAGACTCAAGATTGGCAGGAATAAAACAGATGTCACAATAATCGTCCCTAGATAAACTAAAATCATTTTGCCCAATAACGAAATCAACTGGTTCATATTTAATGACAAAGGTATACCAACGTTTTTGGGATGAAAAAGAAAATATGAAAAATTATTTGTCATTATATGGACTTTATTAACTTGAAAACCAATTGATTATTTTAGAAATAAATTCACCAGAACGGTAATTGAATTACGCAATGCATGAACAATAATAATGGCACATGCCGCATCTTCCCAGCACCTTCTCCGGAGAATCAGAACATAACCTGCTACCAGAACGCTCCCGCAAAGTGTTGCAAAAATGATATAAATAACTTCCAATAAATAGTGATCAAAAAAGCCAGATACAAACAAGAGAAGTCGGTACTAGAACAAGTTTATGATACTTCTGAAGAAATGGCCTATTCCAAATCCAATATTATACAGAATATTGTTTTGTCCTTCAAATTCAAGCACTACTTCCATCAGAATTGAAATTGAACAAGTAGCGAAAAACCAAACGGTAATCCAAGTCATTTTTTTATGCCTAACTTTTTAATTATCTTAATGTCTGCTCGTTATCCAAAAAACTGAAAAACTATCCGTTCAAAACTACTCCAGTTGTGAAAAATAAGGTATGATAAGGCAATTATAGTCAATAATAATTCCATCTCGACTTTTGCAATAACAGATTTTTGTTTCATTAATATGAAAATATGGTTTTCAATAATTTTCAAATGAATTTTGATTAATCATCAGAATAATTAACTTACTTTTAAATAAGAGTGCTTAAATGAAATTGATAAAATCTGGTTTAAAAAAATACATGTATTGAATATTGAATGGATTAAGAAAATAATTATAAAAGAACTTCTGTATTGATAACCCTTAATTAAATTAACATACAAAAAGTTAATAAAAACGCAAATGAAAAAAGTTAAGATTACTGTTGACAAATAAAAAAAATGAGTAAGCCCAAACAATAAAGCGCTCAAAAAAATAAACAATATCGAATTACATTTAAATTTAACGCACAAAATATAATGAATCAAATATTGAAAAATTAATGTTTCAATTAAAGGACCTATAAAGCAAGCTTTAATAAAACGAGAAATAAAATAAAGGATCATCTCAAAATAAGTATTAGGCAAATTAAGAGGGTGATTACTTTCATGAGGAATTTTAAATAGAAAAAATAAAAAAGATATGGAAACCTCAATTACGAGTAAAAAAAAGACACAAAACAATATCAACCAAATTGGTTTTACTCTAAATAAAAAGTATTTGATTACAATAATTTTATTAGTCATAAAAAAAATTTAATCTATCCATTTAAAATTCAATTAGGGAAAGTAATCAAGTTATACTTTCCCTATTAAAATTGTTAGACTGCATGATGGATAACAAATTGCCCACCAGTTTGAGCGGAAAAATCTATATACGCTCTTCCTGCAGCTGATAAACAATCAATCGCAGCATCTATTATTTTCCCCCAAATATAATCTTCAATAAAACTGCCTCCATCCACCTCTTTTAATTCCAGTTCATTTAACTCTTTCATAGCTTCAATTTATTATATTCCTGAAAGTTTAACTCCTGCTTTGTTTAGCGTGCCGCAGGTTTTGGCGCGGTAACATTACAGGATCAAAGTAAAGGTTGTACACTCTCATAAAAAAGCAGCGAATGAATTTTATTAACTCCCCCGATAATTTCTTTGGCCCCCTGATCGGAGATGATTTTCAGAGAATCTAAAGATTGAAGTGCACAATTTAAACCGTACTTTCATAATATGTAAATAGTTAATCCAGGAAATGGTAAAATAACTGATCATTTTTTTGCATTTTAATCGGACAAAAGCCATTTAACACCATAATACACTCCAACACCTAATGCTACACCAAGCAAAATGCAACCCAATACCATTCCACAACCGGTAAGCACAGCGCCAGCTCCGGCGACAGCTGCCATTCCTCCATTAGTTTCTTTTAACTCCTCCGAAGTTAAAGAATTAAACAGTTCCAATTCTGAATTTAATTTATGCATCTTATATCAAATTTTATCAAAATGTATTGCTAAAAAGACTCCCAAAAGAAAGCTAAGTAAAAAAGCAAAAAACGAAATATAAATGATAATTTTCCAAATCTTTTGATTCATATACAACTGATATTAGGTACTAATTCAACGCACATGCAATTGTTATACCGGCAGCAAAACCTGCAAAAAAGGAAGCGCCACATGCTGCAGCGACAACTTCTGCTGAATATAAGGTGCCTAAAATAAGCAGAGGTATGAATCCTCCATCCACCTCTTTTAATTCCAGTTCATTTAACGCTTTCATAACTTCAAATTATTATATTCCTGAAAGTTTAACTCCTGCTTTGTTTAGCGTGCCGCAGGTTTTGGCGCGGTAACATTACAGGATCAAAGTAAAGGTTGTACACTCTCATAAAAAAGCAGCGAATGAATTT
>JAHEYS010000548.1 GCA_023251475.1 Prolixibacteraceae bacterium
GCCGAGAGCATATAGGAAGCCATGCTGTTATAAACGAATTTGGTGCCCGGTTTATGCTCGATGGGTAAGGCCAGAAACAACCGTTCCCAACTTCCATCCTGTGTTTTTAATTTACCTGTCGGATCAGTATCATGCCCTACCGACATGGTGAGCAAATCACGAATTTCCAATTCAGCAAGATTAGGTGAAATGGTCTTTGGTAAATCATTTGGAAAGAAGGAGATGACTTTATCGCTTACCTTCAGCCGTTTTTCCGTAACTGCAAAACCTATTGCAGTAGCCGTAAAGGTTTTGCTTACCGAATTCATGATGTGGTTTTTGCCTGCTGCATTGTCGCCAAACCACGCTTCGGATACCACTTTCCCATGCCGCAAAATCATCAGACTATGAAGGTCCTGGCCACTCTCCTTTACCGCGTTTAAATAATTATGAATGGCTTCCGTACTGACATTTTCAGACTCAGGAGTCGACCTGGGCAATGAAAGATCCTCTTTTTTCTCCTGAATGGCATTTTTATCTGCTTCAAGTGAGTAGGCGGGAATTGCGATAAAAAACACAGCAATTAAACAGATCAACCTTATAATTCTAAACATAACTTGAGATATTAAATTCTACGTTAATATTCGATAAAATCCAGTGGTTTAAATCGGGTTATTTAGCAGGTCAACCTTACCTTCATGGACCAGTTTCAGGATTAACTCTCCAAAGAGGGTATTGGCCCAGGCAAACCATGACCGGGTAAAATTCTTCGGATCATCCTTATGGAAGGTTTCATGCATAAAACCTGTGTCTGCATCGGTGGTAATCAAGGTTTTTACGCAGGCGGCTATCTCCTTGTCATTTGTGCTGGTCATGGCCAGCATGATGATGCTCATTGGCCAAACCATATCGTATCCCACATGGGGTCCTCCGATTCCTTCTCCGGCCTTCCCCTTAAAGAAATAGGGATTATCGCTGCTCCAGACCAGCTTTCGGGTGTTTTGATAAATAGGGTCGTTCTTGTCGACACATCCCAGGTATGGTAACGCCAGCAAACTGGGGACGTTGGCGTCATCCATGAGTGAGGCGTTCCCAAATCCATCCACTTCAAATGCATAAACCTTGCCGTATTTGGGATGGTTGATAATGGCATATTTACGCACTGCATCCTCAACTTCCTTTGCCAGTGCCAGACATTTACCGGCAAAAACTTTATCGTTGGTGACTTTGGTACATATTTCGGCGAGTTGACGCAACGAAGAGATGGCAAACAGGTTTGAAGGGATTAAAAAACCGTAGGTGGTAGCATCGTCAGAAGGGCGAAAAGTCGAATTGATCAATCCAACCGGTTTAAGCGGTTGACCCCATCCGCCATTAGATACAGTATCCAGCTGACGATCGGTTTTGCGAAGGAACTTGTAAGGTCCCAGGTTTTCTTTGCGTTGCTGCTGAACAAAAGTATGGTGAATCAGTTTGGCTGCTTTCTGCCAGTCGGCATCAAAAACGGCAGTATCACCCGTCGTTTTCCAATAATGATAAGCCAGTCTGACGGTGTAGCATAAAGAGTCGATTTCCCATTTACGTTCGTGCAACTCTGGTTTCATCTCGGTGATATCACTAATCCATTCGGAACCGGTGGGTCCTTCATTAAATGAGTTGGCATACGGATCAATCAGGACACATTTCGTCTGGCGATTGATCACTCCGGCCAGCAGGGTTTTGAGTTTTGGATCTTCATTAACCAATGGAAGATAGGGCCACACCTGTGCAGACGAATCGCGTAGCCACATTGCAAAGATATCCCCGGTAATGACAAATGTATCGGATTTCCCGTTTTTCGTTCCCGGATTAACGGTTGTATCCAGCGTGTTGGGGAAGCAATTTTCGAACATCCAGGCCAGCTTCGGATTCTTCAGTCTGGCTTTTGTTTGCCCGATGGCTTTCTCAACAGCAGCAGAATTAAATTTTCGTTTTTCAACTGTTGGGCGTTTACTCACATAACCGGGCTCTTTTGCAGCTGCTGCAAATGTGCTGCCCGATCCGGCTATCGCCATTCCGGCAACGGTCAAACTGCCGGCCCGCATAAAATCTCTTCTTGTTGCCATATTAATTGAATTGTTTATTTAAATCGATAACCTTAATTCGTGATAATGACCGACCACCTCTTTGTTTCATTCAAAATCTATTTGCCCCAGTTGAACCTGACTTTTTTGCCCAGAAGTATCCATTCCGAAGGTGTTTCCGACACCATCCAGTCAATCGGTTGCCCTATTTTCACGGGTCTGGCTGCAATACTGAAACATTTTTCGATAGCGTCCTTTTGCACTTTCCCCAACGCTTTTGGCTGAGCTGAAATAAACAGCGGGGTGCCGCTTTCAGCGACCAGTTGCAGCCACTGTTTGTTCAGTTCCCATGGAATATCGGTGGTAAGACCCACGCAATCGCCATCTACAGCAAAAAAGGTATTGTGTTGACAAGCTCTGAAAGCCAATGTGTTTACGCCCATTTTTCTGGTACGCGCCCATTCACGGCCACTGGTGTCGTCACCCGAACGTTGCAGTTTGAAATAGCCTGCAGCCAAATGACCTATCGTATTACAGCCGATCAGGTACATATCGCCGGATGCCTGACGTATTGTGCGGTAAAGGCCGGTGATAACTTCTGCACTGGTTCTTGACTGATCACTAAAGTTCCAATCACCGGTAGTCATCTCCCTGTCCTTAAGCATCTGACCGCCCCATTTACCAAAGATGTCAAAAGATGTAAAGTCATGTTTCACCATATCGTAGCCCCACTTTTGGTAAGTTTTAAAATAGTTGGTGATTTTTTCCAAGTTGGCAGGGACGGTTGGGTCAAGTATCTGTTGTCTCGATCCACGGGTGCGACTTAAGACATTTTCCGGTTTCTCATTCTGGCTGGCGCAGAGCGGCCGTGACCACAGGCCAGGGCGCATACCTGCAGCCTTTATTTTGGCAGCAAGAAGGGCCATATCACCAAAGGTTA
>JAHEYS010000274.1 GCA_023251475.1 Prolixibacteraceae bacterium
GAGGCTTCCTCCAAACATGGGGTGATTGCGTGAATTTTCTCCGTTCCATTGTTCCCAGGTCGTTGTTGCACCCTGATCAATCCACCAGCCAAAGCTGGGCTGAGTCCTTTTATTGAGCGCCTCATAGGCTAAATCGTGCATTCCGTTTTCCGATAATACCTCGAAGAAGAACTGCGTTCCGAAAATTCCGGTATCCAGATTCCCATTATTTGCTTTGATGTCCGCCTTTAAGGCTTTGATTACCCTGGGATATTGATTTTCAGGAACACCCATTTTCAGGGCGAAAATATTACCGCCTGCCTTTCCGTAGGTTCCATCTTTTTCATCAAAAAAATATTTGGTGAATGCCCCTCTGGTTCGTTCGGCCAATTGCGCATATTTTTTTTCTTCTTCCGGTTTCTTCAAAGCCTTTGCTGCTTTAGCGGTCAGATCTGCGCATCGCCAGAAATAGAAGGTGTGGACCATTTTTTCGGGAGGGAGATTTCCGGGAGCGACCCAGTCACCAAGGTTAAACCACTGGAGTACTTTCCCATCTTTCCCGGTCCGCTGTGAATACATGATGCCGTCTGCATCAACCCAACGCTCCATGTAGCGGATGTACTCCTTCATACCCAGGTAATTATCTTCCAGCATATCTTTTGATCCGTAATGAAGGTAAAACTCCCAGGGCATGATGCAGATCGCTGCGCCCCAGGCAACACCTCCGCCGCATCCAGGTTGCCACGGGGCGCCATTAGGGACATATCCCGTTTCCACATTCTGAGCGCCAAGAATATCCTGAATCCATTTCTGATAAAAATTCCGGGCATCGAAGTTATGCATGACCATAACGCTGGAGACCTGGCCATCGCCTGTGTAGGGGGATCGCTCCCGATGGGGACAATCGCTGGCAACTCCACCGTGCATATTATCGGTCTGACTTCTTCTCCAGATTCTATTGATCTGATTAAAAAGGGTATTTGAGGTTTCAAATGTGGCGGAGAGGTCAATATCGGTATGGACAACTTCTGCTGTTATTTGTTCCGCCCGAAGTTCTCCAGGCCAGTTACTGATTTCAACACCACTAAAAACAAACCAGTTGAAACGGGCGGCATACGATTCAGAACCTTCTCCTTTAAAGGTATAGAAATTTTCGCCTGAAAAGCTGTTGCACAAGTACTTGATTTCGATTTGATGGCCGACAGGACCCTTAACCTGATTTAACCGTACCCAACCCGAAACTTCAACGCCAAAGTCGACATGATAATTTCCGTTGGAGAGCTTTTCAATTTTAACCGGCTTGAGACGCTCCATGACCTTGTCTGTTTGCGAGGTGTGAGCGACCAGCTTCCCTTCGGGAGCGCTGCGCAACACTACCGGTTTCCATGTCGAATCATCGAATCCGGGCTGGCTCCACCCATTCTGTTCTCTCCTTGCATCATAGTGCTCACCGTAATAAACCATGTCCATGAGAATTGGACTTTCTGACGCTTTCCAGCTCTCATTGCTTACAATAACCTCTTCCTCTCCGTCGGTATAAGTGAGTTGTATCTGGGCAAGAAAACGGGGAGATCCGTAGGCGCCCGCCCAGCTTTTGGCAGGATTATAAAAACCATTTCCCAGGATACTTCCAATGGCATTGGTTCCGTGTCTCAATAAATTTTTGATATCATAAGCCATGTACATCACCCGATATTCCTTAAAATTATCCTCCAGCGGAATACCTTCGTTAATTAATCCGGGCCGCTTCCCGTAGTTGGTTTGATTTGGAACCAGCACATCATTACCTACCTTCTCTCCATTGAGGTAAAGCTCAAAATATCCCAGTCCGGTAACAAAGGCGACTGCTTTTTCAATCTTCTTTTCAATTCTGAATTCCTTTCTGAACATCGGCGCCGGAGGGGGCATTTTTTCAGGCAGATGGGTTTTTTTATTAATGATTTTGGGAAGCGCTTCCTCTCCCTGCCAGGGGGCCCCAATCCATTTGGCGCTCCACTCCGAAAGATGAAGGATTCCCATCCGCCAGAACGAAGGTTTGCTCCAGTCTGAAGCAATGCCATTCTTATCCCAGACACGTACCTGCCACCAACAATCTACCCGGGATAATAAAGGAGTTCCGGCATATTCAACCCTGCTGCATTGTTCACCGGTCACCTTTTTACTATCCCACAAATCGGCCTGTTCCAGCCTCCTCTCAGAAGTAGCCACACGGATCTGCCAGGCTGTTTGTTTTTGTCCCCGTTCCCCTTCACCGGCAATGTTTATCCATGCCAAACGTGGTCTGACAACATCAACTACAGAAGGATTCTCTAAATATTCACAGGTGAGTTTTGTGGGTTTGATTTTTCCGAAAGCAACAAATGCGGGTAAAATCAAAAAAAGGATTAAAACGGGTAATCGACTCTTCTTCATCGGTTTGTCAATTTTAATTTATGGTGAAGTAACCTGGGATAAATGTAATTTATTTCTGTATTCTTCGCCATAGAGGATATGATTGAATTTCCTGATGAACTTTGAAAGTCATTTTTCGGTTTTTTCAACTTTACTCTTAATTTCATCCCTTTTTATGTAATTTTGGGGGTAAATTGCGAATGGTTTATTATCCGGAAAACCTGCTTTTTAAGATAAATTATCACTTTTAATGTCTGGCAGTTAAGGTATTTTCGGGCAAGGAGGATGGAAAATCGAAAATCTATAATTAAACGATAAAATCAATGATATTTAATTTAAACGGAGCCGAATACATCGAACTGATCAAATTGCTAAAATTGCTTCGGTTTGCGGAGTCTGGGGGCCATGCAAAAATAATGGTCGAAGACGGGGAGGTGAAATTGAACGGTGAAGTGGAATACCGCAAACGGGCCAAACTGCGCCCGGGTGACAAGGTTGAAACCTCAGGTACAATAATTTCAATTGAGGTTTAACTTTAGTTGATCACCTCCGACGGATTTTATCCAAAAATAAGTGCGGGCAATTCTCCCATATCCGGGCTTAAGATCTACCTTGTAATTGTGGGGTGTACCTGCCGAAATCCTCACATAATCTTTATGTTAGTATTTCATTTTTCATTTTTCATTTTTCATTTTCAGATTAAAGCAATGTTAATTAAACAATATTGTTAACCAATCCCCCAAAAAATCGTAAATGATCACGCAACTTCCATGTATTTTTGTTGTTCATATATAGGATGATCCGATTCTTCATTTTCTACATAAGAAATTGTAAAATTGGCAACATTTTAAATTTAAGTAAACACGGAAATAGTTGTTTTCGGATTAAAATAAATTGATGAATAGATATAAATATCTGGTAATTATTTTGTTGTTGTTTTCTGCTTTTGGTGTAAAGGCTCAAAAAACGGTCGTCTTAGGGAAAATTGCAGAATCTGGTTCAAATAATCCTGTACCATATGTAAATATTATCTTCAAGGACACTTTCACCGGTACCATGTCTGACCTCAACGGGAATTATAACTTAAGCTCCTTAAAGGCAACTTCAACGATTGAAGTATCTGCTATCGGATACAAGAAGCAGTCATTTAAGATCAGATTAAATCAGACCAATAATATTGATATCGTGATGGTTGAAGATATTATTTCGCTGGGTGAGATAGCTGTCCGGCCTGGTGAAAATCCGGCAATTCCCCTGTTCCGGAAAGTTGTAAACCGTAAAAAGGAGAATAATCCCTCCAATTTTCCATCATGGGAATCAAAACTGTATGCAAAAACAGAGATTGATATCAAAAACATCAAGGGCTCTTTGCGAACAAAAAAGCTGCTGAAACAATTTGATTTTGTGTTTAAATATATCGATTCCCTTGAGATTGAAGGGAAAACATTCCTCCCTGTCTTCTTTACCGAGACGGTTTCAAATTATTTTCACAACAGCATTTCAAATACCAATTACGAGGAGATCGTTGCCAACAAGGCTTCAGGGATGACCACCGATATGATTACGCAGTTTACGGGAAAATTGTATGAGGGGATTAACCCTTATGATAACTATATCATGATTTCCGACATTGGACTGATCTCTCCGTTAAACTCACTCGGTCTGCAATTCTATCACTATTATTTGAGGGACAGTGCAATGGTAAAGGGGAAAAAGATATACGAGCTCTCCTTTAAACCAAAGAGTCCGATGGATCCTACTTTTAAAGGGAAGTTCTGGATTGAAGATGAAAGCTTCGCCCTGACCAAACTCGAGATGCAGCTTTCTACGAAAGCAAATGTCAATTTCCTCAACAACCTCCAGTATTCCATTGAATTTCAGAAAAGTGATGACCGGTGGGTTCCCCGGAATGAATCGATGCTGGCCGATCTTGATATTCAAAAGGACAAGGACTCGGAGAAAATCGGGTTAATGGGGCGTAAGACCAATGTTTATCAGGATTTCAAATTTACGGAAGCGCTGCCTCCGGCTGTTAGGCAGAAGAATGCCATTATTGTAGCCAAAGATGTGATGGCCAAAGATGAGGCTTTCTGGGATAAATCGCGACCGATTGAGTTACAGAAGCGGGAGGCAGGCATTTATGCAATGGTTGATTCAATTAAGAATGTTCCCCTTTATAAGACAGTAGTTGAATATTTATACATGTTCTATTATGGTTACCGTGATCTGGGGAAGGTCGAACTGGGACCCTATTATTACCTCTATAGTACGAACAAGGTGGAAGGTTCAAGGGTGAGATTTGGGGGGCGAACAACACTGAAATTCAATCCAAACCTTCGACTAAACGGGTACAGTGCCTATGGATTTGGAGATCAGAATTTTAAATTCGGAGGGGGATTCGAGTACTTTTTTTCGAAGAAGCCACGCCTGATGCTGGCCGTTCAGGGGCAACACGATTATGAGTTACTCGGTAAGAGTTCCAATGCCCTGATGGAGGATAACATACTGACTTCCCTCCTTACGAAGAATCCATTCGTTAAATTAAATATGATCGACAGGGTAGCGGTTACTTTAGATAAAGACTGGGTCAGCGGTTTGTCGAATCAGCTTTCAGTGATTTCCACCAATATCAAGTCCGGACCTTTTGTCCCATTTACCGATCCTCAGGGTAATCTTATTCCATCGATCAGAACCGGAGAGATTAAAATAAATTCCAGGTATGCTCCAAAAGAATCTGTTATCCAGGATGGTTTCGAACGGAGTACTTTCGGAATTTTCAATCCTGTACTAAACGTGGGGATCACTGCCGGACTAAATGGATTTTTAGGCGGAACCTATGATTATTTCAAAGTTGATGCGAATTTCTCGAATAAAATAAAGGTTAATCCCATCGGATACGCGACTTATTATATTCAGGCCGGAAAGATCTGGGGCAATGTCCCTTTTCCGCTGATGAAAATACACGAAGGGAATGAGACCTTTGCTTTTGATACCTATGCCTTTAATCTGATGAATTACCAGGAATTTGTAAGCGACACCTATCTTAGTCTCTTCCTGGAGCACCATTTTCAGGGATTTTTTCTGAATAAGGTTCCTTTATTCAAACGTTTAAAATGGAGGGAAGTAGTGGGAGTCCGCTCCCTGATTGGCAGCTTCGATCCTACGCAGCATACCGGCATGGTTTTTCCGGAGGGGATGAAGGGGCTAAGAAGCACGCCATATACCGAATTTTCAGCGGGACTGGAGAATATTCTCAAGATCATCAGGGTTGATGCAGTGTGGCGTTATAACTATAATGAGGAGCGGAAAATAAAGCTGGGATTGATGTTCTCGTTGCAACTTACCCTTTAAAAAAAAGCATTATTTTAAATCTAATTTTCTAATTTTCAAATTGTTATATTTTACCGTCTCCCCTCAAAAAATCTTTTCAGGATCAATGTACACTCATTTTGCAAAATGCCTCCAAGCAGTTCTGTTTTAGGATGAAGGGCATCCGGTGCAAATCTTCGGAATCCCCGCTTTTCATCCCCCGCGCCATAAACAATCCGGTCGATCTGCGACCATCCGAGCGCGCCGGCACACATCGTGCATGGCTCGAGTGTAACGTATAATGTACAGCCTGTCAGGTATTTTCCACCCAGCAGATTTGCTGCCGCAGTAATTGCCTGCATCTCGGCATGGGCCGTCACATCATTCAGAGTCTCGGTAAGATTGTGTGCTCTGGCAATAATCTGATTCCTGCACACGACCAGCGCACCAACAGGTATTTCCCCTTCGGAAAAAGCCTGCTCAGCTTCCGCAAGGGCCCGCTTCATATAATATTCATCATCAAAAGGTTCAATCATCATATGATATTTTGTTTTTCAAAAATAAGGGATATTCGGCAATTACAAGGCGATGCTTTATAAAAGTTCTGAATTGAATGTTTGATTTATTAATTTAATGCATCTGGCTGTCGGCTTTCTGCAACTTGTATATTTATTCAATGAGGAAAACACACTTTCAGTTAGTCTTTATGAAAAACAGGCAAAAAGAAGAATGGATGCAAGCCAGCCGCCAACTACCGGCCGCTTTTAAAAATAGCCGGAGATAAAGTATTTATAACCTGCTTTTTCAAATATGGCCTTAGTTTTGTAGTTTTGTACCTCAAATCTATAAAGTAACTCAATGTACAGAAATTTTACTTGCGGTGAACTCAGACTAACCCATGTGGGCCAGGAACCTGTTTTGGCTGGCTGGGTTCAAACAATCAGGAATCTTGGGGCTATGACCTTTATCGATATTCGCGACCGGTATGGAATTACCCAGCTGGTGGCCGATGAACATACTCCGGCTCACCTGAGAGAGCAGTTTGATAAGCTTGGACGTGAATATGTTATTCAGGTAAAGGGGATTGTCCGGGAACGCTCAAGTAAAAACCTGAAAATAGCAACCGGGGAGATTGAAGTAGCTATTAAGGAGTTGTCGGTCCTGAACAAAGCAGCTGTGCCACCCTTTACTATTCAGGATGATACCGATGGGGGAGATGAACTGAGGATGAAATTCAGATACCTCGATCTTCGCCGTGAATCGGTGAGGAAAAATCTTGAGCTAAGGGCAAAGATGGCGCATGTTGTCCGTAATTATCTCAATGATCTTCAATTTATAGAGACAGAAACGCCGGTACTGATTAAGTCAACACCCGAAGGGGCCCGCGATTTTGTCGTTCCTTCGCGGATGAATCCCAACCAGTTTTATGCCTTACCGCAGTCGCCCCAGATATTCAAGCAACTGCTCATGGTGGCCGGATTCGATCGCTATTACCAGATCGTGAAGTGCTTCCGTGACGAAGATCTTCGTGCCGACCGTCAGCCTGAGTTTACACAAATTGACTGTGAGATGTCTTTTGTGGAGCAGGAGGATGTACTGAATATGTTCGAAGGGCTTACCCGTCATATGTTTAAGGAGATCAAAGGGATCGATCCGGGAGAGTTTCCAAGGATGACTTTTGCCGATGCGATGGAGAATTATGGCAACGACAAACCGGATATCCGCTTTGGATTGAAATTTAAGGATGTAACCACTATCGTTAAAGGCAAAGAGTTCAAGGTCTTTGATGATGCAGAATATGTTGGGGGTATCTGTGCCCCGGGTTGCGGAGAATATACCCGTAAACAACTCGATGCACTTACCGAATTTGTCAAACGCCCGCAGGTTGGTGCAAAAGGGCTCGTTTATGCAAAAATAAATGAGGATGGATCGGTAAAATCTTCCGTTGATAAGTTTTATTCGCAGGAGGAGCTGGCAAAATGGCGTGATATTTTTGAGGCCAAACCTGGAGATTTAATATTGATACTCTCCGGAGATAAAGAGCGGACACTGCCGGCGTTGTCGGTACTTCGTCTTGAAATGGGACGTCAGTGCGGATTAATGGAGAAAGAGAACTTCAAACCGCTTTGGGTAGTTGATTTCCCACTTTTGGAGTGGAACGAAGAGTCAACCCGCTGGCACGCGATGCATCACCCCTTTACCGCACCAAAACCGGAGGATATCCTGTTGCTGGATACAAACCCCGGGAAGGTAAGGGCCAATGCCTACGATCTGGTGATTAATGGCGTAGAGATCGGTGGCGGTTCCGTAAGGATCTTTGACAGCGAACTGCAGGGTAAGATGTTCAAGACACTGGGCTTTACCAAACAGGAGGCCGAAAATCAGTTCGGGTTCCTGATGGAGGCTTTCAAATATGGGGCGCCCCCCCACGCTGGTATCGCCTTTGGTTTCGACCGGCTCACGTCGATGTTCGCCGGACTTGACTCCATACGCGATGTAATCGCCTTCCCGAAGAACAATTCAGGCCGTGATGTAATGAACGACTCCCCGGCAGAGATCGCACAGGCGCAACTCGATGAACTGTGCCTTACACTGGTCTTACCCAAAGGGAAGAACTAATTCAGTAATTTAATAATGTGTTAAGTTGAAGATTAGATAATATGGATAAACCCTCCAGGCGATTAAAATCCCTGGAGGGTTTGTTTTTGGCAACAAGAAGAATACCGGCAATTGGTTTACTGATTATCCCGCAATTTAATAATTTTAAAAAGTTTATGTCCCCATGCACCCCGTATTTAAAACCATACCACCAAAGAAATTAATCGGAAAACGGTTAAGAATGTCCCTGGCAGAGAATAAAACCACTGAGTTATGGAGAAGTTTCATGCCCCGTCGAAAAGAGATTAAAAATAACCTCACTTCCGATTTATTCTCTTTACAGGTGTATGACGATACATCCTATTTTGAAAGTTTCAATCCCAACGCCATTTTTGAGAAATGGGCTGCCCTGGAAGTTTCAGACTATGACACGGTTCCTGCTGCATTGGAAGCCTTTTTGCTGACCGGAGGACTTTATGCGGTCTTTAAACATATCGGAGCAGCATCGACCGGAGCCCGGACTTTTCAATATATTTTCGGAACCTGGTTACCCGGATCTGGTTACCTTTTGGACGACCGGCCTCATTTTGAGATACTGGGAGAAAAATATAAGAACGACGACC
>JAHEYS010000275.1 GCA_023251475.1 Prolixibacteraceae bacterium
TTGCAAGATACTCTTTGGATACCTATAATGAGTTCAGGGATGCAAAAATTGCAAAAAGCTTCACCAATGAAAAGAACGGATATTATGGATTGCAAAATTTAAACAGAACCGAGAATAACACCGATTTCCTGTTTACTTATGATAAAAAAATCTCCGATTTCAGCCTTACTGCATCTGCAGGGGGTAATGCAAGATATTTTTACGCAGCCGATAATTATATGCAATTGAAAAATGGCGGTACCGGCCTGATTGTTCCGGGAATTTTTGCCATTACCAATACCCTGCAAACAAACCTTCAGGTTGGCAACAGTTCATCACAGAAGGCAGTTTATTCTCTTTATGCCCTTGCTTCTTTGGGCTTTAAAGATATGGCTTACGTTGACCTTACCGCCAGAAATGACTGGTCAAGTACTTTGCCGATTGAAAACCGTTCCTATTTCTATCCATCAGCATCTTTAAGCCTGTTGGTAAATAAAATGTTTGACCTTGGTCCAAACGTATCCCTGGCTAAGGTGAGGGGTGGTATTGCACAGGTTGGTAATGACACAAGCCCTTATCAGTTGCTTGCAGGTCTGAATCCGGGTGCATGGAATGGCCAGACCACGTTCTCTGTTCCAGGTAACCTGTTGAATCCTACACTGAAGCCTGAAATCAAAACCTCAAAAGAGGTTGGGGTAAACCTGGGATTGTTTAATAATCGTCTTAAATTTGAAGGTACCTATTATACCGCAGATAACAAGAACCAGATTCTGAATAACACCCTTTCTCCTTCATCCTCTTACGGATCACAGAAGTTTAATGCAGGTTTGGTAACCAGCAAAGGTCTTGAGTTTTCTATCGGTGGCACCCCAATCAGGACAAAGGATCTGACCTGGGATGTGAATGTTTTGTGGTCTACGAACTCCCTGACACTTAAAGAGCTTGCTCCCGGTGTGACGAATATCACTTTGTGGACCAATGCCAAAGGTGGTGCACGCACATGGGTAGGTGAAAAGATCGGAAACATTGTTGATGCCGAATTGCTGCGTGTTTCAGACAAAGCTTCTCCTTATTTCGGATGGCCATTGCTGGATAGCGACGGATTTGAACAGGTTAAATCTGTAAATGAAGTCAACGGGAAAAGGAATTCACCGATCATCGGTAACTTCTTCCCCGATTATATGATGGGTATCCAGACCTCTCTTACCTATAAACGTTGGACCTTTAGCGCAAGTATCGACTACCGTAAAGGTGGACAGTTTGTTTCACAGACCCTTCGCTACAACGAATCTGACCTTCATGGTTCGCGTATCTTAAGCACTTTTATTCATCCTCCAAAAGGAGTTGATGTTCCTACCTGGTTGAAGCAAAATGCCAGTCTTTTTGGACCTAATGGGACAGCATTCCCAGTTGTTGGCGGAATTTCAGCTGATTACGGTGGTGGTTCCTATACCGATGGTGGGATAACCCTTAATGACGGGGTATTTATGCCAGGTGTAAGCGGTACCTATGACGCGAACGGCAAGTTCACCTTAGGTGAGGAGTTCCTCTCAAATACAACCGATTATTACGGTGACTATTACGGATGGGGTCTTACCAAGACAGCTACATTCGATGCTGATTTTGTCAAATTAAGAGACGTGTCTATTTCTTTCCGTCTGCCCAGTTTAAAATCAATCGGTATTCAGAATGCATCTATTGCGCTGTATAGCAGCAACATTATACTTTGGACCAAAGCTAAAATCAACATCGATCCTGAAGCTGCTTTCAATAATAGCCTTGGGAGTAACAGTGTTAATATTGGCCAGTTTGCCCAGGGTATTGAGCGTGACAACGTGTCACCCTGGACCATCCCTGTGGGATTCAAACTTAGTGTAAGTTTCTAATACTGAAATTATAAAAAACGTGAAATATATGAAAACATTTTATAACCTAATTCTGGTTTTAATATTGGTAATTTTTGCCTCGTGCAGGGATCTCACCAATTTAAACGTGGATCCTAATACGATCAGCCAGATCACTGTGGATCCCAACTTTATGATGACTTCTGCCATTTCGCAGGTCGTTAAACCTTATCAGGATGATAATTATAATGGTGATTGCGCCGGTGTCATGTCCTATCTTCAGAAAAGTGGCTGGGGAAGTGGATTAACCTATTTCAACTGGTCAGATAACCGTTCATGGGCTGGCAACTACGGAATGTTAAGAGACATCTACCTGTTACGCGACAGAGCCAAGGCAACCAACGCCGATTTCCATCTTGGAGTTGCTTTAATCCTGAAGAGTTTTGAATTTGGGTATATTACCAGCGCCTGGGGCGATGCTCCTTACAGTGAAGCTGGAGAGGGCGCTGCAAATACAAAACCTAAATTCGATTCCCAGGAGGACATTTTCAAGGGGATAATTGCAGATCTTAAATCAGCGAATACTTTGCTGTCCAAATCTGCATCAAGCTACAGCAATATTAATCCTTTAGCAGATCCGATTTATGCAGGTAACCCTGCCAAATGGCAGAAACTGGCCAACTCCCTGATGTTGCGCTTTTACATGCGTCTCTCAGTAAAGAGTCCTGCTTTTGCAAAGGCAGGGATTGAAGAGATTATGAGCAATCCTGCAACCTATCCGATTTTTACTTCAAACGCTGACGATGCGCTGATGGCTTACCCGGGTTTATCTTCGGGTGACTCATGGGGAACCGCAATTGCATGGGACGGAACTGTTGCCCAGGGTAATTATACCAGATTGCAGCTTTGTGCCTCATTCAGGGATGTTTTGGTCGGCAAGAACGATCCAAGACTTCCGGTCTGGTTTAAACCTGTAACTGTACAAATAGTGGTTACCGATCAGTTTGCCGCTCAGGGTGGCGATGTTACAATTGGTAATAAACGCTATATCACCAGGGCTCAGGTAGCCTCCAAGGGTTATGTGATTTACGATCCGGCTACATGGGTCGCATCTACTCCTTCTGCAACTACCCTCAAAACCCTTATCGATACTGCGCAATATGTAGGGATTCCTTTGGCTATCGGCAAAACAGAACCGTTTACCTATAACCTGAACCCAAGTCCTTTACAGGGAGGTGCTAATCAACACGTTTCCGCCTTAACTGATATGTTCAGCCTGAAATCACATGCTTTGTTAAAAGCAAAAGTGATGGGTTACGCGGAGGTTTGTTTTATCCTTGCTGAGGCTGCTCAAAGAGGGTATAGTGCCGGAGGTACTCAGCAAACCTGGTATCAGAACGGAATCCAGGCCTCATTGACTTATTGGGGTGTAGGAGGTTCTTATTCCTCTTATATCACCAAGGCAGGTGTTGCCTATAATGGTACCCTAAGCCAGCTAATAGAGCAAAAATACATTGCAGGTTACCTTAACGCCCAGGAGACCTGGTTCGATTGGAGAAGGACAGGATTACCGGTTATTACTATTGGCAATGCGGGTTATAGAAATTCACTCCCGCTTCGTTTCAAATATGATATGACCGAACTGAACGTCAATGGTGATAATGCAGCTGTAGCAGTCGCTAAGTTAGTGCCCACCCCAAATACGGCTCAGCTTGGTAACGATGATTCATGGTCTAAAATGTGGTTATTGCAATAGTAACACTTAGCATACAGATATAGAAATTAAAGGGTGCTGTTGATTTATTTGACAGTACCCTTTTTTTCAACCTGAAACTGAAATAGATTGAAATACGATTGAAATAACTTGAAACAGGTAGGGATATTTTATGCCTGAATCACAAAATATTTGTTTAATATTCTCTAACTTTATCAGATGCCACAAACTCGTTATATCAAAATACTGCTTTTACTTATATCCCATCTGTCCTGTTTCTCACAGCCAGACAGGATAAAAGGAACAGTTTTTCTGGATAGCAACAAAAACGGCATTTTTGATAAATCCGAGAAAGGAATTAAAGGGATCTGTGTCTCCAACGGGAGGGAGGTGGTCCTGACTTCCGAAACAGGTAAATGGGAATTGCCCGCCGGTGATTTATCCGGAATCTTTGTGATCAAACCTGCAAACTTTGGTGTGCCTGTAAGCCGGGAGATGATTCCCCAACATTATTTTGTCCGTCGAAGCGGATCAAATCCGGAAGTTCCACAATCAATCAATTTCCCTTTGATTAAATCTGCAGAAAAGGATCAGTTTTCAGCACTTTTTTTCGGCGACACCCAGGCGCGTGGATTGCGCGAGGTTAATTTCATCAACCATGATGTGGTTGAGGAGTGCATGGGAACCAATGCAGTATTTGGGGTTTCGCTGGGTGATAATGTTGCCGATGATCCCCAACTCTTTGCCGAAATCAGTGAGGGAATTTCACAGATCGGTATCCCCTGGTACAATACCTTCGGGAACCATGACAGCGACAGGAATGCAAAGACAAACAGCCTGAGAGATAAAACATTTAAACAGTTTTATGGACCCGGTACCTATGCTTTCGAGTACGGTAAAGTGGTATTCATTGATCTGAACAATATCTATTTTAAACCTGACGGGAAATATATTTCCCATTTTACGGATGACCAGCTGGTTTTTGTGAAGAATTATTTGGCTAAAGTACCGGAGAATAAACTAATTGTGCTGATGATGCACGCCCCCGTTGTGGGCTGCGATAATCGCGAAAAACTGCTTGAACTGATTCAGGGCAGGAAATTTACTTTTTCGATTTCAGGTCACCTGCATGAACAGGTTAATTTATTTGTTGGTAAAGATATGGGATGGAATGGGGAATTGCCCCATCATCACCTGGTGAACGCAACAGTGTGTGGCAGCTGGTGGTGCGGCACAACTGACGAAGTTGGAATTCCGCATGCCACAATGAATGACGGCGCCCCAAACGGCTATTCAGTCATTACCTTTGATGGGAATAAATACAGTGTCCGTTTTAAAGCTGCCCGGCGTCCGGATAATTATCAGATGAATATCTACCTTCCCGACGAAATCCTGGCTGATAAAGTGAGTTCGACTCAGCTTCTGGCCAATATTTTTGCCGGATCGAAACGTTCGGTCGTTGAGATGCACATTGATAATAAGGAGGACTGGAAGCAAATGGACCAGGTGAACCAGGTCGATCCGGAATGTTTGCGGATGAACCGGTTGACCCCATTTCTTCAGAAAATAGTCGATGGGCAATTACTTGAAGATGTTTTTGGGAACGCAATGGACAAGCCATCGATCTCAGGACATATGTGGCAAACCAATCTGCCTGGAAGTCTTTTGCCGGGAACGCATAAAGTAACTGTCAGAACAACTGATATGTACGGGCAGGTCTGGCAGGCAGTACGTATATTCAGAGTCCGGTAGAGAAAACAAGCAGGACAACTGTTCTGAATGGGTTAAACGAATTTATTCAAAAGTGATAAAGTTAAATTAGTTACTTCATATCTATGAAAAATATTATCTTATTTGTTGCCATTTTTCAACTTGTGTTTATCAGCTATTCATGGGCTGAGCCGGTAAATACGGGGAAGCCGGTCTATAAAGATATTCCTTACAGTCAGGATTATAGCGTAAAATATTACACTCCGGATGGTGCCCCGAAGTTGCTGAAAGTTTTCTCCGACCGTAATAATGTCATTCAGATCTTGTCGGCTGATGGTTTATTAAAACCTTACGCCGGCGCCTTTCTTTATCCGGGAACCGTCGTAAAGGATGGCTTGTACCGCCCGCTTGGTGATAAAAAAATCACCGCAATGGGTGTTTATGATCATCAGTTTGTTTACCTGGATGATAAGGCGGTCTTAAGCAATGCCTGGGCAGGGAAATTTTTTTCGGAACATGATTTTGCAGATGCCACAACATTTGCAGTAGGGGCCGATTTTATCACGCTGGTTGGTGCCGGTCATCAGCTGAAATGCATCAAAGATTCAAAGTCACTTTGGTCAGGAAAACTGGCTGACCAGGTTATCGACATCAGATATGCTCCTGAGAGTGGATTATTTTGGATTTTAGGGTCTCACTCCTTAAGCAGTTTCTCACCAAAAGATCAAAAACTAACCACTGTTTTTGGGGGATCTGATTTTACCTCCTTCGATTTACATGAAAAAGGATCGCTAACCATCATCGGGACAAAGAACGGTTACCTTGAGATCAATAATATCACCGGAAAGCAGGAGGGCGAAATCCACCGTAAGGTTCCCTGTCCTGAAATTACCAGTGTGAATGTAATCAGGGGAAAGGCCTGGTTTGGTTCTGCACTGGGGGCGTATATGCTGCGTGAAGACGGTAAGTTTAATTATTACAATGGGGAGCGGTGGTTACCAGGAGATCAGGTGAAGCATATTTCAGAGGGTCCTGAAAATTCGGTACTCGTTTTAACCAATAAAGGTTTGGGACGGATTATTTTCAAACAAATGACGCTGGAAGATAAAGCGATGTACTTTGAAAGGCAGGTTCGCGACCGTCATATCCGGAATGGTTTTAACTCTTCAATCGAGGGGATGAAGGATGGGAATATTGCCACGGGATTCGTAAAGGACTCTGACAATGATGGTTTATGGACCTCAATGTACCTGGGGGGTGAAGTTTTCAGGTATGCGGTCACCAAATCGGACGAAGCGCTACAAAATTGTTACGAGTCGCTCGACGCCATGGAAAGGCTTTACACGATCAACTCCAATCCGGTTGGTTTTCCTGCACGGTCGTTTGAAAGGCGTGGCGATATGGGAAGATTATCAGACCACGACAGGTGGAAACATGCCAAAGATCCTGAGTGGGACTGGAAGGCAACGACCAGCAGCGATGAGGCAATCGGTCATATCTTTGCTTTGGGAGCGATGGCAGAACTGATCAATGTAGAACCGATGAAGTCAAGGGCGATTCACCTGATTGATATCCTGATGCAACATATCGTTGACCATAATCTGTACCTTGTTGACTGGGATGGCAAACCAACCCTATGGGGCCGGTGGAACCCCGAATACGTCAATGCACGTCCGGTTATGGTGGGCGACCGGAAGATCTGTTCCTCCAATATCACCTCAATGCTCCAGACTGCCTACCATTTTACAAAAAAGGAGATTTATAAAAAGAAAGCGCTGGAGTTGCTGGATAAGTATGGCTACCTCGAAAACCTGATGAGGCCCATGAAATCGATTGGGATGGCCCCTGCCAATGCCGACGAATTAAGTAAGGATCTCTCAAACGGTTGGAATCACTCCGACGATGAGATGTACTTTCTGGGTTACTGGGGTTTATACCGCTATGCTTTGAACGACGAGCTGAAATCAAAATTTAAGGAGGCTATTATTGACCACTGGCAAATCGAAAGGCCCGAGAAAGAGGGGGCGTGGAATATTTTTACAGCATTGACAACCAATGAATTTGATCTCAAAGAGGCGGTCTGGTACCTGCAGGAGCATCCGCTTGATTTGATTAACTGGGATATTATGAACAGCCATCGTAAAGATATTGAGCAGATTGCTCCAAATTTCAGGCAGCAGACCCTTAAAGAGGTGCTTCCTCCTGATGAACGTCCTGTTCAGCGCCATAATGGCAACATGTTCAACATCGATAAGAAAGGCGGCAATGGAACAGGCGAGGAGAGTGCCGGGGATATCTGGTTATTGCCTTACTGGATGGGTAGGTATCTGGGGGTAATCAGTGCACCGGTGAAAAAGAATGAAGCAATTAAAGAATGAAACAATTAAAGAATTAAAAGATGTACAATCTACGTCTCCGGGCTTCGGGAAAGTGCGATTTGTGAGAGAAAAAGGTTCATAAACAGACAAACAATTTGCGCGATGGTAAAAAGACGTGAATTTTTAAGAGATGGATTGCTGCTGGCTGCCGGTTCTGCGTATTCTGCTGATCTGTTTGCAGCTGAGGCTTCTGCCGGTTCAACGGGGCCGGATACGGTTTCTTTAAAAAGGGATGTCCATGTTCGGTATGATGCCGATGTTGTGGTAATCGGAGGTGGTATTTCGGGTGTCTCGGCTGCCTGTTCTGCTGCCTTATCCGGCGTCAAAGTAATCCTGGTTGAAAGGTTTGGCATGCTTGGAGGATCATTAACAACAGGTGGGGTCGCCAATTTTTGCGGTCAGATTGATGCTCAGGGGGAGGTCTTTGATGAAATTCTGAATGATTTGCGAAAGTTTAATTCCCTTGGAGAAGGAACTAAGGCTTCTGTCTTTAACTACGAGATATTGGCTTTTGTGCTTCAGGAGATGGCGTTGAGGCGAAATGTTAAAATATTGTATCATACCCGTTTGGTTGATGTTTTGGTCAGGGGAAACAATGTTACGGAATGTATTATCTGCGGAAAGTCGGGTCTGGAAGCGATAAAGGGGAAAATATTTATTGATTGTTCCGGTGATGCCGACCTGGCCCGGTATGCAGGAGTAACGACAATTAAAGGAGAGGAAAAGACAGGCTACCAACTACCAATGTCGAAGATCTTTTTTGTGAGGGAAGTTGATGACAAAGGTTTTGTTCAGCAGACACCCCAGGATTGGCCGACCCGGATATTAAACAAGGAGGATTTACCAATGGTCAGTATCTGGCCCGATGGCCCCGGTGGAAAGGCGATTAAGCTGAAGATCCCGATGTTCGATTCAACAACTACGGAAGGATTGACCAGCGCCGAGATCCAGGCCAAAAGAAGGACGATGGATGTCTTAAATTATTATCAGACAGTAGACAAGAAAAACTGGAGGCTGACCAATAGCGCAACACAGATCGGCATAAGGGAAGGGTGCAGGATTGAAGGCGATTATATTCTGAAACTGGAAGATTTAAGAGCAGGAAGGTCGTTTGAGGATGGGGTGGCCAGAGGAACCTATTACCTGGATGGGCATGGCCTGACAGATGACAAAAGAACCTATATTCTTCCGAAGGATCAGATGCATGTGCCTCCTTATCAGATTCCTATGAGGGCTCTTATTTCAAAGGAG
>JAHEYS010000549.1 GCA_023251475.1 Prolixibacteraceae bacterium
GCATGGCAACTGGAAAACATGGTGGGAAAGTACCCGCCAATATTCAGAAGAGGGGAATCCCAACGCTTACGGCGGATTTTATACCCAGGAACAGGCGAAGGAAATCGTAGCTTATGCAGCTCAAAGGGGAATCACGGTCATCCCCGAGATAGAGATGCCCGGCCATTCAGAAGAGGTCCTGGCAGTTTATCCAAATATCTCCTGCTCAGGTAAACCTTATGTAAACGGGGAGTTTTGCCTGGGTAATGATTCAACTTTTGTTTTTCTGCAAAATGTGCTGACTGAAGTGATGGCCATCTTTCCTTCAGAATATATCCATGTAGGAGGCGATGAGGCAGGAAAATCAGCCTGGAAACAGTGCCCCAAATGCCAGAAAAGAATCAAAGATGAGAAGCTGAAAAATGAGGCTGAATTGCAAAGCTATGCTGTTCGCCGTATGGAGCAATTCCTGACATCAAAAGGGAGGAAGTTGCTGGGATGGGATGAAATCATTGAGGGAGGACTGGCACCTGCTGCAGCAGTAATGTCATGGCGCGGTGAAAAGGGCGGCATCAATGCTGCAGAGATGGGGCATGATGTTGTAATGACACCGGGAGGTTATTGCTATTTCGACAGTTATCAGGGCGATCCGGCCACACAACCTGTGGCCATCGGGGGTTATCTGACTACTGAGAAGGTCTATTCTTACGAGCCGGTCCCCATGTCGCTCGATCCTGGAAAAGTAAAATACATTCTGGGCGCTCAGGCAAATATATGGACAGAGTATATTCCAACAACAGAACATCTGGAATACATGGCATTCCCAAGGCTAGTTGCCATGTCAGAAGTTGCCTGGTCGCAAAAAGAGAACCGTAATTATGAGAATTTCAAGACCAGATTGCAGTCACACTACCGGATGTTGCAAAGGTTCAATATAAACTATTGCCGCCCCTCCTACCGGTTGGAAGTAGGCACAAAATTCGATTACAGCGCCAAAAAGGTAAAGGTTAATTTTAAAAGCGAGCAATTCAATCCGGTGATTTACTACACGCTCGACGGTTCCGAACCGACAACTGCATCCAATCTGTATAAAGGCAGTTTCGATTTACCGGGTTCGGCAAAGCTGTGTGCTGCAATCTTTGAGAATGGATTACAAAAGGATAAATCAGTAAAGCTGGATGTAGATTTTCACCTGGCAATAGGTAAGAAGGTGATCTATAACCGACCTTTTAGTAAAAGCTATCCCGCTCAGAAAGAAGCGACACTGGTAAACGGATACCGCGGTTCTCTATCTTATGGAGACGGTCAGTGGCAGGGTTTTGAATCGAAGGATATGGATGTGACGATTGATCTCGAAAATCCGACAACATTAAAAAAGCTATCCGTCTCGTTTATGCAGCAAACTGGTCCGGGGGTGTTCATACCCGACTCTGTGATGATTTCACTTTCGGATAACGGGAAAGAGTTTCGGAGGGTAAAGACCATTAAAAATGATATTCCACTGACCCGGTCATCGCTAACATTTAAAGATTTTCAGTTCGATCTATCAGGAGAAACCGGCCGATTTATCCGTATTTTTGCCAGAAACGGACAGCATGGATTTTTGTTTGCAGATGAAGTGATTGTTTATTAAACCTTTATTGGGTACAACAGGAAGCAACATTTTTTTCGACTTGCTTTTCGATTCAGAAATTATATGTTTGACGGTTCAAATTAAAAATGGAATTCTAAATTTTGAAATAAAAATGGGAAACAGATTAATGCAAATATCATGTCTTGGTTTACTCTTTTTAACCATGATCGGAGCGACACAATGCAGCAATCCGCAGCAGTCCAAAAATCGGGCGCCACTAAAGCCTGAATTTAAAATTGTTGGTTATGTGGCAGGATGGTCGGGGATGCAAATAAAAGATATTGATGCGGGTAAACTAACCCATATTAATTACGCCTTTGCCGATATTGATAAAGGTAAAATTGTCATGAGATTGAAATCTGACTCTTTAAATCTGGTGCAGCTGGTTGAGAAAAAAAACCAATATCCCGATTTAAAAGTTATTATTTCGATTGGCGGCTGGGTGTGGTCTAACTGGTTTTCTGATGCGGCACTAACACCCGCATCAAGGGCTGAGTTTGCAACCAGCGCCATAGCCTTGATGCAGAAATATAAATTAGATGGTATTGACCTTGACTGGGAATACCCCGGACAGATCGGTGAGGATAATGTGTTCCGCCCCGAAGACAAACAGAACTTCACCTTATTATTAGCAGAAATTCGCCGCCAGTTGGATGCTCTTGACAGCAAAGCAGACAAACACTTTCTTTTGACAATTGCCAGTGGAAGTAATCAGCTATACATCGACCATACGGAACTTGGCGAAGCGCAAAAATACCTCGATTTTATCAACATCATGACCTATGACTTTTTCAGCGGACTTGATTCAGTAACGGGGCACCATGCGAACCTTTATGATTCCCCAGAAGCGCCGGAGGCTGATAAAAGTGTCCTGGCATCTGTGGAGCGACATTTAAAAGCGGGCGTCAATGCCAATAAAATTGTACTGGGAATCCCTTTCTATGGGAGGATGTGGACAGGTGTAAATCCGGTGAATAACGGGTTATATCAAAAAGCAAAATCGGTCGGAACAATTATCGATTACAACATCATTATTGATAAATATTTGAATAACGGTTTCGAAAAATTAAGGGACGAAAAGGCGATGGCTCCTTATTTATGGGATCGCGATTCATGCAGGTTCATTTCGTATGAGGACACCGCTTCGATTGCCATGAAATTGCATTTTGTTAAAGAAAAAGGGTTAGGCGGCGCCATGTTTTGGGAATACAGCTTAGATAAAAACGATGACTTGCTCAATACCATCAACAGATATTTAAAAAAATAAATTTATGTCATTTAAAGAAATTAAGCTACCCCATCCCGCAACATGGATCCCCTCGGTATATTTTGCCATGGGTTT
>JAHEYS010000550.1 GCA_023251475.1 Prolixibacteraceae bacterium
GGGTATAATGGCGTTTTTCCTTGAAAGTACATTTATAGCTGTTATGTTTTTTGGATGGAATAAGGTGAGTAAAAGGTTTCACCTTATCTCGACATGGTTGGTTGCCATTGGCTCAAATCTTTCAGCCCTTTGGATATTGGTGGCAAATGCCTGGATGCAATACCCGACGGGGATGAGATTTAATCCCGATACCGCCCGGAATGAGATGGTCAATTTCTGGGAGGTGCTCTTTTCTCCTGTTGCGATTAACAAATTCTTTCATACGGTTTTATCTGCCTATGTTCTGGCTGCAATCTTTGTTGTGGGTGTGAGCGCCTGGTTTTTACTCAAAAACCTGGAAAACTTATTTGCAAAGAGAAGCATCAAAGTGGCCGCAATCTTTGGTTTGTCCGCATCATTTTTAACCATCGTTTCAGGCGATGGATCTGCCCGGAATATGGCAAAATACCAGCCTATGAAATTTGCCGCCATGGAAAATCTCTATACCGGACAACAAAATGCGCCGTTGTCTGCAATTGGATTTTTACAAAAAAACAAGACCGAAACTGATCCCAACAAACAGGACTTTCTGTTTAAAATAGAAATCCCCAATATGCTCTCCTATATGGCATTCCTGAATCCGAATGCGTTTGTTCCCGGGGTGCACGATCTGGTCAAGGGGAATCCAGGGCACCAGATCATCTCCTATAAGGAACGAAGCGAAAAAGGGAAAACAGCTATTTTATCCCTTGCCGAATATAAAAATGCCAGAAAATCAGGAAATGATAGTCTTGCAAACGCTGCGCTTGCCCGGTTTCAGGAAAATTATCCCCATTTCGGGTATGGCTATTATGCCAATCGTGATTTAAATGAACTAATCCCCAGTGTTCCGGTGACCTTCTACTCTTTCAGAATTATGGTTGGGTTAGGATTTCATTTTATCGCCCTGTTTCTGGTTGTTCTGATTCTGACCATGAAGGATAAGATTGATAAAAAGCGATTTATTTTGTACACCGCACTTTGGACAATCCCTCTGGCATATATCGCCTCCGAATTAGGTTGGATAGTGGCGGAAGTTGGTCGTCAACCCTGGGTAATTCAGGATATATTACCCACCATAGCGGCCGTTTCGCAAATAAAACCGGCTTCTGTTCAACTTACATTCTGGCTCTTTTTTATCCTGTTCACCGGCTTACTAATTGCCGAAATTAAGATTATGGTTACGCAAATAAAGAAGGGACCAGCTTCCGAACCTTCCGAAAAAACACTATAAATTATTAAAAATCAGAGCTATGTTTGAAACATTTTCGCATATCATGCTTCAGCAATATTGGTGGATCATCGTTTCATTGCTGGGTGCAATACTCGTTTTTCTCATGTTTGTACAGGGGGGACAAACGCTTATTTATACAATCGGAAAAACCGATGACGAAAGAACCATTTTAATCAACCTTCTCGGCAGAAAATGGGAATTCACCTTTACCACCCTTGTCACTTTCGGGGGCGCCTTCTTTGCCTCATTCCCCTTATTCTACTCTACCAGTTTTGGTGGTGCTTACTGGGTCTGGATGTTGATTCTGATCGCATTTGTTGTCCAGGCTGTTTCGTATGAATACCGTCAGAAGCCCAATAATTTTTTGGGGAAACGAACCTATGAAACCTTGCTGTTTATCAATGGATTGCTGGGAACTATTCTGATTGGGACAGCTGTGGCAACTTTTTTTACCGGCTCGGAATTTTCGGTGGATAAGATGAATCTCACTAGAATTACAGGTAATAAAATGCCAATCATATCAGAATGGAAAGGAATGGCCAATGGTCTGGAGGCTGCTTTCAATCTTCATAATCTTAGCCTGGGATTGACCGTTTTCTTCCTTTCCCGTGTATTAGCCCTATTATATTTTATGAACCGGGTTCGGAATGGTGAAATCATGGAACGGGTTAAAAAACAATTGCTGGTTAATGCCATCCCCTTCGTTATTTTCTTTCTCACTTTTACGGTCTGGACAATGTTGTCCGACGGGTTTGCCGTAAATCCGACCACTGGTCAGGTTTCGATGGAACCTTTTAAATATTTTCACAACCTGATTGCAATGCCCGTCGTCGCAATCCTATTTTTATTGGGTGTCGTAATGGTTCTGGTTGGAATCATCCGGCCGCTAACCTGTTTTGTGAAATGCGGAACCAAAGGAATCTGGCTTTCGGGGATTGGAACCGTACTGACCGTTTTCTCGCTGCTTCTCTTAGCCGGCTTCAATAATACGGCCTATTATCCCTCAACCTTTGACCTGCAAAGTTCCTTAACGATTCAGAACAGCTCATCAAGTCATTATACTTTAACTGCAATGAGCTATGTTTCCTTAATGGTCCCTTTTGTAATCGCTTATATCTTTTATGCATGGCGTTCGATTGACAACAAGAAAATAGATATTGAAGAGATTAAAACAGAATCACATGTGTATTAAAAGTTGAATATTGGCGGGGAGGTCTTCATTGCCCACCTGTCGGCCTTACGATTTAATTAGCCTGCCCTTCGGGTGGGCTTTTTTATTTGCAAGAAATAAAGAGAAAAAAGATAAATAACTGCAAGTTTACCTCAGTACTTCCATTTGTCATTAATGTGTTGTTTGCACATGTAGACGGCTGCAAGGGCATTTCCCTGGCCATCGACAGGGGTAATTACGCTTTCCTTATTCCCCTTAATAAATTCCTCAATGATAACAGGCAAATCCTATTTGGATGAAATCTTGTTAAAAGCCTTTTATCCCGTATTTTCACCATACGCTGAATTCTACCAGGAATTGCCGGTTTCCCTTGGACTGGTAACAATGGCCACCAATTCTGTTGTGTTATAAATTGGGCTGAATAATTACTAACTAAGCTGATTATTTGTAAGCGGATGGTGAACCCCGTATCTTAACTTATCTTTTTGAGTTTTAAGTTTGGCTTTCATTTATACGACAAGCCATGTTTAC
>JAHEYS010000551.1 GCA_023251475.1 Prolixibacteraceae bacterium
ACAACGATCAATGGAACTGCAGTTGATCAGATTGCGCTGTCTCTGAACTCATTTATGAACTTCGAATTTGCTGTTCAATCTTCTGAAACAATAGGGAGACTGGAACTCGTCAAGGTTGTAAACGGAACCAGTACAAATATTGCGGTGCTCGGCCATGCTGGCAGCTCAAGTGAGAAAGTTGCCGGTTCTGTACTGGTTACCAGTGAAATGAAGTTGATTTTAAGTACTTATAGTCATGACAATAAAGTAACTGCATCCAAAACTATCCTGGTTAAAATATTTGTTACAACCAATGCCGTTACCGAAATCACGTTAACTTCTGCCAAAACAGGCGGAGTAATAGCTGATATGCTTACAAATATTACTGCAAGGGGTGTTTGCTGGAGCAAAACGCCAGGTCCTACGGTTGACCTGAGCACTAAAACCAGCGATGGAACTGGCGCCGGCGCATTTGTAAGCACGCTGAGCAATCTGGCAATGGGGACTACTTATTATGTGAGGTCTTATATTACCGGGGCTCAGGGTGTAATTTATGGGAATGAGCAAATTTTCACGACCCTCTCTCCTCCTGTACCGGCAATTCCAAATGGTGGGTTTGAAGCGCCAGTTATTACCGGATATGTGATGAATCCGCAACCAAATGTTTGGACATTTACCGGAGGAGGCGCAGGAATGCAGGCAAACGGCAGCGCATTTGGTGCTAAAACTGCTCCTGAAGGGGTCCAGACTGCACTGTTTCAACAAGCTGCATCCATATCTCAAACTTTTGATTTCCCCGCTGGGAATTATGCGATCAGCTTTAAAGTGGCTCAACGCGGCACCCAGGCACAAACGTTTGAGGTCTATTTCGATGCGCTGCTGATTGGGAAAGTCCAACCTGCTACTTCTGATTTCGAATTATTTGTATCAGATACTTTTACTGCTACTGCCGGTCTACACAAAATCACCATTACAGGGACCAATGCAAAGGGGGGTGACAATAGCGGATTTGTAGATGATGTGAAACTGGTTTACAGACCATAAGGCAGAACAATTAAAGAGGTTGTTTCAAATCGGAATCCTTTGCCGCAGATGCAATAAAACTTTTACTGTATAGACAAAGCGGAAGATTTGTAACAATCTCTTTTAAATTTAATAAAATTTATAGCCTGTTCATGCTTAAAATTCCTCTAAAATATTCCATTTATTTTCTGTTTTTGGCGATGTTTTCATGCAAGGACAGGGCTGCAGATTTTGAGATTTTTGAATTAACAAATGATCATCACTTTGAAGCTGGTCATAGATATCCGTCAACTTTTTCCTGGAAAACAGAATCGGGTAATTACAATTGGTTACAGGGTGGTTTCCAGATATTAGTCGCTGCATCTGAGCAAAATATTAATAATAATATCGGAGATTTCTGGGATAGCGGTAAAATTCTTACCGATAATCAGACCTTTATTCCATACTCAGGCAAATCATTGGTTGCCGGCGAAAAATACTTCTGGAAAGTGAGAGTGTGGGAGAAAAATGGAAACTATTTTAAATGGAGCAAAGTTGAAACACTGATCCTGCCCCTTTCTTTTCCTGAGCAGTGGAAAGCCCGCTGGATAACGTATGATTATAAAAAGGAGGCTCCCATGCCGCTTATTCGGAAGTCATTTCAATTAAAAAAAGATACCAGGGCGGCTTCTGCAAGATTATATATTTGTGGATTAGGATATTATGAGGCTTACCTGAATGGAACCAGGATTGGTGACCAGGTACTTGATCCGGCTCAGACAAATTATGAGGACTATGCGCTTTATTCGGTCTATGACATCCCCGCAAATGAAATTGCAAAGGAGAATACCCTTGGAATAATGCCCGGAAATGGCTGGTACAATCAAAATCTGGTTTGGTCTCCTGAAATGGTTTATGGCCAACCTCTTGTAATTGCCCAACTCATTGTTAAGTATAAAAATGGTCAGTCAGATACTATTTGTACCGACGATACATGGAAATGGAAAAACGGACCGGTAATTTTCAATAATATTTATGCCGGTGAAATTTATAATGCCAACCTTGAGGTTCCCGACTGGTGTAAGTCAGGAGCTGATGATAATGGTTGGAAACCTGTGAAATATGCGACTGTTTATCCTCCTGAAATTGTCGGGCAGAAGGCTGAACCGATCAGGAGGATGGAGGAGCTGGAGGTCAAAAGAATTCTTTCTCCTATCAACAATAGCTGGGTCTTTGATTTCGGGCAAAACTTTGCAGGTTGGGCGCGTCTGAAAATTTCCGGTAAGAAGGGGCAAAAAATTACCATGCGATTCGCTGAAGAAATTGATAAAAATAATAATGCTGATCCCGCCTCAACAGGGGTATTTGCTACCCGATACGTTCAAACAGACCAGTACATCTGTAAAGGAGAGGGTATTGAAATCTGGGAACCCAGATTTACCTATCACGGATTCAGATATGTGGAGGTCACAGGGTTGCAGACCAAGCCTCAAAAGGATTTGCTCACTGGTGTTGTCGTATATAGTTCGCTGAAAAAAGGGGGGACCTTCAGCTGTTCCGATCCTCAGATCAATAAACTGCACGATTTGGCTTTGTGGACCATCAAAAGTAATGTGCTTGGAATTCCAACAGATTGTCCCCACCGTGAACGGTGTGGCTGGACAGGAGATGCTCACACAATCGCGACCACCCTGATTCATAATTTTGATGCGCGGTTATTCCTGACCAAATATTTATACGATATCCGTTCATCGGCGCGTGATTCAAAAATGGAACTTTACTTCGGGACCGATTTTCACGACAGAAGTAAGGTGACCAAACCTATCGGAATTCCAACCATGATTGTTCCGGGGAAACGAACCAGCGGAATAGCCTCGCCTGACTGGGGGACTGCCCTGGTACAAATTCCATGGTATCTGTATCATTATTACGGCGATATCAATATATTACGTGAATTTTATCCGGATATG
>JAHEYS010000068.1:0-4184 GCA_023251475.1 Prolixibacteraceae bacterium
TAACTATCAATCTCGACATATTGGAGTGCTTTTGGTGCAACAGGTTTCGCTGCATCAATTACTTTTTTGATATAGGCGTCGTAATGAACCTTTAAAGCTGCGCGGTCAAACTTATCCACTTCCAGGCCTCTCCCTTCGTTGGATGCCGGAACATTGACAGCACCCGTGGAAGTGTATCCGAAACGCATGATGGTCCATTTCCCGGCAGGCAGCGTGGTTTTTAACCTTCCGTAAGGATCCATAAATTGGGTCAGATTAATAATTTTTGATTTATCAATCACCATCGATGGATCCGGATCACCGATAGCTGG
Source organism: Prolixibacteraceae bacterium (assembly GCA_023251475.1). Classification (GTDB taxonomy): domain Bacteria; phylum Bacteroidota; class Bacteroidia; order Bacteroidales; family Prolixibacteraceae; genus JAAFHB01. The sequence continues at coordinate 312 of JAHEYS010000068.1, forward strand.
AAATTTCTCGTTTTCCTGTTTATTCATTAAAATCCTGCCCAACAGGTTTTCGATCGGATAGTTCGCGGATAAACTGACTTCTTTGAACGTCGTTGCAGTCGCCGAAGCAATACGGAAATAGCGGGCAGTTACCGCATCAAAATGCTCACTGACACCATATTCCGACTTTCCTGTCCTTCTCATTTCAGCAATTTTCACCTTCACAAACTTTTCACCATCGTCAGACCTTTCCAGGACAATTTTTGCCGAATTGTTCATTAGCATAAAAAACGACCGGATGGTAGTGGGTTTTCCATAATCGAAAACAACATATCCAGGCTGAGTATCCGAGGCTTTCAATTTTGTAGATTGATCCAAGAGACCATCTGTAGCAATAGGGATATTAAAATCAGGATCTGATGAAGTGACAGAGCCCTTATTTTCAGCATCCAGTACCTCAGAAGGTAGTGCCGGGTAGGCGATAACGGCAATATCACGGTAAAACCCTTCCCGGGCAGTTGGCTGAGCCAGTTGTAACGAAATATTGGGATGGCCATCTACCACCTTTTGGGAGTAAACAACCATTTTCATCGAATTTTCAGCATTTACCCAGGGGCCGCCGCTCGATGACCATCCGTCGCAATTGTGAAATCCGAAGGTCAATCCCATCCGCTCAGATTCGGCAGCGGCATGTTTCAGCAACTGTCGTTGTGCATCGGAATTGAAGGTTACATTTGCCAGAGGAACTCCCTGAGCGACATTAAAAAAAATGGTTCCCCCAATACCTGCACGGGCAATCGCTTCAAGATCTTTCGTGATTCCTTCTTTACTCATATTCCCGCTAACCACATGAAACCATATTTGCGGTTTGGCAGATGCGGGTGGATTTTTGAAATTCTGAACAAGCGTTTGGCTGTTTGAATATAAAAAGCCAAAAAGCAAAGTAAAAGTCAAACAATTCTTAATAGATAACAGGCTATTTTTCATTGGATTAGATTTATTATATGAAGGGTATTCAGATTGATTGTCCGGACTAAACCGTTTTGCCTTTAAAATTTCGGATTTAAATTTTTATTCGACTGCACTTTCCCTTTCCTATTGATGTTCTGATTTCGTACTTCCTGATTATGAGGCTTAACCCCCAATTCTCTTTCCCTTCTCATTTGTTCATCTTTTTCCCGTATCACGGCAAATTTCTTTATCTGTTTTCCTTCAAGCAATTTGGCGATTTCGTCATCTGCCTCTTTTCGCAGCCGGATAAAATCATAATTCAGTGAGCGTTGTTCCATACTCGGGTTAAAGCCGGGACCTCCTCCCGTATTTTTTGGCATCCCCTTCATATCATTACCTAAAGAGGCACGTTCTCTGACTCTCCGCTCCTCTTCCAGGTTATGCCTTTCAATTTTTTTTATTTTATCCAATTGTTCCGGAGTCAAAGCAAGTCGCTTTGTAAGCATTTCAATTCTTTGGCCCATCCGTGCTTCTGCTGTCCGGAGTTGGAGTGCAAACTGTTCATTTTGTAACCGGTTACTATTCTGGCTTTGTGCGTAAGACCAAACACTTAACATGAATACTGCAAAGAATAAGCAGATTATTTTTTTAAAAACTGGACTCATTTTGTTTATGTTTTAGATGTGATTATTTTATTTGGAAACCCAAAAAGTTGACTGAACACCGTTTAAACTCAATTTACACCGGGTGTAGGTCAACCCATTTTTACGGACGTATGAAACCTTTCCGGTTGAAGAAACTTTACCGGTATGCGGATTCCAGTTCTCAAGGTTCAGTTTTCCGCGAAGTAAAACTTCGGTGTTAATTGGGTCATCGCCTGAGTTGGCAAAAAAGTAAATATCTTTTCCGCTATGTACTTTATGAAGATACGAAAACACACCTAATTTGCTTGTAACCAATGGATTTTCTTCAAATCTAACATCCGCATCAGGGGTTAATTCTGCCAATATGCCGGATAAAGCCTGCACGGTTAGATTCGGGACAAACAGCGCTTTCCCACCCCGAATGTTGGTTTGCAACTTAGGGTTTTCGGATGCATCTGCTCCGAATAGCTCAGCGATTAATCCGACTATCTCCTTATCCTTACCCATTTCGGCCGATAAAGAGGGGAGCAAGGTTGTTGCAATGACCTTTCCGCCGGCATCGAAAAACTGCTTGATTTTCCGGAGCGCTACAACCGAAATCACTTTTCCGCCGGGAATAATGATTGTCTGATAATCCTGAAAATTCTCTTTGTTATTAAGGTGCAGCTTCTCCTTTTGAACTGAATATTTATCGCTTGCAAGGTATTCCGGATGAACAAAGGTGAAATCACGACGGATTTCATTGGTCAGCATATCGCTGATTTTAAGGTAATCAGCTTCAGGATAAGCCCAGCTTCCGGCCCTTTTATTATCAGCGGCATCGAAATAGAAACCACCCTCCAGACTTGCTATAGGGTAAAGGAGGGCAATATCGGCGACCCGTCGTCCACCTTGCAGCATGAAACAGGTGCGACCAACGTAATCGCTGTATTTGGGTAGACCGGGTGCCAGTTTTTTACTGTAAGGCGATACCAACGGCGAAATAGAGACCTTTGAGGGATCGTACCACATGCCATGAGGGATTACAAAATTAATCCCGCGTGCCTCAATTTCCATCAAAGCCCGGTAAAGCATCAGTGAATCAACAATTTCTTCTTTCAAAGCACCATAGATTTCGGTGGCAGTAACCGCACGATCATACAAATCACTGGCCGAGCTAATCAGTTTAAAACCATCACGTCCACGACCGTAATCGATGATCAGATCGGCTAACGGCAGATCGGTATACCGGTAAAATTTGAAGATATCGCCCGACATATCCACCGGCTGAAGGCCATAGTTTCCGGGTGGATGCCCCGTGTTTTTCAAACCGTACTTTTTGGTCCATTTGGTGACCATTTTGGGATACCCTTCGGCCATGAGTTCAGCGCGGGTATTGAAAAAAGCAACGCGCGCAGCTTCGGTTTCCGGGCCAACGTTGTACCACAAAGCCGGATAATACAAGTTAGGTGCAAACCCGTTTACCTCCCTGAATTTTTCGTTAAACCGAGGGGTCCACGCCCTTTCGGTACGTAAGAAACCCACATCGTCAAAAAAGGTCAGCTGAATGGTATTTCCAAAGTAAGGAGCCAGCCGCTCGGCATATTTATCGTAGGTCAGGCTCATAAAATGGCCGACAGCTGTAGTATCGAGGTAATCGACCGGAAAATAACTTTTCCAGAAAGTAGCGGTATTGCAGGTAAAAAACATGATCCGCCACTCTCCTTTTGGTACTTTCCAGTCTAAAATATTCCTTTCGTTGATAAACCCGCCAAGATCAATTCGCTCAAGCGTTTCCACATTCATAGCCACGGCGGCCATCAGCTTACCTGCCGGAAGTGGTGATTTCCAAAATCCGGGACCGCTTCGGATCACCTCACTCTTTTCAAGTGTTTTGCGCACATCCTGCGGAAATTGCTTTTCGAGCTGTCCACCGGCATTTCCGCTGGGAAAACCGGTGTCGTCGTACAAAATGACATTCACATCAAGTTTTTTAGCAGTTTCGACAATGACCCCAAGCTTTTCAAAATAAGCATCACTCAAAAAATCGGGGAAAGTATTTGCAACCGGAAGGACGGTGACGCCATTGAAATTAGCTTTCAATTTCGCATCGGTCATCTGCTGAACAATCCCTTCGTTGGTCATCGCTCCGTTAAGGTGCCAAAACGGGGTCGGATAATAATGTTGTGGCGGATTTATAAAGCTTGATTTCAGGTTGGTAAAATCACTTTGTGCGGGGCAGATCTTTAGACCGGCAAACAAAATGAACGAAATTAGTAAAGTGAGTTTATTCATTGTTTTAAATTTGTTACTTGAATGA
>JAHEYS010000068.1:4194-32576 GCA_023251475.1 Prolixibacteraceae bacterium
GTCGGATAATATTTTTTAGGGGATGCTGAAAACCCGATCTGAATATTTGAGTACCACTCTGTGCCTGTGTACCAAAAAGAGTGGCTAAAAATAATGCCAGGTAAAACGCAGCTATTTTCATATGTTTAGATATCTTGTATTTAGTCTTTAACTTTCATAAATCCGACTCCATCGGCGACAATAAAACCATTTGAATTTGTATTTGAAATCGTTATAGAGGCTGGTTTATCCTTGTCAAGATAATATTCTCCCAAAATCACCGCAAATCCATATTGATCGCCCTTTTTAAAATTCCAGTCAACAATATCCTCCCCTTTCGCATGCTTTACTGCAATTTTAGCATTGGAGGCATTTTTCTCATTCGGAAAATACATCATACAAACTTTGTAAGTACCTGACTGCATGACCGGTAGTTGATATTCGCAGCGCGCCGATTTGTCAGGAGCGGCATGCAGATAATTAGCCTCAAATAATCCCCACATTCCGGTAACAGCAACTTGTTCCCAGTTTCCAAAATATTGAACATGCTCTTTGTCGGATGATAAAATAACACCACCAACGGATTTTAGATTTTCAGGATTAATACTGTGCGAAGCAGTCCCTTTAGGCCCAAGTTCCTGCGCCAGAAAAGGTTCAATCCGTGTTTTGGAAACCAGGTTATTTTCGATGTCCAGGTTCCAGTTTCCCATGATTGTCTTGATCTCCTTTTCGCCGGAATTATAAATCACATTATTTTTTATTGTTGTATTGCTTGTCGCCCAATCAAGAAAAACGCCGTTTGCGAGCATTCGTTGTGGTTTTCCATCCGGATTTTGTTTATATCCCCACATATCATAGAGGTAGTTGTTCAAAATATAATTGGGTGCATTAAACCGGTTCATAGAGGCAAAATGAATGCAAGCACCGTCAATGGTCGTTTGTAAACAGTCGTGGATTTCATTAAACTCAACAACATTCCCTCCCTGGTTCCGAAAGGCAAATACGCCATTTCGCGACAGGTCCTGAAAATGGTTATGGGCAATGTGGTTCCCCGGCATCATCGCCATCGAAGCCGGACGTGAATCAATATGGACGCCGCCACCATAGTACCTGATTTGACCACAATGCCTGACTGTATTGTGCGTGATTTCAGTCAGGTATGGAGCTACCTTTGCAGCAGCCTCACCCGGAGTATATATTTTTGAATCATCCATGTACGAAAGTCGTGAACCGGTAAGCAATACACCGCCGCCACCTGAATTCAATACCGTATTTCGGCAGAACAAATTATCCTTGCAATCCAGATGCAGCCATAAAGCATAGCCCCCTATATTTTCAAAAGTACACCCTTCGATGCTGCAATTCTGAGCATTTTCAAACATCGCAGCTCCATCGGTATGTACCCTTGCCTCAATCTGTCCCAATGTAAAAGTGGTATGGCAAAACTCCAATCCTTTGAAATTTACATAAGATACATGCGTCCCCTTCTCAACATCTCCCTTTAAATATATAATACGGTTGAGATACGGAGCGATAAACTTTTGATTATTAGGATTCTGACCAGGTTCCGGCATATAATAAAGGCGCCCAATTTTGGAATCTAAATACCATTCTCCGGGCTGATCCATTTCTGATTTAACGCCTTCGATGCAAAACCAGCTACCTTTGTCCATCAATGCATGACGTTCCCGCGGACCAATTGTAATGGTCGATTCCTTTACATTCACCCCTGTCACATCATTCCATTGGTTAAAAAACCGCCATTGCGGAACAATATTGATTTGCGCATCGGGTTCATCGCCCCAACTTGCCTTCACCTGACCGTCTGGAAGTTTTACAGATGCTTTTGTCCCGTCGACAGCATACAAAAATGGATTTTGTTCATTCGCATTTGTAAAGCGTGCCCGGATGGCTCTTTTCTCATTGACGTAAAGTTGTCTGAAATGCCATGGCCCAACAGGTTTTTTCTGGTAAACCTCGGGCAGCGCAACATCGCGCACCCACCCTTTGGTTTGGGGTAAATCGATGTACCAGGTTTTGCCATCCGAATCCTTCTTCCACAAGCCATTCAATGCGTGACCACCACTTAGAATAACCTTTTCATTTTCAGCCGATCGCCAGGTAACCGGGGCCTCTTTGGTGCCCGAATCTTCTGGCTGAAGCTCGAGTGTCTGTCCGAGATAATAGACCCCCGCCCTGATGATTACTTCTACCGGGCGATTAACCTCATTTTTTTTGGCTTCTCTAACAGCATTTTGCGCCGCCTCAAGTGTCGCAAAAGGCTTCCCGATGGTCCCTTTGTTTAAATCGTTACCAGCCAAAGAAACATAGTATTTTATGGTTTGTCCAGTCACCAGATTGATCGATCCAATCAAAAATGCTATTACTATTAATAGTATGCGTGACCTGAATATTTTCTTCGCCATTTTGCTTTTTACTTTTCTCCCTGATTTCACGTACAAATATCATTAGTTAACATAGTTCACCAACGTGTTAAAATCACTATTTATAGGTTGGTATGCTAACATTTACATCTTCCATCCATGAGTAATGCATTTGTGTAAGACTATCAGCAAGAGATGGATAAACAGCTTTTAAGTCCTTCTTTTCACCAATATCTTCCTTTAAGTTGAATAGCTTAATTTCTTTCTCGCGGGTCCCGATAAGTTTCCAATCACCCTTTCTGACAGCCCAGCTACCATCCATTTCCCAGTGTAGTGTTCTCTGCCCGATTTTGTTTTGTTTAAATAAAAGATCAGATATGTCTTCCCCATCAGGCTTGAGCGATTTAGGAATTTTCGTACCCGCCAATGCAGTAAAAGTTGGGAACATATCCATAACCACCACTGTTTCATTACAAATAGTCCCGGCTGGAATCTTTTCAGGGAAACACGCAATAAAAGGCACACGATGCCCCCCTTCGCGCACACTTCCCTTTCCACCTTGCAGCGACCCCCATTCAGCATAACCACGGGGAGGTGCCGGACCATTATCTGAACAAAAGATGATCAGTGTTTTTTTCTCCAGGTGATTATCCTGTAGTGCTTTTCTTATTTTGCCAACAGATTCATCAAGAATTTCTATTTGCTCTTTATAGCAATCTGAAGGTGACTTTTCTGAATTGGCATTTCGCCCCTGCCATGGTTCATGAGGTGCCTCCTGAGCCACATAAAGGAAAAATGGTTCATTTTTATGTTTTGTGATGAATTCAACCGAATAATCTGAGATGAGGTCGGTGGTATAACCATCTTCATTTTTGATTGTTTTTCCGTTCCACCAGTCTAGGCCCTTTAAACCAAATAATGCGTTATGTGTATGATAATCAACATTACCTCCAAGATATCCCCGAAATTCGTCAAAACCGAAATTCATGGGGTGAAATTTGAAATCGTATCCAAGATGCCATTTTCCCATTAGCCCGGTTTTATAACCTGATTGTTGAAGAACACTGGCAATCGTAACCTCCTCCAAAGAGATTCCCCAGGCCCACCTTTGCTTAACATTCGCTTTCCGCTGCTCCCGAAAGACCGGGGAAAGCTCGGCATCATCGACCCACCTGGCACGCTCGGGATAACGCCCTGTCATTAACGAGGCCCGGGTGGGTGTGCAGAATACATGGCTATGATAATCGGTAAAACGTACCCCATCCAGAGCCAGTTGATCAATATTGGGGGTATGGATACCGGTACTCCCATAGCATTCCAGTGAAGCATAACCCAGGTCATCGGCCATAATGAAAACTATATTAGGCTTATCTACCTGCTTTTCCGCACCTTCGGCACATAAAGCAGCAAACATTAATCCGAGAATACCTTTATTAATCATATTGAAATTGAATGATTTTTATATTCGGGATATCCATATGATGAAAACATATGTTATACAGGTGATTATTTAAACGAAAACGAATCGAGCTGACACAGTCGTTTCCCCTTTCCTTTAAACACTAAACAAAGACATTGTTTGTCAATCATTTGTGGCAGTTTGCAGCCCACCGTATCGAACACCGTATTTGTTTTTGCTCCTGCAATTGGGCAGCTTGCCAGCAATTCGCCTGACGGAGAATCTTTGTGTATCTCAATGGTGCCTGAGCAATTCTTCGCTATTTTGAACCCGACACTACTTTTTCCGCTAAGGTTTTTGACATTTGGGAAAACCAGATAGTCGTCGTTTTCAATATCACCGACCACAAATCCTCCATTCTTTGTCTCCTTTTGAGTAATTCCTGAAGCGTTGAAATAATCTTCAGCTTCGATTTTCTGATTCGCATCATACTCTCCAACGCCAATTCCATCGACACGAATCGATGTCATTTCACCATTTTCCTTAAAATGGACATAGCTGATAAAGGTATCGCGGAAATAGCGGTTTCCTGTTTGGCTGATATCACAATAGGTGAAATACCACTGGTTATGCCATTCGAAAAACGAGCCGTGTCGACCCTGCAAAAATCCGGCTGGCCATGTGGGTTTTTCGTAACCAGGGGCAAAACTTGAAGCATCTATAATCGATCCGGTGTAGTTGTACGGTCCATAAATATTGTCGGCCATCGCATAAAAACAACCCCACGACAGGTAAAATTTTCCCTTATACGAATGGATAAAAGGTTTGTCATCTGTAGGCTTTTCAAGGTTTTTGCCATCAGGATTATAGGGCCCGCGGGGATTTTTGATTTCAATCCTGCGTGGCTTTTCGGCCAGTGAAATCATATCCTTATTCAGTTTTGCGATGTAATAATCCCAGACGCCAAACACAATGTAAAAATTGTCCGAAGCATCTTCTGCGATACCCATATCGTATTCGTGGGTTGGCGTAAGGCCGGATGCCAGCAACGGTTTACCCAGTGGATCTTTCCAGGGACCTGCAGGTGAATCACTTACCACAACACCCGATTGCTCGTTTCCTTCAGAAAAATACCAGTAATATTTACCGTTGCGCTCAGCAATATCTGTCGCCCAGCAACTTGAAAATGGCTTTCCAATATAGGTATCATCGGGCTTTAACACCGATTCAGGTTTCCAATCGACTAAATTATCAGATGACCACAACCACCAATCGTCCATTGAAAAACTTTTGCTGTCGATCGATTTATCGTGTGATGCCGACAAATAAGCTTTGCCGTTAAATATACGGATATGGGGATCGTTGGCCCCCTTGTTGGGGATAATTGGATTTTTGGTAAATCCCGGAGTCTGGAAAATCAGCAGCGGGATAAACAGAAATATTAATTTCTTCATTAAGTTTGTCTTTATTCCTTTATCTGGGTTGAACCATCCTGCCACTTTACTGCCAATTTACCATTCACGCTTATTTTTGGGGACATACCGGAAAAATCGATAAATCCACCGACAGGATGATTGGCCAGTGATTTCATTACCAAATTTTTACAAGCCAATTTCAGGCCATCACCCAAATACATATCCTGCAATTTATTGTTGCCGTCCAGCGTAATCAAACCGAATTCACCCTGAAAAACGATTCCGGAATTCTTATCATTGAACGTTTCTTCACCCGATTGAACCAGCACAAATTGGGTTATTGTTCCCTTTCCTGTTTTGCTGACAATTTTTAATCCTTTAAAAACACCGTTTTGTTCGAGTTTCGCCACCGATTGAATACTGCCATTTGTCCCTTTCCCGCTATATGGTTCGTAAACTACGACAAACGGGCTGATCCATGCTTCTCCGTTTTTGCGGATAACCAGTGTCGGGGTTGGCAGATTATCGTATGGGGATGGCGCTTCGAACGTGTGAGGAGCCATAACCTTCGTATATTCGCGTTGTGCGAACCCCGGGATAAAGAGGCGCATGGCTATCGGGCCGTCTTTCAATTTACCCGTATTGAACTGTGCTTGTAAGTCTCCGGAATAAACAGGTGAAGTTTCAACATCCTCAAAAAAATGCCACCCCGGTATACGGTACTGCCTGTTCTGAACCCATGGCATATTGGCATTGGCCTGATAACGGGCAGGATCGGCTTTCAACTTCAAATCTTTGTTCAGAAACTGCAATTCATCACCAATGTTATGGTAGAGGTAGTCGTGGTATTCGTTGGGCAAGGACGATTTCGACCGAAACACATCCACATAATAGCCAGTCGTTTCAGAAGTGCGGATAAGTGCCAGTGTGCGTTCCTGAGTCGCCTCTGCCTTGTCACCTTTGTCATCGACAAATGTTGTTTTCGAAAATGAATAATCAGGAGATATAGCCTCTTTTGTTGGCAAAGGTTCCATCGTTTTTAGCTGCACAGTATTAATTCCCTGATTTGACCAGCCACCATCGCCCTGAGAACTGCCATTCACAATAATCGTATTGTGTGCGGCAAAAATGCGTGAATAGTTCTCATGAATGTCCTGCTGATAACTTCCCCGTCCATTATCGACACCCAGGACCTGCCCCTTTCCGTATAATTCGATGTTCATCCCCTCAGCATGTCCGTGTACCATAGGGCCACCTCCGACAAAACACATCAAACCATCAACCGGATTGCAGGCCGGACTCAAATTGCGCTGAAGGAATATCCCGGCATGTGGAATTTTATCGGTACGGGGAAGTTCAAAGGGTTTGATTTCCCCTTTAATTTCATTGTACCACAATACTGAATTTATCCCTCTTCTTTGATATTTCCCCTCTTTAAAAGCCTTGCTCAACAGGGAACCGAATTTACCGGTAACTTTTTCCACCCCATCCATTTTGCCAAGCAGGTAAGCATCTTCATAACTACCGTATGACGGACTACCGTGTCGTTTACCATCACCCCAACGAACGATCTGATCATTGGGATATACCGCATAATCCAATGCCGGCAATGAAAAAAGTATATTCGGATATTTCGCTCCCAAATGAAGAGAAGGATCGTACTTATTAACCACAACCATTAATTTGGTTAAAATGTTACTTACAGCATTTAGGTATTGTGAAGTCTCGGGCCAAATATCCCCTTCATTTTTATAAATCGCGGCCATTACATTTAATGCATCCTGATTTTTTGTGCTTTCCGTTAAAAAATAAGACAATAATTTGTTTCGTTCCTTTTCATCATCCATAGCCAGTGCATTATAAACCAGGGAAGGCGCTTCCAGTACAGGATGATTTGAACCGGTACCGCCATAATTAATGGTAATATCGGCGTAGGTACGAAAAACCTGCTGTGCCGCTTCCCGGGGAAAGTCAGTCTTTGCTTCTTTCCCAATATCAAAAGGTTTTCCACCTTTTTTAATGAAATTTGCTGTAAAGTCATAAATAATCGGAACTTTATCTCCCAATTCCCTTACCTCTCTAAATCCGTCATCCGGAAACAACCAACCTCCTCTTTCATGCCATTGTGATCTTTCAGATTGTATAACCCCTGTCACAAATGAGTTCAGAATATCGATGGCACATTGTGCATATTTCTCTTCACCGGTGATATAATAAGCTATTCCACAATCAATACCCATTTCCAGGTACCTGATTAATTTCCTGGCATTCGCCATCTCCTCCTTTGTAGCATTATCCAGATTTTTGTGTATCCCCTTTTCAATGTGAAAGGTTTGGAAAAAAGGGGGCGTCTGTCCCGTTTTACCCTTTCCCCAATCGAATGGCATCCCTTTCAGAAATTCTAAAGGACTTGAATGATGTAATTTAATATCCTGATCAAGCTGGTGAATGAAATCAGTATAAGCGGTTTTAGCCCACTCCTGTTTCTCTATTTTATCGAGAACCTGTGCCCGATCGCTCTGTTTCACCCAGATAAAAGGGCGTTCCTGAGCAAAAACACTCGTTGAAAATAAAATGAATGAAAGGAATAAAAGAAGGTTTTTCATCGAATACGACTTTATTTCTGATATATTATGATATTACGATATTTAGAACGAATTCACACTGACCTCAATCTTATTCATGCCTGGCTCTAGCCGGATGGATTTAAACACCGGATTTACTTTATGATCGTTTACGGTGACCACCGCCTCCCCTGAATGGGACAAGATCAGTTCACCTCCAATATTGGCGGGCAATTCAATTTTATATTTTTGCAATCTGTCATTTATCCACAGATAATCAGCTTTAACTGCACCTTTAATTGTTGGCACGGTAATGGCACTGCTTTTCAGGTCTCCCATCTGAGGTTTAATCTGAATAATTTCGAAAGCGGGTGTTTTTGGGGTAATTCCCCACAGGTGACGCGGAATAATATTCCCCGGAGCTGCGCCCCAGGCATGGTTCCAGTCAGAATTGGGCTTGTATTTCATGTCCCATGCTTCCATAGTAATGGTTGAACCCACCCTGATCATGTTCCACCAGCTGCGATCGTTGGTGGCACGCATGAGGTCGAGCGCATATTGCCCCTCCCCTGCTTCGTACAATCCTTCGAGTAAGTACTGGGCGCCATAAACACTGCAGGCCATTTTTCTCGATTTCACAAAATCAACCACCGTTTTAAGGTGCGATTCAGGCACAATCCCAAACGCGAGGGGCATCATGTTGGCATGCAACGCCGAATGAGCTGCGCCTTCACCATCCAGATAAATTCCTTTGGTGGTATCGAATAACTTTTCGTTGATTGACTTTTTAACTTTGGCAGCCATCAGCTGAAATTCAGCCTGATCATCCGTTTTATTCAGCAAGCTGGCGAAATCAGCCATGATCACCATATTTTTGTAGAAGAAACAGTTAACGACTGTATTAACCGCTACCATCTGGTATCCATCGCGTTCACCTTTTTGTACGAAGGACTGGCTGCCGGAGATGATCTTTCCATCGGGCCAGTCGACAATGTCCCTCAACCGTTGGGTGGTGTCAGCAAAACCTATTTCCATCATCAAACGTCCGTTATGTATTTCTGACTTTGTACTTATCAGTCCGTCTTCGCGGCTTAGCACCATTAAAGTCTTCTTTTTCAGAAGATCATAATAGCTTTTCACAAGTCTGGCATCACCCGTATACAGGTAATCCTGCTGAACAAGCATGGCAGTATGAAGTAACCATTCGGTAGGCCAGGTAGGGCTTTTCATCAACCACTCGATGGTCTGTCTGGCCATGGCATACTCACGGTCGACGCTGTAATGGCTCAGCTGATTGATGTACGCATCTGCTTCATAAGGAATCCGTTCACGATCGCCGTCAATGTAGAATCCGGTGGCGGATGTGGCTTTCATACTGTATTTGCACAATTCCCAAATCTGGTTTAAAGTGGTGTCTGAAGAGGTAAAACTGCTTTCACTTTCATCAAAATAACTAAAGTACGCTTTCTGCAGAATGTCCTTTCCTGTCAGTTCCGACTGGTAATTATCCAGCTCGCAATATCTGAACGGGGTGATTACGTCAAACGAACCGGGCAATTGAACTGCCTTGTTGGGAAGTGTATTCCGGACATCAGGGATTAATTTCAGGGTATACGATTTTTTGCCTGGCTGAACAGCGAGTTTAACTTCCGAATAACGGATAGAGCCACCTGGTTTACGGTCGATGGCATCTTTTTCGATTTTTTCGCCAAGACGAACAACGACCGTATCGGCTTTAGGAGATGCATAATTCAGTTCCAGGGTTCCGAAGGCATCTTTCCCGAAATCGATAAAATAGCTTCCGGCAGCTGTTTTTCTGATCGTTTTGGGATGAATCCGCTCAATCTGAAAGCTATTCCCCGTAGAAACCGTACCTGCAAATGTTCCGGTTTTAAATTCCTGAATCTCTGAATAATCCGAAAGCCGGTTATCCTGATCCCAGATACGCACTTTCCAGAAGTAATGCGTTTCAGGTTTCAGCGGGTTACCGCTTTGTACAATATTGGTTGAAGCTTTACTCCTTACCTGACCACTGTTCCAGACATCGCCGATATTATTACGAATATTTGATTTTGAGGAAGCAATTAAAATCTGGTAACCATTTTGAAATACAGCCTCTTTGGGAACGATCCAGCTATATCCGGGCAAATTGTTGTTTATGGCAACATTTTTAGGATCCCGGATAGATTCTACCATCAACCCTGAAGGAAGCCCTGAGTAAGGATCGGAAAATTTCCGGATCAGATAATCGCACTTGGTACGCAAATCTTTTAATTCGGTCTGATATTCAGGTTTTCTGGCCAGGTTATTCAACTCCCTGGGATCCTTTTTAAGATTGTAGAGCTCTTCCAGGGACTTATCGTTGAGGTAGCGGAAAAATTTCCATTCAGCAGTCCGGACCCCTTCACTTGGAGGGATGCTTTCTATTTCCCATAAATGTTCAATTAAAATGGTATCGCGCTGCAGGTGATCACTTTTCCCCCAAACAATTGGGACCAGGCTTTTGCCATGCCAGCTTTGAGGCTGAGCGATTCCGGCAAACTCAGCGATTGTTGCAGGAACATCAAGGTTCAGCGTCATTACCTGTGCATCCTGATGTTTTTGAACGCGGGGATCATATATAATCAGGGGAACGCTAAGCGAAAGATCGTACATCAGCCATTTATCGGCAATCTGCCGTTCCCCTAAAAAATAACCATTATCTCCCATAAGAATGATAACCGTGTTTTTTTCGACTCCTTTATCTTTAAGTGCTTTTCGGATTTTGGCAATTTCCAGATCGATACCGGAGATCATTCGGTAGTACCCTTTCACACTTTTCTGGTATTTTTCAGGGGTATCGAAACGCCATTCCCAGCGCTTCCTGCTAAACCCTTTGCGAACCCCTTCGGGTAAAGCATTAAAATACTTCTCCTCCTTCAAATCGGGATAAGGAATTACGACATCCTTGTAGAGATCTGCTGTTCCCTCATCCCAGAAATACTGATCCGGCGCCGGATCATGGGCATGAGGGGCGCTGAAACTGACCGACAGGCAAAAAGGTCGATCCGACGGTACATTTCCGATAAATTGAATGGCCTTTTCTCCGGTATAGCGAGTCAGGTGAACGGTGTCCTCGCCCAGGGTTTTATAAAAATAACCCCTCCGGTCGTTGTACTTTGTTTCGCGGTCGTAATCTTCATACACATCAAACAAACGTTCAGGATGGCCGTAATTAACACCCAGTTTTCCATAAAAACCAGTGAAATAGCCAGCTTCCTTCAATAATTCCGGATACGATGTTTGCATGTATTCTTCCCGCACAGCACCGGTCTGAAAGGTATATTTGTGGGTACGTTCCTGAATGCCGCACAGAATACTTGCCCTTGAAGCAGCGCATATTGGTGTGCAGGCGAAGGCATTTTTAAAATATACACCTTCACGGGCCAGCTTATCCATCTCGGGAGTCTGAATGATTTTATTGCCGGCATAGCCCATGGCACTGGTCCGGTGGTCATCGGTAAGGATAAAAAGGATATTTGGTCTTACCCTTGAAAGCATTGGTGTTTGTTTACCCCCGGAGTCTGCTGCCAGAGCAGATATACCCATTGCCGCCAATGGAATTAATACACCAATATTAGGTTTAATCATTTAATGTCAGTTTTAATTGATGCTATTTAAAGAGGATTAGAATCAAAAAGCCGGGTCAAAGAATTTGGTTGTCAGACCAGTCCACCTTTTTTTCTTCTTTCAAATTCAAATAAGTAATAAAATAGCCTGAATGAAAATTTGTTAATATCATCTGATTTTACAGAGGATGACAACGAACCGATAATATGATCATAAAACATCAACGACATTTCACGGTAATGGTTTTCAGGACGATCACCCATATCAAAAAGTGCGATGCAGGCCAATGTCTGTGTAAGCAAATCCATTTCAGAATTTATCGCTGGCTTAAGGTTCTCTTTTTCAATAAGATTGAATTCATTGACAAATAGTGGTGCAATATCATTCGACAGTTGGTGGTATATATCCATTCCCGTTTCATTACTGAGAAAAGTAAAACCATATAAACCTATGGCAAGATCTGCATAAGTCACCTTCAACCGGGATAAAGACTTATTGACAACTACCTGATTATCATTCATTTTCGTAAACCCATGAAGAAATTCAGAGGTTTGACTATTTTTGAAATAATTGTCGATAATAAAATTTGAATTTTTGAGGGCGAATTTGCTGTAGACAGGATCTCCGGTTGCCTTGGATGCAAAAAACATTACCTGATTCTCAAATAGATGGTCGAGACCAACCATATCATTAAATTCTAAAATTGAGTCATTTCCACAACCTTCATCTGCATGGGCAACATAGTCGGACAAGATTTTTATAACGATTGAAGCATATTCCTGATCCTTTGAAATTAAAAAAGTTGTCAGTAAAATATTTTGCATGACCGCTACATTATTCAAAAACCGGGATGGTTTATCTCCTTTTAAAATTTCACTAAAATTTTGGGCATAATTTCTCCATTCTGAAGAACCGTTAAGGGAGTAGGCCTGCCAAAGTGTAGCAGGAAGATAATACAAATCATTTTCGGCACTAAATCTTTGGGTATAAATGGAAATTTTGCCTGAATACGCATCCTGGCCAAAAGCGTTTAGAGGGAAGTCTGCACTACTTTTAGCATCAATAAAATGCTGATAAGCCTCAAACAACTTCTTTTGCGTTGTTGGCTTAAGGTTAAACATGGATAAAATTTCATCCTTATTTTTGACCTTGCATCCTGTTATGAAAAATATAATTAGTATTAAAACCTGTATTCGAAAATTCATTCCTAAGTTTTTATAATGTAGCCTGACGATATTCGGATTGATCAAGCAATATTAGTTGAAATGCGAAAAAAATTATTTAAGTCAGGATTCAGATTATTGAACTTTCAAGTCAAATGTGACCATATGTTCCAATTTGACCTGTTAATTCAATAAATAATTTTGGTTGATTCATCAGTGCAATCAATGTTTTGTACTTTTAACCAAAATATTTAATGATGAGATCATTTGCTTTAATATTTCTGCTTTTAATGTCTTTGTGTCCGGTTTTTGGATTGGAGAAGGATTTTATATTTGAGCGAATATCACCCGAAGCGGGCTTTGCATTTGGCGCGATTAATACCGTTATCGAAGATGAAGACGGGTTGATCTGGTTTGGGTGTAACAATGGCTTGTACTATTACAATACGGTGGATATGACCAGATACAATTTTGATCCTCAGCAGAATGATACGCCGCAATCGAATAAAATCAATAAACTCTACAAAGACCGGAATAACACACTGTGGGTTTGTACCGAGAATGGAATCTGCTATTTTAACAAATTAAAAAATTCATTTACAAGGCTGAATCTTAAAGAAACCAGCAGTTACCAGAAATATATCTTTGCCAGCTACATTATTCAATCTTCTGAAAAAGAATATCTTGTGGTCATCAACAATTCGCTGTTCAGTTTTAATATAAACGATCTGATCCTTAAAGCAATAAAAATTGAAAATATGGGGGTAAGCTCCCCTGTTAGTTTTCTGGAGCAGGGAGATGATGGTCGAATCTATGTAGGTACAAACCGGGGGGAAGTTTTCATCAGCAATTCGTCGAACTACGATTTTAATTTTTTTTACAGATCAAAGTCATCGCCTGTTAAAACCATCAGTATTATCAACTCCCTTTTTTGGATTGGGTACGATACAGATGGAGTTGACCTGGTTGATTCTGCAGGAACACTGATTTCAGAGTTCAGGCAGGAATTTACAGGCAATAAGCACCTCCCCAGCAACCGTGTCCGGAAAATTATCAGAAGAAAGAATGGCGATGTCTGGGTTGGCACCTACAATGGGATTTATGTGATCACCTCAACAGGGAACAAAATAATCAGGCAAAATACCTATAACAGACTGCCTCACAATAGCATATATGATCTTTTTATCGATAAAAACGATGGCGTATGGGCCGCAACCTGGTCAGGAGGTATCGCTTATTTTAGCGATTATAATTTTCGGTTTGAGCATATTCAGAAATTAACCAACTGGCTGCTGACTCCACGAAGCGTAATTTCATCTTTTGCAGAGGATTCGCAGGGGAATATATGGGTTGGAAGTGAGTCACTTGGACTAAATGAGTACAACCTCACTACCCGATCATTTGATTTAAATACGATTAAAACGAACGAAACGCCGGCGTTACATATTAAATCTCTTGCATGTGACAAAAAAAACAGACTTTGGATTGGCACTTTCGACGAGGGATTGTGGTTTATGGACAAAACCACGAAAAAACGGACACTTGCCATTGGCAATTCAACTAAAATATTGAATATTATTTCGTCCATCGCCCCTGTTGACAGTGGGATCTGGGTCGGGACCAAAGACGGATTAATATTTTATAATCCGGATAAAAAACAGATTAAAACCTATCGGTACGATGAATTGAAAATTGGCACTATTTCCTCAGACAAAATATGGACTGTTTACATTGACTCGAAAGGAAATCTTTGGATTTGCACTGATTTTGGTTTATCGGTAAAATATAAGGATTCTGAAATCTTTAAAAGGTTCTTTTACAATGAAAATGCCAGTAGTTTAAGCAGAAATATCATCTATTCCATCTGTGAAGACAGTAACGGGAAAATTTGGATTGGCACCAATGGCGGCGGAATTGATATTTACGATCCCGAAAAAAAAACATTCGATAAATTCAATCTGAATGAGACAATCAACAATGCCGACATCTACAGTATTATTAAAGATCAAAATAATAACATGTGGTTCTCAACCAACACCGGAATTCATGTCTATTACGCCAAAACAAATACCCTAAAAAGCTTTGACGAGCAGGACGGACTCCAGGGATTGCAGTTCAATCCAAATTCAGCCTTTATTAATTCTGCAGGAAACCTGTTTTGGGGAGGCTCTAATGGATTCAACATCATTGATCCTATGACCATTGAAGAAAATCCAATCGTTCCGGATGTTTTTTTATCCAATTTTCTGGTAAATAATCTTCGGATAAACGAACAGAAAATCAAATCACTTAATGCATCGCATTTGGCCAGGATTGAGCGAATAGAACTCAATCACAATCAAAACTCACTGATTTTCAGCTTTGCAGCCAACAATTTCATCAAATCTGCAAAAAACAGGTTTAAGTACCGGCTAAAGAACTATCAGGATGAATGGACTGAAACCAGTTACGGGAAAGATGTGGCATTTACCAAAATCCCATCAGGAAAATACGTTCTGGAAATATTCGGTTCCAACAATGACGGAGTATGGAGTAAAACTCCAAAAAAAGTTGACATTAGAATTTATCCCCCATTCTGGTCAGCCTGGTATGCCTGGTTATTTTATTTAATGGTGGTTACTGTAATTCTTTTCCTGGTTCTGAAAGAAATTATCTTTCGCGAACAATCAAGAAAAGAAATCACCTCTGAAAGATTTAAGCGTGAAGCTGACGAAAGGCTGTTTGCCGAAAGAATTAAATTTTTCACCAATGTTTCACACGAATTGAGAACACCTTTGACCTTAATCATTTCACCCCTGAACAACCTGATGAAAAGGGTTCATTATGACCCCACAACCCTGGATGTTTTTAAAACGATGAAAAGAAATGCCGATAGACTGCTGAGACTAACCAATCAGATGCTGGACTTCCGCCTCCTTGAACTGGGAAGACTAAATATACATCCTGAAAACACAGAAATCGTATCGCTTTGTCAAAATGCTTTTAACTGTTTTGATTATCAGATAACTGAAAAGGAGATCAATTTCATTTTCACATCGACACTCAAAAATTTCTTCATTTCAATTGACCCCGATATGATAGAAAAGGTGGTATACAACTTATTATCAAATGCATTCAAATATACCGCTGAAAATGGACAGGTCATTCTTTCAATTGAGCAAAAAATGGTAACTGAGGAGAGTTATTCCAATTTTTATTGTACTGGTAAAAAGTTTCACGGGAATTCAATTGAAATAAAAGTCAGGGATTTTGGGAAGGGGATGGAACAGGAAATTCTTCCACAGATTTTCGATCGCTTTTTTGTGAATCATACAAATGAGGAGATTGGGACTGGAATTGGACTGCACATTTGCAGGGAGTATATTAATCTTCATAATGGAAATATCCTTGTTTTCTCAGAAATTGGAAAGGGATCAGCCTTCATTATTAATATCCCGGTAACTGATAATTTGCCATTTGAAAAGGAGAATATAATTATTCAGCCCCGTTTTGAAAAACCGTCAACTTCCAATTTATACGGCCAATCGGGTTTTAACCCATCGTATCAAAGCAAGGTCATTTTACTTGCAGAGGACAACGACGAGCTTCGGATATACATGAAAAATTATCTTTCGAATGGGTTTAAAGTACTCACTGCAAAAAATGGACATCAGGCTTACGAAATTGCTTTCGAAGTAGTCCCGGACCTAATTATTTCGGATATTTTAATGCCTGGCATAGATGGGTTGGAATTGACAAACCGAATAAGAAATAACGCAAAAATAAATCACATTCCGGTCATTTTGCTTACCGCCCTTTCGGAGAACAACTATAAAATTGATAGCATGTATAAAGGGGCTGATTCTTTTCTGACGAAGCCTGTTGATGAATCGATGTTATTGGCTCAGATTGACAATATCTTTGCTAACAGAGAAAAAATTATTGATAAATTCAGTGGCGCCTCCTCAACAGAAGAAAAGGAAACCAACTCTAGCAGTAATTCAACCTTTCTGCAACGGGCTGAAAATCTGGTCCTGAAAAATCTTCAGAACAACCAGTTTGATATCGACCAGCTAGCCAAAGAATTAAGTATCAGCAGAAGTTCATTGCACCGTAAGATTAAATCTCATACTAACCAGAGTGCAACAGAGTTTATTCGTGATATCCGGTTAAAGAATGCGGTAAAACTGATGAATGATCGCATTTACAATATGGATGAAATCGCCATGATTGTCGGATTTAATTCAACCTCATATTTTAACCGGTCATTCCACAAAAAATATGGTAAAGCCCCAAAAGAATTCCATAAAGATCTCCGAAAATAAACCGATTCAAAGATTTAATTGATGAAACAGGTTGTAGTCAGATTGAAGCCCTTCAGCCGCATCAATCTACAAACAGTATTTAATTGCTCAACAGGGCATTAAGAAACAACTGATCAACTACTCAACCTTTACTTACCCTCCAATAGTAACTTTGATCCCATACTCATTAAATCCGGAAACAGCCTTCTCAATCCGCCCCTTTTCGGGTTCCTTCAGTTTTACAAAATGATCCGGTTTGCCAAGTTTTTGATATTTATGCTGCGCAATTGCATGGTAAGGGAGCAAATGGACCTCCTTCTTTTCGCCTGGAAGATCATTAATAAAGCTTGCTGTTTGCTCAATATTTAGATCTGAATCATTAACTCCTCCAATCAGGGGAATGCGAATAATGATCGAAGCCCCAATTTCAGAAATGGTTTTAAGGTTTTCAAGAATTCTTTCGTTTTTTACATTAGTCCATTTTTGGTGTAAAGCGGAATCCATCATCTTTAAATCAAAGAGAAATAGGTCAGTTCTTTTAGCTACTTCCAGCAGAATTCCGGTATTTACATCGCCGGCTGTATCAATAGCCCTGTGAATACCACGCCGGCCGCATTCATCGAGTAATTCGATCAGTATCCCGGAATGAATTAAGGGCTCTCCACCTGAAAAGGTGACCCCTCCACCCGACTGATCGAAGAATATCCGTTCCTTTTCGATAATTTTCATAATATCAGAGACATTCATCTCTTTTCCGGACATCTCAATGGCCTTTGCCGGGCAAACGTCAGCGCATTTGCCGCATATTCTGCAAAGATCACGATCTGTAAAAATGCCTTCAGGAGTAAGCGTTATGGCATTTTCAGGACATGCCACGATACAGGAACCACAATTTATACATTTGGCAGGGACAAACATTTTCTCAACTTTACCTGAAATACCTTCCGGATTATGACACCAGGTGCAACGAAGATTACACCCCTTAAAAAAGATCACAAGGCGAATACCCGGCCCATCATTAATGGCGTACCGTTTAATATCGAATATCAAGCCTTCGGACATAGGGTCTGATTAAAATGATTCATTTTCAGTTCTTTCAATCACCTCCTGCTGTAAATCTGCATTCATATCGTTGAAATAATCACTGTAACCAGCCATCCGCACCAGCAAATCCCTGTAATCTTCGGGGCAGTCACGGGCTGCCAGTAAAGTTGCAGTATCAACAATATTGAACTGAATATGGTGACCACCCAATGTAAAATAACTTCTGATGAGATGCCCCAGTTTTATGATGTCCTGCTCTTTACGTACCAACCCCGGCACAAACCTCAGATTGAGCAATGTCCCGCCTGTTTTAACCTGGTCGATTTTTGCCAGTGATTTTATCACAGCAGAAGGACCGTGCGTATCGGCACCATGAGAGGGGGATGTGCCATCAGACACCGACTTCCCGGCTAACCTGCCATTGGGTGTAGCCCCCATCACTTTACCAAAATAGACATGACAGGTAGTCGACAGCATATTCAGGTGATATTTCCCGCCTGGCTTAATGTTCGGTTTTCCGTCAATAATTTCTACCAGATCGTTGAAAACCTTTACTGCGATTTCATCAGCATAATTATCATCATTCCCAAAAAATGGTGTCCGGTTAATAATCTTCTGGCGTAGCAGCTCATCACCTTCAAAATTTTGAAGAACAGCATTTAGTACCCTATCCATGCTGTATGTCTGATCTTCGTAGACATGTTTTTTTAGCGCTGAAAGGCTGTCGGTGACGGTTGCCAGCCCACAGCACTGAATATAGCTGGTATTATAACGGGGACCTCCATCATAATAATCCTTTCCCCTGCTGATGCAATCATCTATCACCACCGATAGGAATGGGGCCGGTGCATATTTGGCAAACATACGGTCAATGTAATTGCTGACACGCATCTTTTGATCAACCACAAATTGCAATTGTTTCAGGAAAGCGCCATAAAGTTCCCCGTAAGAGGTAAAATCCCTGGGATCACCGGTTTGAATACCTACTGTTTTACCCGTTACGGGATTTATCCCATTGTTCAGTGTAACTTCCAATATTTTAGGGACATTGAGATAACCAGTCAGCAGATAGGCCTCCTTGCCGAAAGCACCTACTTCAATACAACCACTGCAACCCCCTTCGCGGGCATCCTGCAACGATTTCCCCTGGCGAAGCAGTTCCGGAATGTAGATATCGGGATTAAAAACAGAAGGATAACCATGTCCCTGCCGGATGACATGCGTGGCTGCGTGAAGAAATTTATCAGGTGTTTTTGCGCTGATATGTACTGAGTTACCGGGTTGTAAAATATGAAGCTCCTCAATCACTTCAAGCATGATATACGAGATCTCGCTGGTTCCGTCTGTTCCATCCCCTTTAACTCCCCCAATATTGATGTTTGTGAAATCGTTGTAGGTACCACTCTCGCGCGCAGTAATTCCCACCTTGGGTGGCGCAGGATGGTTGTTAACCTTAATCCAAAAACAGGAGATAAGTTCCCTGGCTTCCTCCCTGGTAAGAGTACCTTCTGCCAGCCCACTGTTGTAAAACGGGGCCAGATGCTGGTCGAAATGGCCCGGATTCATTGCATCCCAGCCGTTTAATTCTGTAATTGTACCTAAATGAACAAACCAGTACATCTGAATGGCCTCCCAAAGGTTCCGGGGGGCGTTCGCGGGTACCCATCGACAGATCGAGGCAATCTTCCTCAATTCTGCCGCTCTTTGTGGATCAGACTCATCAACAGCAAGTTGATCAGCCAATTCGGCATGTCGTCCGGCAAAAACGATCACAGCATCACACGAAATATCCATTGCCTTCCATTGCTCTGCCTTGTCGGTTGCTTCAGGATCATTGATATAATCCAGCGTTAACAGGTTTGCGGCAATCTCCTTTTTGAAATCGAGCATACCTTTATGATAAATCTTCCCGTCAAGGGATGTGTGTCCGGGCGCCCGTTGCTCCATAAATTCTGTAAATAATCCAGCCTCATAGGCTGCACGCCACTCATCAGGAACATGACTAAATATTCTTTCCCGCTGGGTTTTTCCCTGCCAGTAGGGAATCACCTCCCTTTCATACAGGTCAATATCCTCCTGGCTGATGGTATAACGCTGCATATCGCGCGTGTTCAGCACATGAAAATCCTCAACACTATGACAGGTAAGCTCAGGGAAAGTAGGAACGCATTTAGGTACGGGACCACGTTCGCCAACAATTAATTCACCATCGCCAATATAAATGGTTTTCTTTTTACAATGGTCGAGGAAATTCAATGCCCGGAGGACCGGAATGGAAAATTTACCGTAGTTTTCCTTATAAAAGGTTGTCTCGTGCAAAGCCCGCTCAATAGAGAGGGATGGCTCGGCTTGGAAACTCAGTTTTCTGAGTTTGCGGATTCGCTGGTTCA
This sequence comes from Prolixibacteraceae bacterium, assembly GCA_023251475.1. Taxonomy (GTDB): domain Bacteria; phylum Bacteroidota; class Bacteroidia; order Bacteroidales; family Prolixibacteraceae; genus JAAFHB01. Next base: position 24,425 of record JAHEYS010000068.1, read on the forward strand.
TCCCCGGAGCCGATTTTTCACCTTTAAGTTCATAGAAATTTCCCTCTGAATTTGCAGCTCTTCCAGGATTGAGGATATGGGGGTTTATCTTTTCAAACATGATTATTCTTTTTAAAATCCATGAAGAATACACAATAAAAAGTACGCGTAAATAGTCCGCAACGATAGGATTGCGAATGATTATAATTCGAAAAAAGAATCAGGGATAAAAAGCTTAATTATAAAACATCAGGCACTCGAAAAGGCGTCTGTATGTTTTAATCAGGGTCGGAATAAAAAAAACCGCATTAATCATTCCTGTAGAGATTTAAAAAAATCAGAAATTTCAGATTGGAATTTCAAAACAAATCTACATCAAAATTTTATTTAAACCTTCAACCAATTTGTATTTAGAAATAGTATAAACAAATCTAACACGTTATACTGGTTGATATTCCCAGGTTCTGAATTGACTGGTGCAATCAATACCTCCCCCTTTCCTGAGCAACAAATTTTCATTTTCTGTCTTCAACCGCCAGATTGTTGGTTACGCTTTAAGGTTACGAATTGATCTTTATCTTGTTTTCCCCGGCAAAAAAACGGTTATTGAACTCATTAACTCTCTCTTATCCCATGCAAAAGGAGGTTTACCGCATCGTCGAGGGAACCAGCCCGAAGGATTTCACCCGAATTCACAAAAAAGATTTCGTCGGCATTTTCAATGGTATTTAACCGGTGAGCAATGATCACCTTGGTAGTTGTAGCAGGTAATTTTTCAAGAATATTTTCCAGCAATTGTTCGGTGATGGTATCGATATTAGCTGTTGCTTCGTCGAGAATCAGAAGTTCCGGTTTTCGGAGTACTGAGCGCATGAAAGCGATCAGCTGTTTTTGTCCAAGACTGATCCCATCACCTGTTGTCTGAACTTTGGAATCGAGTCCCCCGTCAAAACGGCCCAGCAGGCTTTCTAGTCCGGATTCATGAATCAGAACGGTTAATTGATCATTGGACAAATTCTGATAATCGGGGTTACCATAAATGATATTTTCGCGCACTGTTCCCGTAAACAAAAAGGGCTCCTGAAGAATAAATCCTATTTTGGCTGTCCTTTCTTCCGGTGTATACGATCGGATATCTCGTCCGTCAAGTAAAACTGATCCTGTGGTGGCATCGTACAATCTTGCAATCAATGAAGCCGTAGTCGTTTTCCCTCCGCCGGTCGGTCCGACAAATGCATAGGTTTTCCCCTGTTCCAGATCGAAACAGACATGATGCAGCACCTCTTTGCCATTTGGATATTTGAACGACACATTCCTGAATGAAAGATAGGAAGCAGACGGATCAGTATTCTGATCATCGGTGACATCGAGATTAGTTTCGAGGGAAAGAATTTGTGAAATGCGATCCCAACCGGCCATGGCAACCTGGAAGCTGGCCCAAAGTCCGGCAAGTTGCCTCAACGGGTGATAAAAGCTGTTCACATATGCTAAAAATCCAATCAGTAATCCAATGGTAAATTTACCGGTCATCACCAGATAGATTCCAAAAGAGAGGACAATCAGCTGACCGATATTTGACGAAATACCGTATACCGGTGTAAAAATATTATTCGCCAGCCCTGCACTTACTGAGGTTGTATAGTTCTTTTGGTTGGCCTCATTAAACCGTTTACGGAAATAATCTCGGCGGTTGAAGGCAATAATCACCTTGAAATTATTCAGACTCTCCTGTATTTCAGCACTCAACCCCCCCAAACTTGTTAAATTGGCAGCATTTCTCCGCTTTACCCAGGGCGAAACTGACCTGGTAAAGATCCAGATTACCAAAGCGGGAAGCAGCGCGGCTGAACCCAGTTCAGGATTGATACTTAATAAAAAGATGCCGGCTCCAACCATGGTAAAGATGCTGCTTATAAACTGCATAAGCGATTGGGAGAAAAACATGTTCAGCTTGTCTGTATCGTTATTGATGCGTGAAATGAGGTCTCCCGCCTTGTTTTGATTGAAAAAATCGACCGGAAACTCCTGGAGCTTATTAAACACGGCATTACGCAAACTAAATAACATCCGCTGGCCAACACCACCCATTAAGATCATCTGTGAATAATTGGTCACAAAAGCGGTCATGTAAATACCCAGCAAAAGTGCAGAAATAATAATTACACCGTGGAATTGTTTCGATTGAATATAGGTATCGATGGTATGTCCAATCAGGTAAGGTCCCAGCAAACTTAGTCCGGCATTGATAAAAATAATGATCATTGCCAGTATAATTGTTCGCTTCTCTTCATGAATCAGATGGAGCAACTTTTTAAGGGCGGCAAGGGTTGATTTCTTCTGCTCAGCTGTACCTGCAGTTTGATTGAGATTATAATTCATAGTGACTCGTACTGCGTTGTGAATTGTATATCTGAACATATTCGGTACATGATTCCATTAACTCCCTGTGTTTCCCTTTTGCGATCACCTCGCCTTCCATCAGCAAAATAATCTGCTCAAAATGCTTTACTGATGCGACTTTCTGGGTGATGGAAACCAGGGTTAGGTCGGGATAATTAGTCTCCAGATTGGAGAGTATTTTCCGCTCAGTATTCCGGTCAACACGGGCTGTGAAATCGTCAAGCAGCAGAATTTTAGGGTTAATTGCAAGTGCCCTTGCCAGCATAATTCTTTGTTTTTGTCCCCCTGAGAGTGAGGTCCCCCGCTCAGAAACAATCGTATCCAGTTTATCCGGAAGCGATTCGACAAATTCTTTTAGTTCTGAGGTAGAAATCGCTTTTTCAAGAGATTCATCGGTAACCAGATCACTAAAGGCAATATTTTCGCGTAGGCTCATATTGAAAATAACACTGTCCTGAAGTACAAATCCTACCTGACTTCGAAACGATTCCTTCTCAAAATTTTCGATACTGATTCCATCAAAAAGAATGGTTCCATCATCAGGCCGTACAAGATCTGTAAGCAGATTGAGCAATTGGCTCTTTCCGGCTGCTGTGGGGCCGATTATCGCAACCTGTGTTCCCCCTTTTATTGAGAAGGAAATATCTTTTAAAACAGGCTTCTCTCCATAAGATAAGGAAACATTACGAAGTTCAAAATCACCCTGAAGAAGTTTTTTCACCGTTCCTGTTTCCAATGATATGGGAGCTTCCAATACTTCGTTAATCCGTTGATAGGAAGCTGATGCCTGGGCGATCATATTACTCATAAACCCGATCATAATAATCGGGAAAATCAACAAGGCCAGATAACTGTTGAATGCTGCAAAATCGCCGAGCGACATACTCCCTGTAATTACAAAATGCCCCCCAAGCATCAGAATGGTCAACATGCCAAGGTTGGAAACAAAGGTGACAATTGGGATCAATGCCGCAAAAAGGCGTAATATGGAAAGTCCCAGGTTTCTGGCCTCGGTATTGGCTGCAAGAAACTTATGATATTCAGATTGTTGTGAATTAAGTACCCGAATAATTGCAGCACCCATAATACTCTCATTAATTACCTTATTGAGCCAGTCAATAACCTCACGGCTTCGCCTGAATAAAGCTTTTGCGTTTTTAAGAACAATAAAAAAGGTGGTGCCAATCACCGGAATTATCGCAATAATTGGAACAGCAAGTTTATAGTTAATCATCAGAAGCAGAACACAGGTTCCGATTATCATGAATAAGGACGAGAAAATAGTGACCACAGCCATCGACACAAACATCTTAATTGAATCGATATCGGAAGTGAGGTTGGTCAGTAGTTTTGATGGATTGGTTTTCAATATATAGGAGTAACTTTGTGCCGAGATCTTTCCGGCAAGCTTTGTGCGCAGGTCGCGGGCAACCCGCTCTGAAGCAAAGGTTTGCAAAATACTCTGAAGATAGGTGAAAATAAAGATAACCAGCGCAGCGATTAAAAACTCTTCCACGATCGTTTTAAACACAAAGTTTCCCGCTGTAAAGTCATCAATACCGCGGGCTATGATTTTTGGTAATAGCAAATTAACTCCGTTACTCAACAAGGCGAATATCACCAGGAAGGAAACCATCCCTGAATAGGGTTTTAACAAACTAAATACGTTCGGTTTGGATACCTTCTTAGGGGTGTTCTGATCTTTGAGATTACCCATGCTTTAACTTAAGATGAAAATAGTAACTACAATAATATGGCAAAAGTGTTCAATTTTATCACATAAATATATCTTAATTGAGACAATATTAAAGGCCAAAGGTGTTTTTCCAGAAACCAGTTAAATCGTTCCGCTTTTCTGGAAATGTTGACAAATCCCTTTTATTTTTCCCAATGTTTTTAATTTTGTCGGATCATTTATCCTTAACTGATACAAATGACAATTCAAAAACATAAATCTTATTTGTTTTTCCTGTTTGCAATTTTAATGTCTACACTTTCGGAGGCGCAAATAAGGAACATCGGTTCTCCTGCCAAAACAGTTCAGAAGGGAGATGAACAGGGCATTGAAATCCCCGGAAATATCACAATGAAGCTGGATATTGATGCCATCCACGAAGCTTATGATGGTTGGTGGTCAGAATCTATGAAAACCCATGATGGAAGGATAGCATGGTATAAAGAGGCGAAATTTGGGTGTTTTATCCATTGGGGAGTCTCCTCACCTGCCGGTAACGAGTGGAATGGCACTGGGGGATTGGGATATTCGGAACATTTGATGCGTTCACGGAAAATTCCCCTGACCACCTACAAGGAAAAGCTGGTAGCCACTTTCAACCCTTTCGGTTTTAACGCCGAAGATTGGATCAGGTCAGCGAAAGATGCCGGGATGAACTATTTTATTATTACAGCAAAACACCACGACGGGTTTGCGATGTTCCCTTCCGATGCCTATCCTTATGATATCCGGCTAACTCCTTTTAAGCGTGATCCAATGAAAGAATTGCGTGACGCTGCTACTAAATACGGTATTAAATTCGGATTCTACTATTCACATGCATTTGACTGGGAACACCCCGATGCTCCTGGAAATGACTGGGATTATCAGAATCCCGGAGGCGATCGTTTACTTCATGGCGCCAACTGGTGGGAAAGTTATCCTCAATTCCTTCCAAATGCCGAAAAATATGTGAATGAAAAGTCAATTCCGCAAATCAAGGAACTGATTCACAACTACCACCCTGATATTCTATGGTTTGACACCCCTCACAAATTACCGCTCTACCTCAACCTGAAAATTTTGAAGGCCATCAGGGATACTGATCCCAATGTGGTGGTGAACGGTCGGTTAGCCGGAATGCAAGGTCAGAACTTTGGCGATTATGCCAACACATCTGACCGGGCTGCATTTCTCCGTCCCACCCCCGGATTGTGGGAAGTTATTCCAACCACCAATGAATCTTATGGGTACAATAAATACGACCATTCCCATAAATCGCCGAAACATTTTGTTCGCCTAATCGCAAGTGCAGCAGCCAAAGGGGGAAATATCCTGCTGAATGTGGGACCTATGGGTAACGGGAAATGGGATGCCGTCGATTCCGGTATTCTTAAAAATATCGGGGCATGGATGAATGTCAATGGCGAAAGCATTTACGGAACTTCCCGAAACCCCCTTTCAATACAGTCATGGGGTGAAGTTACCCAAAAGGGGAACACCCTCTATCTGCATATTTATCAATGGCCTGAAAATGGCAAATTGGTGGTTGGAGGGCTCAACGCAAAGGTGGAAAAAACTTTTCTCATCGCTGATCCCGAGAAAAAAGCGTTGAAATGTACTCCGCTGAATAATCATGATCTGGTGATCAATGTGCCAAAGAGTGCTCCGGATTTGATCAATAGTGTGATCAAACTTACCTTCAGCGGTTTATTGAAAACAGATTCGATACGACTTTTATCTTCGCACCAGCCAAATCAACTGCTTGTATTTGATGCCACTACTCATGGTGATGGGTTTAAATATGGCGATGGAAAACCAAACAGTGAATTTGTCACTAACTGGAAAAACAAGGACCAATATTTAAGCTGGGATTTCAGGTTAAACAAGCCCGCAGAATTCGCCCTTACCTTAAAATACAATACAGATAAAAAAGATGAGAAAGGTCAGATTTTTGCGGAGATTGACGGGAATAAATATCCGGTTAACTATGAACCAACACTTCCGGACAACGATCCTTCAAAAAGAATATTTCCCCCTTCAGTGTCACTGTTCATCGGTAAAGTAAAGCTTAAAGCAGGAATTCATCAGTTAAAGTTAATTCCGGGTGAATATCAGGGCGCCCAGTTACTGCGTCCTTTAATTGTGGACCTAAATCCAACGGATTCAGGTTACGATCTTTACCTGTTAATTGGTCAGTCGAATATGGCCGGACGGGGAGCAATTGAGCCGCAGGACACGATAATAGATCCGCGTGTTTTTATGCTGAACAAGGGAGGGGAATGGGTTGCTGCAAAATCCCCCCTTCATTTTGACAAACCGGCGGCCGGGACGGGATTGGGTCTCACATTCGGGAAGCAAATGGCTGACAAAACCAAGAGAAAGATTGGATTAATTCCCTGTGCCGTCGGGGGTACAAATATTAGTATGTGGATGCCTGGCGCCTACGACAGGATCACCAAAACCCACCCTTATGATGATGCGATCCGTCGTTTGAAAATCGCATTGCAACAAGGAGAGCTGAAAGGTATTCTCTGGCATCAGGGAGAAGGTGATGCTTCTACTGAAAGGGCTGCACTTTATGAACAGCGATTCGACTCTATGCTGGTTTATCTGCAAAGAGACCTCCAGGCTAATATTCCCGGGATCCCCGTAGTGATTGGCGAATTGGGGCAATTTTATTGTCTGAAGAACCCAAAAGCTGCTGTATTGAATAAAGTTTTACAACATATCAGTGAATCCCATAAAAACATTGCGTTGGTTACCACTGAAGGACTGTCACATAGGGGTGACACGCTACATTTTGATGCAGCCTCCCAACGGGAATTTGGGAACCGGTATGCAAAAAAAATGACCCGATTGGAAAAGGGACTTTTGAAACCACAGAAACTACGGAAACAATAGAAACCTTAACATCTCACCTATGCTTCGCACAATCCTGTTCACCACTCTGATTTCATTTTCAGCCCTTTTTGCATTAAAGGGACAGAACGCTTACAATTCAGCTCTCCCAAAAATGATGTTTGGGGACACTACCCGAATAGGTAAACCTTTTGCAAAAGATCCACATGTTATTCTTTATAAAGGTCGTTATCTGATGTATTTTTCAGTCCCGGGCTATAAAGATAACGTCGGAAAAATTCGTGGCTGGGGAGTGGGGATTGCCGAAAGTAAAGATTTAATTAACTGGAGTAAAATTGGCAATTTAAACACCGATCCTGAGGCCACTTATGAATCCAAGGGCTTTTGTGCTCCCTGCGCACTGGTCATTAAAGGGAAGGTACACCTGTTTTACCAGACCTATGGAAATGGAAAGAATGATGCCATTTGTCACGCCTGGTCTTTGGATGGAATAAAGTTTACCCGAAATAAAACCAACCCAATATTCCATCCAGGCGGCAAATGGAACTGCGGCAGAGCGATCGATGCTGAAGTAATCTTCTTTAAAGGAAATTATTACCTCTATTATGCTACCCGCGATCCAGATTATAAAATTCAGATGCAGGGTGTGGCAAAAGCGTCAGGAAAAACAAATTTTAACCGTGAAGACTGGACAGATATTTCGACTGATGTTCCAATCCTTAAACCTGAACTGGTATGGGAAAAAGATTGTATTGAAGCGGCATCGGTCATCAACAAAAATGGTGAACTGTTTATGTTCTATGCCGGCGGTTACAACAACGCCCCTCAGCAGATCGGGGTGGCCAAAAGCAACGACGGAGTTCACTGGACACGACTTTCTGACCACCCTTTTTTGCCAAATGGAAAACCAGGTGAATGGAATTCAAGCGAGTCGGGACATCCCCACATCTTTAACAATCCCAAAGGGGATGACTTCCTGTTCTATCAGGGGAATAATGACATGGGAAAATCATGGTTGATATCCAACCATAAAGTGATATGGGAAAATAAGCGACCAGTAATCAGGGACTGAAATCTGATTTTAACCTGCGACTTTATTAGAATATTATGGAAATACAATAGAGGTTTCTAATATATTATCTTGATTATCTAATAGTAGAAAGAATATATTTTTAGAACATCCGAAAAGATAAGACT
>JAHEYS010000276.1 GCA_023251475.1 Prolixibacteraceae bacterium
CCTGCGGAACCATGGCGCAAAGCCATGAGCCGGTTTTAAACCATTCGTCCCACTCAATATCCCTTTCAGCACGGTTAATCAGGTCACCCGCATAGAGCATAAAACGACACCCGGGAGATTGCTGGTAAGCCTTTCGCATCACACGCGGCCATTCTGTTTTTAAACCTATCTGAGGATCGCCAAAGTAAATAAAGGAGAACGGTTCATTATTTACCCCGGCTGTTTCGAACTCAAACCATTCACTCCAGTAAGATCCGGCTCCCACGCGATAGATATATTTTGAGCCTGGCTTCAATCCGTTCAGGATAGAAGAGTGTTGATTTGCAAAAATTGTGGGTTCATCTTTATACAGATAACTGACTGTTTTTGTCTTCACCTTCGCAGAAAGTCCGTCTTCGGCTTTAATCCTGGTATCGGTTGCCAATTGCCATTCGCAAAATCCTTCATGGATTGTGGTATCTGTCCGCCACGTCAGGGCAACTGAGGTGGTAGGATCCGGGGTAACATTCAGAATGATCCGGTCTGGAAATCTGGTGGCGTTATTTGGCTGTGCAGCGACATTATTGATGAAAGCAAAGGTATAGATGGACAAACCACAGATTACCTTGGCTAAAATCCTAGTTATATTCTTCATAAATGGCTTTACAATAGATTTGAATCTTACGATCTGATTAATTGGAATTTATGCTTGTAAAAATAAATAATCAGATCTCAGATATGCTGACCATATTTTGAGGAAAACACATTAAAATTTAACCCCGGAGTAACTGAGGAGACTCAGATTCACAGAGAAAAGGTGGGTTAACAGCCTGCTTTTAAATTAATCATTCCTATGACAGCGTGTCACCGGTTAAGTAGTTGTAAAGCAAGCTATCCGATGGGATGAAAAATCCACAAAACGCCTATCGCGATGGCGAGAATTGCGCCGGAAAAGGAAAACCACTTGAGGAATATCTGCTGTTGTTTTACCTCTGACCGGAAAGCCACCAATCCTAAAATAAAGGCAAAAACTATCATCGTCAGTATCGTTCCTGTGGCAAAAGCGATCACATAAATGACTGATGCCAATATTGTTGGAAGGGCCAGGGAGGGTAAAAGGGCAAAAAGGTGACTGAAGCCGGCAAATCCGTGAATGATTCCAATAAACAGTGCAGAGAAACCATTTTGTTTTACCGTTACATGATGTGAATGAGTATGTCCGGCATCTGAGGGATGACTTTCGTGAATCGAATATTCCTCGCATTTAGCTACTTTATGATCTTCATGATGATCATCCAGGGGATGGGGTACCTCTCTGTGATCGTGGGTGTGGTGCGACTGATCGTGATCATGCGGATGGAGGTGTTCTGTATGCGGATGATGATCAACCAGGGGGGGTGCAGGGTGGTCATGTGTATGAAAATGGGCATACAAAAAAGGTCGGGTATGAAAATGGCTATGGGGTTTGTAACCATGGGAATGTTGAAGGTAGATTCTCAATAAAGCCCAGCTCCCTATTCCAATGAGCAAAAATCCAATGACCGTATCACTATATTCTGAGATAGCCTCAATTGGCAGAAGTTCTTTGAACAGGATAAACAGTAACCCGATCAGCAACATACCCACGGTATGGCCCAACCCCCATAATAAACCAACAATCCATGATTTTTTCCGGCTGTCAATGGCCAATGGGGTGACAGCTGCAAGGTGATCAGGCCCTGTTGCCACATGGGCCACGCTTGCAATAAAGCCGGTCAGGAATGTAATCATTACAATCAGGTATGGGGTAAAAATTAATGATTTTAATTTAAAAAGAGTAAAGCTGTTTCAAGAGGAAGAAAAATTAAACACAATAATAATTTGAGAGACATCCTCCGGGAAGCAACATTTTTCAACTGCAATTCCGAACCGCAAATATATATACTTTTAGATCATCTCATCAGAAAATTACATTCGAAATCCCGCTACAGATCACAGTTGCCGGTGTATTGCAGCGAGATGGTTTTCGTCCCTTCATCTGCCGGCTCACAACCAGTTTTGAATGAGGTTCACCCTATAAATTACGGGTCCAGCGGCTCATCAGGATCAATCTGTAAGGAGGAGACGAGCGGGTAAAACTCAGCCTCCGTTTCCGAGATTCTGTTCCCGTTTTTATAGGCCGGATAACCAAGTTCTTCAATGCATCGATTTTCCATAGTTTTACCTGAAATGTACTCACTTTGTTCTTTATTGCTTGAACTTAAACATGGTTTATCAATGGGGATACCATAACGGAAAATTAAACGGGCGCAATTGCGCATATTGGTGGAGGTGTGCCGGGCATGAGGTTCCATAAGAATGGCATTTTCAGGAATATGCATCGTTTCAATCAGATACTTTTTCATCTCCTCAGCTTCACTGTATTTTGTTTTAAAAGGGTGGACCTTACCTCCGGAAACCATAATAAACGGGGCAACTCCCTCCCTCCAGCGATAGGCGGCAGACCTGCACCGCAGCATTCCGATCGGACTGATAGGCTGATCATAAACTTCGGGACCTTCACCAGGAACTAGAATAAGTGAATATTTGAAATCAGCCCACTTCACCGTTTTTATCCTTTGGTACGCCGGCTTATTGCACCCGGATTGCATTGGCTCATAATCAGCAGCACGGTTACGCTCATTTACTTCGATTGCGCGCAGTGCAAAGACCATGGCCGGGGTAAAAAATAACCGGTCATTTTTCACCTCTCCGATAACTGTACCAGATAAAAAATGAATAAAATTCGGATAATATTTCCAGTGTACATCCACACTAACTGAATCAATATCAGGATAATTCGGCTTAGCGCCACCGGCATAAACTTTTATGGCCTGATTGACCGCTTTTGCATCCTGCTCCCATGCTTTTCTTAGCATCTCCTGAGGCGGCAGATTCCCAAAGCGATTATAACAACCCGACGGAACAAGGTGTTTTTGTACGATCAACCTCAACGCATTTTGGGAACCGTACAAAGTTACAAGTCTTGCCCCGACATCATGAATTTCAGCAGTATCGAATTTTATTCTATCGAGATAGCAGTTTACATTATCTCCGCAATTCTTTAATCCAGCCAAAAGATGGTCTCTTTTTATTCTGGCAATTTTTGACAACTCCACATCGTTTGATACCAGCTTGTTTATCTCAGGTAATTGCTGCAATAAGGTGAGGAGATAGTAGTTTTTGGATTGGACGTAGCTTTCAGCCTTCACCGGGGTATACTTCGGATCGGGGGTCTGACCGGCGAATACTTTGGCGAAAATAACCAGGAGGGGAAATATTAACAGGTAATTCTTCATGCATTTATATTAAATGGGCGTTTAATTTACAGTGAAGCCTTCACCTGGAGTGAAAGCTTCACGAGGGCATCTAATCTTTTGATTTGAACAAAACAGATGCCGGAACAGGCTGATAACTAATCTCATCCGAGCTATAGGATACAGACAAATATTTGCCGCCACCACCCTGAAAATATTCAACAGTAATCAGGTGCCTTCCCTTTTCAAGATGGATGGTATTGCTCATCTCCTTCGCCCCGTGTTCCCCGTCATTGTCAATAAACAAGCGATGATCGAGATACAGTTTACTTCCATCATTTGAGGTGATATAGAGGGTGTATTTCCCTGCCTTATCAATTTGAAGATATGATTTAAGTTGCAGTACAAAATCATGTTTAGGATTCTCAATCTTCGCCAGATCGAATTCAAAGGCAGTGCCTTGCATGACGGGTTTTAACTGCCGGAGATCCGGGATTTTTATATATCTGCCGCTGAAGACAGAATACAGGATTCCGTTCTTAACCGGATCAACATAATCAAAGGTTACCGCTGACTGATTACTGGAATGATATCCGTTAAGGAATGCCTGAGCCCGAAGGACCGTGCGGTCAGATATTTCGACAGGATTTTTATAAATTGGTGATGAATTATTCAGTTGTGAACCATCGGTTGTATAACGGATGGTTGCGGCAGTATCTGCACAGGTAATCATGGCTAGCACCTTCGTCCCTGCTGTTAAAATGGTATCCGGAGGTGTGATCACTGGAGTAGATACATAAGGTTCGGTAACGATCTTTTTCACGCCATCCGATGTAAAGGTATATTTCCCTGAGCTGATCTCAAATAACGCAAGGTGATCTTCCCATCCGATGAATTTAATCCCATCTCCCTTTGAAGCCGATTGGTTACCCTCCATCACATCTTCCTTGTTTAATGTGGGGACATAAACCGTTGCAGTTGTATTTGCCGGGATGGTGATATCCCATTTGAATTTGCCATCCTCCAGTTTCCATGCGCTCGAAATTTTCCCGTAAATGGAGTTATAGGAGGCTTCAAGATGGGTCAGATCACCTAACACAAAGGGTTTCATGATGATATGTTTGAATGCAGGAATCCCGGGATCGGGTTTGATCCCCGCCAGATTTTCGTAATACCAGATGATCAGATCCCCCAACAGCATCACATGATTTCCGGAATTCATTCCCGGGTCTCCATATTCACCGTTCCAGAGCTCCCAAATGGTTGTGGCGCCCTGTTTCACCATATATCCCCATCCGGGATAGGTGGTTTGAGCAGCCAGCAAATAGGCAACATCTGCATGACCTGCAGCTGTTAAAGTACGCATCAGCCATTGTCCCCCAATTATACCATGACCAATATGTCCGCCATTCTCGCTTAAGGTCTTTTGAAGCAGGTTCTCAACAATTTTATCCTTGAATTCGCCCGGCACAAGGTCAAAGGCAAGGGCTAAGATATTGGCGGTGCAAGTGTTGTTACTGTACTTAACCACACTTTTATCAAGAAACTTGTTATTGAAAGCCGTTTTCATCACTTCTGCAGTTTTGGAATATTCTGCAGCGTCATTCTCTTTTCCCAGCAAGCGGGCAAACTTCGCCATAAGTTTTAACTCTCCGTAAAAATAGCTCGTTCCTATAAAGTCGGCTCTTGTGATTCTTTGAGGGTCATTTGAATTGGTCAGTTTCACATCTTCGGGTGGAACACACCAGTCACCGTACATATCTTTGGGCATGATGCCATCATTGAGGAACAGGCTCATATGGCCGATCCACCTTTGCATAGCCGGGTAATTGGTTTCAATTGTTTTTAGGTCGCCATATTGGGTGTACAACATGTCAGCGGCAAACAGGAAAGTACCTGGCCAGGTGGTGTTATCGGTATAGAATGGCCAGTAGGATGGAGCGACATCGGAGATGCTTCCGCTCTCAGTCTGGGTATCATTAATGTCTGTGACCCACTTATTATACAATTTAGAAATATCAAATATATAACTCTCCCCGGTGCATTCAGCGGAACGGTCTCCCAGCCAGCCCTGACGTTCATCCCTTTGCGGGCAATCGGTTGGGATACTGCGGTAATTTCCCTTAATTCCCCAGCAGGAATTTTTATAAATACTATTAATCAATGGGTTTGAGCAATTAAAAGAGCCATTGACATCGAGTGCATCGTGAATGACCTTCCCTTTGACCGAGGACAACGTCGGGATACCCGGATATCCAATCATTTCAACATACCGGAAGCCATGGTAAGTGAAACGGGGTTCCCATTGCTCTTCCCCCTCGCCTTTCAGAATATAGGTATCCGTAACCTCAGCAGTGCGGATATTATCCAGAAACAAACTACCGTCCACATTTAGCCGTTCCGCAAATCGGAGTGTTACTTTATCCCCCTTATTCCCTTTTACAACTAATGCTACCCAGCCAACCATATTCTGGCCCATATCAAAAATAAAGGTACCCGGTTTAATCGCCTTCACTCCAACCGGAGCAACCTGGTCCATTATCTTAATTGGCTCAATAGGTTGTGATTCCAATTTATCGCCGGGTTTCTGAACCACTTCGGCGTTTATCCATCCGGTATCGTCATAGCCGGATTTATCCCAACCCGTCAACTCCATTCGGGCATCATAATATTCACCGTCATATTCGCTGTTTTTACGGATCGGACCGTTGGCAGTCAGTTTCCAGGTATCATCACTAACCAAAGTAGCCGATGTTCCATCTTCATACTGAATTTCCAACTGGCAGATCACCTTCGGAAAGCCATACGTTTTAGTCCGTTCTGTTCCCCCTGCCCGGGGCGCAAAGAACCGGCCATTCCCAAGGATCACACCAATTGCATTTTCACCTTGCAGTAAATTTCTGGTCACATCAAAGGTCATATAAAACGCCCTTTTGTTATACTCGGTCAATCCAGGCGCCAATACCTGATCGCCTATTTTTTCACCATTGAGATAAAATTCAAATAAACCAAGGCCGGAAATAAAAGCTGTTGCTGATTTAACTTCTTTCGCAACACTAAATTGATGTCTTAACATTCTTGCCGAAAGCACTTTATGCACCGCACCCGGATCATCTGATCCGACCGGCTTATCCAGTCCTATCCATTTTGCCTTCCAGTCCGATTCATGGAGTAGTCCTGTTGTCCAGTAAGCTGGTTCACCGGAATGGATTCCACCATCCTGGTCCCATATTTTAACTTTCCAGAAATATTTTTGATTACTAATCAGAGGCTTGCCTTCGTACCGGATCTGAATCGATTTATCCGAGAAGATCTTTTGGCTGTCCCACACATCAGCCCTGTTTTCTTTTAACTTTTCTAAATCTGAGGCAACACATATTTGATATGCGGCCTGAGCTACACCACGATGGTCAGATTCGAGGTTCCAGCTAAAACGGGGTTTCACGATATCGACACCCAGTGGGTTTGCTTTATACTCGCATTTTAGATTGGTAACATTCACCTGAACAGTTTCGCTGCAGGAGGTTGTGATCAGTAAAAAGAGTAAGATTCGGATACTTGATTTCATTGATTTGGTTGTTGGTTTACAATGCTTTGGATAGACCAGGCACCCTGCCTATCCATTGAACTGATTTAAAGCCGGTTATCATTTGAATAAACCAGACCCCATGGTTTACGGATGTTATCCATTATTTCCATGATCTGAACCGACTCGTCAAGTGGCATGAACGGTGACTCCTTCAAACCCGCTCTCAGACAGCGCATCACCTCCTCTGCTTCGTAATTGAGGGCGTTACCGGTGATGGGCTCTTCAATGTTAGCCGATTCTACCCTGTCGATGAATAAAGAAGCCTTTGTTGGGACTGCAAAAACATCCTCAATTTTAATGTATCCCTCCGTACCAAAAATATAGGCCTCATTAACTGCTGCAGTTCTTAATGCAAATGATAAATCGGCAATTTCGCCGTTTTCATACTTTAAAATTGCAACACCCTGTTCATCAGAACCCCAATCCCCGATATGACCCAGGGCAACAGTTTCGACCGGCGGTTTTTGAAAGATCATTGAGGCGAACGAGATCACGTAAACACCAACGTCAAGCAGGCTTCCTCCCCCTAATTCCGGGTTCATCTGCCTGGCTCCCGGAGGAAAAACTCCCCGTGCACACCGGGAGGCCTTTACCATACGCACCTCCCCGATCCGGCCATCATTGATCCATCCTAATACTTTTTTAATCAGCGGGACATGACGCGTGATCATCGCTTCCATCAGAAATACATTCTCCTCCCGTGCCACACGAACCATTTCCCTTGCCTCAGCGGCATTTATGGTTAAAGCTTTCTCGCATAAAACAGCTTTCCCTTTCCGCATACACATCACACTGTTCCGGAGGTGAAAAGTATGGGGGGTTCCAATATAAATAACATCAATATCAGGATCATCAGCAAGTTCCTCGTAGCTGCCATATACTTTGGGAACGCTGTATTTTTCAGCAAATTTCCCCGCCGTCTCAATATTTCTGGATGCAACGGCTGCAAGCTCTGCACCGGGTAAAATCGCCAGAGCATCAGCAAACTTTTTTGAAATATGCCCTGTACTCAGAATTCCCCATCTGATTTTATCTTCCATACTATGTTCTGTTTGATTTTGTGAAATCTTACTTTAAATTAATGATATAATGCATCCGCCGGAATTTCTTCCTTTTCGCCACTGGGTTTTTCCCAGCTTACATTCAGCGCTTTTGCGCCACCCATCTGAAAGTAATTCAATAAAACCGTGTGATACCCCTTTTCCAGGGCAATCTTCTTTGCTTTCTCCTGCGTCCGGTGAAAGCCGTCGTTGTCTATCACCATTTTCCCGTCGACAAATAATTGGCCGCCATCATTGCAATTGAGAAAGATCGTATAAACTCCGGTTACAGGAGCCATCAGATACCCTTGATAGGTGTAGCCAAACGACCGTTTATCCGTGATCGCAGAAATATTAAAGGTAGGGATAATTCCTGAATGCTGTACCTTATATTTTTTCATATCCTCAACCTTCACGCAATACCCTTCAAAGTAATCGTAATGTAATCCCGGCAGAGGATTTTTGACTTCAGTTGCCGGGGCCGGTATTAATTTTTCAAAATCCACCGATGCGGGATAGCTTGGATGCTGACCTTTGATAAAACTTCGCGCCTTCAACGTTACGGAGTGGTCAACTTTTAATGTACCCGAATACAATGGCGATGTTTCAGACGGATCTGTTCCGTTTGTAGTGTAATGGATTGCCGCCTTCCTGTCATCACAGGATAACGTAACAGCTGTAAACTGAAGGAACGATTTTTCCTTTGATTCGATCCGTGGCATAACCGGTGTAGGGTAATCGGGAGTATGGGGTCGGTTTTGCGGCTTACTCCCCCATTGCTCATTTGGTTTGTCTCCCATTTCAAAAATCAGCTCTCCGCCATTTACAATATCCTGGTGCTTAAAACAGGAGTTTGGATGATCTTTTCCGTTAAGTAAAAGTGACTGAACATACAGGTTGC
>JAHEYS010000277.1 GCA_023251475.1 Prolixibacteraceae bacterium
GAATCGAAAAATTATTCAATACCAGTTCGATCATACATCGTACAGTTCTTACCCATGGTTTACCTGAATCGATGCTTGCAGAGAAAATTGCCGGCTGGGAGGATAGTTTACCCGACGAGATTCGTCTCGCCTATTTACCCAGTCCTCACAATGTGCGATTACGACTTTCAGCCAGGGGGAAAGATAAAGAATCCCTTTTGAAACAGCTTGAGGATAAAATCAGGGAGCTGACAACGATTATTCCTGAAGCTATTTTTGGATATGAGGAGGATACCATGGCGGGGAATATAGGGATCCTTCTCAAAAGTAAAGGACTGAGTGTCGGAGTTGCCGAAAGTTGTACGGGCGGGCATATTGCCCATTCATTCACGCAAAATCCCGGAAGTTCCGAGTACTTTAAAGGTGGAATTATTGCTTATTCCAATGATTTAAAAATCAGACTTTTAGGTGTTTTGCCTGAGGTGATTTCCGAAAAAGGGGCGGTGAGTAGAGAGGTGGTTGAGGCGATGGCATCTGCTGCCCGCCTGCTACTTAAAACCGATTATGCCATCGCCACTTCAGGTATTGCCGGCCCGGCGGGGGGGACTCCGGAAAAGCCGGTGGGAACCGTCTGGATTGCTGTAGCTGGTCCGGACTGCGTCGTTTCGAATTTGTACAATTTTGCGAATAACCGCGAAAGGAATATTATCCGTTCAAGCCAGAGTGCACTTAACATGCTCAGGCTTCAATTACTAAAAAAACAATAAAATTCAAAAATTGTAAGAATATGAAAAAAGGAATAATTATTACAATAGCAATACTGGGACTACTGATCCTTTCGATGATCGCCATTCCCTATATTTTTAAAGGTAAAATAACGGAGAGGATTAAACTTGCAGCAAATGAATCCGTTAATGCAAAGATTGATTTCTCGGGGGTTGAATTGTCGTTATTCAGGAGTTTCCCTCAATTGAATATCTCCATCAGGGACCTCTCGGTAACCGGAATCAATGAATTTGAGCATACAAAATTATTGACTGTCGGGGTACTTTCCACCTCACTTAATTTGTCAAGTTTATGGAAGCGTGATGGAATAAGCATCACATCAATTGTCATGAATCACCCATCCATTAATCTGGTTGTTAATAAGAAAGGAAAATCGAACTGGGATATTTCCAAAGCTTCACCTGACACGAAAGTGAAAGCAGAGGGAAAGGGGACGACAGTTGATCTGAAAAAAATTGAAGTTCGCGAGGCGCAATTGACTTACAATGACGAATCAACGCCCATGCTTTTTTCAATGCGTAACGGCGTTTTTGATATTTCGGGAGCAATGAAAGGAAGCAATAGCAAATTAAATATCGCAGGTCAGGCCGATAGTATCAATTTTGAGTACAACGGTTCACGGTATGCCTCAAATCTAAAGGCGGCAATCAAAGGGGGATTACAATCCGATTTTGACAAAATGTCCTTTACTTTTCTTGAAAATAATTTATTAATCAATAAGTTACCCATTGAGGCACAGGGGACCTTTATACTGGGTGAAAAAGATTACAATTTTGATGTCAGCTTTAAATCGCCAACTTCGGCTTTTGGTGATCTGTTGGGTTTTATCCCTGACAAATATCAAAAAAACCTGAAAGGGATAGAGACGAAGGGCGACATTGCTTTCGGTGGATTTGTAAAAGGGAGTTATTCTGCAGCCACCCTCCCCGGTTTTGGGGTCGATTTAAAAATTTCAGGGGGACGAATAAAATATCCGAATCTACCAAAAGAGATCGAAAAAATTGAGGTTACGGCAACTATTAACAAGCCACAGGGTGATCTTGATCTTACCAAAGTTGATGTTGAGAAGTTTGATGCCTCCATTGCGGGAAATCCGTTGACAGCCTCATTGCATCTTGCTACACCGGTAAGCGATCCGCAGGTGAAGGGAAACCTCAAGGGGCGCATTGACTTTGCCTCTTTGAAACAGGCTATCCCGATGGATTCAGTCGATTTGGAAGGAATTATGGATGCAGCTGTTGATTTCAGCGGAAAATATTCCTCCATTGAAAAGGAGCAGTACGAAAATTTCAAAACCGAAGGGACAATTTCACTGCAGGAGTTCAGTATGGCATCGGGGAGTCTTCCGCAAAAACTGGTGATCCGATCGGCTAATATCGGACTGAATCCCAAATCAATCTCAATGACCAATTTTACCGGCAATATGGGGGAGAGTGATTTCACCGCCAATGGCTCTGTCAGTAACTACTGGTCATACATCCTGAAAAACGGTGTATTGAACGGGAGTATGGCCGTTAATTCAAGATACATCAATTTCAATCAGTTAATGCCAAATGCAACGTCAAAAGATACCACTGCCGCAGGTAAACCTTTCGAAATTCCCGAAAATTTTGATTTTACGATCCAATCTTCGATTGCAAAAGCGTTGTATGATCGGATGAGCATAACCGGGATTACCGGGAAAGTGTTTGTGAAAGAGCGCAAGGTGATTCTTGAAGGATTAAATCTGAATATGCTCAGTGGAAAAGTTTTGGTTTCAGGAGCCTATTCAACGCCAAAAGGGGCGGCGCCCGATTTTGATTTCAAGATGGATATTAAAGATTTTGACCTTCCAACCGCCTATCAGTCTTTAAGTACCATTCGTCACTTTCTCCCAATTGCAAGTCAGAGTACCGGTGCTTTTAACACGGGTATCGCTTTAACCGGGAAAATTGGAAACGGATATGCCCCGATATTTTCTACACTTAACGGCGGGGGCTTATTAACAGCTAAAAATATCGAACTTATTGGAGCAAACCTGTTTAAGGAAATCGGGAAGTATTTCAGAAAAGATTTGTTTAATAAGGTGAAAGTCAGCGACTTCTTAACCAATTTTAAGGTAGTCGACGGAGGCTTGGTTGTTTCGCCATTTTCAACCAAGATAGCCGGGCAGGATGTGACCATTTCAGGGAAGCAGACTGTGGCTTTGAATATGGATTACAGGATTGATTTTAAAGTCAATAAAGAAGATCTTAGTGAAGATGTCAACAAATATATAGGTTTTGTCCCCGGAGCTGAAAATATTTCGAAGTATCCCATTGGGATCAATCTTGCCGGGACATTCGATAAACCTGTGATCAATGTTGATCTTTCAGAGGCAAAGAACCTTGTTGAAAAAGAATTTAAAAAGAAAGCGGGTTCTGCCATTCAGGAAACAATAAAGAAATTTGGACTCGATAAGCTCTTCAAATAAGGAGAGCGCTAATGCTCCGTTTCGACTTTTTTTACCTGTGATATCCGGGACAGGGAATTTTTAATAAGATTTTAAACCACATCAACTTACAATATATATTAGAAATTAAAATGCAGCACTTTAAGAATTCAATTCTGGTTTTTATTTTCATAGTATCTTCAATCGTTGGCAGTGCAAAGGAAACAGATTATCATGGTTTTAAATGTCTTGAATTTAAATTTGAAGGGCATGATGCAAAAATTGTGTTTCCCAAAAACGCTGAACCGGGGCTGCACTGGATATGGCGCGCCCGTTTCTGGGGACACGAGCCGCAAACAGAGGTTGCCCTGCTCGGAAAAGGGTTTCATGTGGTATATGTCGATGGAGCAGAATATTGTGGTAACCGCGATGCCGTAACTTTATGGAACCATTTTTACGATTACCTGACCAGGGAATATCACCTGAACTCAAAAGCTGTTTTGGAAGGATTCAGTCGTGGCGGACTGTTTATTTATAACTGGGGTTCAGAGAATGTTGACAAGGTGGCCTGCATTTATGCCGACGCACCTGTTTGTGATATGAAAAGCTGGCCTGGAGGTAAAGGTAAGGGGGCTGGTTCACCAGGCGACTGGAAACTCCACCTTCAGGTTTATAACCTCACGGAGGAAACAGTAAAAGATTTTAAGGGGATGCCCGTTTATAATGCCCGGAAACTGGCCGAGGCGCGTATACCTGTTTTGCATGTATGTGGCGCTGCAGATGATGTTGTTCCCATGGATGAGAATACCTATCTTCTCGAGAAAACTTATAAAGAGGCTGGGGAAGATATTAAAATCATTGTAAAAGAGGGGATTGGTCATCACCCGCATAGCCTGAAAGATCCTGCACCCATTGTCCGTTTTATACTCTCGCACACCGCGTCTGAATTGACGGATCCTCCTTTACCCTATGAATCAAAGATGGTCATCAATTTCAGGGGAACCCTCGATAATTGCCGGGTTAAATTTGAAAGGGAAAAAAAAGGGAGGGTTGCCTTTTTGGGTGGATCAATCACCAATATGTCGGGATGGCGCGATATGGTGTGTGATTACCTCCGTCAGCGTTTCCCGGAAACGGCATTCGATTTTATCAACGCCGGGATTCCTTCTACCGGATCAACACCCGGGGCGATGCGACTCGAACGCGATGTCCTTTCAAAAGGGGTAGTCGATTTGCTGTTTGAGGAAGCAGCAGTTAACGATCCGACCAACGGATTTAAAGCGGCTCAGCAGCTCCGGGGGATGGAAGGGATTATCGCTCATGCCCTGAAATCAAATCCTAACCTGGATATTGTGATGCTCCACTTTGTTGATCAGGATAAAATGGCAGATTACAACAACGGAAAAATACCTGAAGTAATTCAGCAACACGAAAAAGTGGCCGATTATTATAACGTTACATCGATTAATTTTGCCAAAGAGGTCAACGACAGGATCCTAAATGGCGAATTCACCTGGCGCGATGATTTTAAGAATCTGCACCCCTCTCCATTCGGCCAGTCACTCTATCTCAAAACTATTAAGTATCTCTTTGAATCTTCGTGGAAGGGTCCGGTCAAAAGTGAACAAAAACCAAAATTATTACCTGATAAAAATTTGGATAAATATTCATACGTCAACGGCCATTTTGAGCCACTTGAACATGCCAGACTTAAAAGTGGTTTTAAGTTTGTCAAGAATTGGAAACCTGCCGACAAAAGTTCTACACGCCCGGGATTTGTAAATGTTCCCCTCCTGGAATCCTCCCAGCCCGGGGCTACCTTGGAACTGAAGTTTAAAGGAAAAGCAATCGGGTTGTTTATCACTTCAGGGCCAGATGCGGGATTGGTTGAATACAGCGTAGACGGATCCGGTTTTAAAACTGCTGATCAGTTCACGCAGTGGAGCAGACAATTGCACCTTCCGTGGCTTCTCATGCTGGAAGATGAACTACAGGATGGTAAACACCTGTTAATTCTCAGAATTAGCAAAAATAAAAATCCGTTGAGCAGTGGCTATGCCTGCCGTATTCACCAGTTTGTCGTCAACAATTGAAGTGATGTATCGGGTATTTGATACTTTGTAATTAGGTGGTATTAAATCAATAATCTTATCTTTGCAATTCTTAAAATAAAACAGGTACAAATTCAATTCGGGAAATATGAAGATTGCGCTGATTGGTTACGGGAAAATGGGAAAAGAGATTGAGCAGATTGCCGTAAGCCGCGGACATTCCATCGTCCTTACCATAGACATTCAAAACCAGGAAGAACTTACCCACCAGAACCTTGCCAAAGCAGATGTCGCCATTGAATTCACCTCTCCTGCCACAGCTGTGAACAACTATTTACAATGTTTCGAAGCTGGTGTTCCTGTCGTAAGTGGAACCACAGGATGGCTTGAACGAAAGGGTGAAGTTGAGCAGGCGTGTTCGGCAAAAAAAGGCTGTTTTTTTTATGCCTCAAATTTCAGTCTTGGCGTCAATATTTTCTTTGCCATGAACAGATTCCTTGCAAAAATGATGAAGGATTTCCCTCAGTATGATGTTTCGATGACCGAAGTTCATCATACTCAAAAACTTGATGCGCCAAGTGGGACAGCTATCACTCTGGCCGAAGACATCATTACCCTGAACGGCACAAAAACGGCCTGGACAATTAATGAGAACCGATCGGCCAGTGATCTGTATATTAAGCCGGTGCGAGAAGGTTTGGTGCCAGGAATCCATACCGTAAAATATGACGCTGAAGCAGATTTTATCGAGATTACGCATAGTGCCTACAGCCGGAAGGGATTTGCCTTCGGAGCGGTTCTTGCGGCCGAATTCTGTGCAGGTAAGACCGGAATTTTGTCAATGTCAGATCTATTAAAATTTTAACTAGATAATATCGTTTAAGAATGAATAATTTATTGGAAAGCAAATGGTTTAAGTTTGGCCTTGTTGGTGGTCTTTACCTGCTTTGGGTAATTTGGTTAGGTAATTTCTGGTGGCTGGTCGGCCTGGGGATCATTTTTGACTCCTATGTTTCGAAGAAAGTTCACTGGGCTTTCTGGAAAAAGAAAAATCCACCCGATGGGAAGCAGACCAAAACTGTGGAGTGGATAGACGCGATTATTTTTGCCGTTATTGCAGCCACCTTTATCCGGCTGTTTTTTATTGAAGCCTATACGATTCCAACCTCATCAATGGAAAAATCGATGATGGTAGGTGATTACCTCTTTGTCAGTAAAACTGCCTATGGTCCCAAGATGCCAAATACTCCTATCTCATTCCCATTTGTCCATCACACCATGCCATTATCGTCTACCATACCCTCTTTCTCAACACTGATTCATTACCCCTACCGGAGAATCGCCGGAACCGGCAAAGTAAAGAATGATGATGTCGTTGTATTCAACTTTCCTGAAGGAGATACTGTCGCGATTAACATGCAGGAGAGGAGTTATTACGAATTGGTGCGTTCTTATGGCAGGGAGAAAATCTTTAGCGATAAGCGGACTTTTGGAGACATTATTTATCGTCCGGTTGACAAGCGGGAAAATTACATCAAAAGGTGTATCGCTATCCCCGGCGACTCGTTAAAGCTTGTCAAGGGACAGGTATATGTAAATGGAAAACCACAAAAGGAGATACCGGGAATACAGTATAAGTACCTGGTCACTATCAACGGTACAACCATTAACACCAATGCATTGGAGAAACTGGATATCTCAACATCCGAAATCGAGGGTTCTGATTCACGATATATTATGTCGCTCACTTCGGAGCAGGTTAAAAAGATGGATGGGTTAAAATTCATTCAATCAAAAGAGCGGGTTACCTGGCCAGCCGATAACAGCGATCCTTCCATCTTTCCAAGTGACCCGAAATTTACCTGGAATCTCGACAATTTCGGTCCGATCTGGATACCCAAAAAAGGGGTGACCATCAGCCTGACGCTTGCCAATCTTCCGTTATATAAAAGAATTATCGATGTTTACGAGGAGAATGATTTACAGGTTAGGGACAACACCATTTATATCAATGGTTCACCGGCGTCTACCTATACTTTTAAAATGGACTATTACTGGATGATGGGCGATAACCGCTATAATTCGGCTGACTCCAGGTACTGGGGGTTTGTACCCGAAGACCATGTTGTAGGAAAGGCATCTTTTGTGTGGCTGTCACTGGATAAAAACAAAAGCTTCCTCTCAAAAATCCGATGGAACCGTTTTTTCATGAGTGTTAAATAGATCTAAAGGTTTAGGAATAAAGTTAACCTGTTACCTGAGTTCAAAACGTTTGCACTATGAAAATTTTTACCGTATTGATTTCCATATGCATCACATCTTCAGTGCTTTTTTCCTGTCGTGTATCAGGATATATTACAGATCCGCAAAGTGTTGAAAGGCAAAAGAAAATGCACGGATACAGAACGGGAGTCAATATCGGAGAAGGTTCCCTGCTGGTTGCCTCCTCTATTTTTGCAGTTTTTACAGGGGTAACTCTTTATCCGGACCCGCAATCACAGTCGTTTAAAAAGATGATGTTGAACAACCAGTCGGGAGACACCCTGTTTGTCAATATGATAACCGATTGGCACTGGAGGGATTCCTCTTTTTGCGATATACGTGATATTGTACTGCCTCCGTATAAAGCAGCCAAAGTTATTGTTCCGATGGGTGTGGCTTACAATGTCTTTTTCAGAAATGATTTTAATGCCCCCGATGATGAGAAACTGGAGATCAACACCTCGCAGACCAGGAGACTCAAATTAAAGCCCGGGAATTTAAAACCTGTCAACGTTCAAAGCAACTAAAACTTAAAGTGATGCAAAGAGGTTTACTGGCTGGTATTACACTTGGTGTGGCAATGGTGATTTTTACCTTGCAGAATGAAGTTAAGGTTCCGGTAAAAATTTTGTGGATTAAATTTGCTGAAGTTCCATTGGCCCTTATTCTGTTGATTTCCTTGCTGATTGGAGTCTCAATAACCGCAGGATTCTCCTTTGTAGATAAACAGAGATTGAGAGCCAGAATTAAAAGACTTCAGGCAAAGATAAAAACTTTTGAAGACCCTTCGGCTGAAGGCGAAGTTGACAGTCAGGAGGCGAATGATTTGAATCGTATTGAGGGAATGATCACACATGGGGAACCGGGACACAAATTTTTCGACGATTGATGGAGAATCAAAGTTCAGTTGTTTTACTTAGCTGTGCCTATTTTGCTCCTATACAATATTTTGCAAAACTGGTTAGCTATGATCAGATCTATATTGAATATTGGGAAAGCTACCTTAAACAAACCTACCGTAACCGTTGTGTGATTCTTGCAGCTAACGGACCATTACAATTATCTCTGCCAGTGGTGGATGGGCCAAGGGCCAAAGGGGCTGTGAGGGATTTGCAGCTCTCTTATGATCATCACTGGCAACAAATGCACTGGAGGGGAATTTCGTCAGCCTACAATAATTCACCTTTTTTTGAATATTATTCCGATGATATTGCCCCCTATTTTCATGAGAATAGATGGAAATACCTTATCGATTTTAATCTTGAAATACTAAACACAGTTTTAAA
>JAHEYS010000278.1 GCA_023251475.1 Prolixibacteraceae bacterium
TAATAGGAATAGACCCAGGCATTGCTCTCATACTGCTGGTCAAAAATGTTATTTACGAGCAGATTAACCTTCATTTCATTAAAAAGCTTTTGCTTTATTTTATAGTCAACCTTCAGGTTATTAACCAGATATGAATTCAGCTTCCGGTCAGTGCTTGCCGTATTGTCGATATACTGCCTGGCGACATAATTGGAGAGAAGTCCTAATTCCAGCTGATCACTTACCTGGTACGAAAGGACACTGCCAGCAGTTAGACGAGGGGCAAAAGCGAGATCGGTTTTACCGATCAAATTGCTCTTTAGTCCTCCGTTATCCCAGTCCTCAACATATTCCGTGAAATCGCTGATCCTGTTACGGCTGATCGTAGCGTTCACATTCCAGCGGAGCTTTTTGAGAAATTTAATCCCGGCCATCAGTTCGGCTCCTGCTCTGTAACTTTTATCCACATTGGTCATTATTGGTGAACCCACATCATTGATCTGCCCTGTGAGAATCAGCTGGTTGCTGTAGCTCATGTAATAAAGGTTGACCCCAAGCATCAGATTGGAAGATTTGAACCTGTATCCCGATTCAAAGTCGTTCAAAGTCTCAAAGGTAGGCTGCTTTCCCGTCCGGTCGGCATCCACAAAATTGTCCCGGTTGGGCTCCCGGTTAGCCCTGCTAAAATTCAGGTAGGCCTCCTGGTTCACCCCTGGCTGGTAAAAAATCCCGATCTTGGGGTTGAAAAAATTAAACCGGTGACTTTGTTTAATATCACGGAGATTATCATCAATACCATCAATGTCATAATTAATAGCACGGTATTGAAGATCTGCCGTAGCACTCACCTTTTTACACAGCTGAAGGGTGTACCTGGCATAAATATTTCCGTCTTTTTTCAGTCCGGTCCCCCGGTACCATTCGTGATCAAAGGGGGCATCACCTGCAATTTTGGCCCAGATGACCTTTCCAAAATGACGACCGTCATAAACATTGCCGCCACCACCAATACTCAGGGAGTTGCTCCCTTTCCTGTAAACCAGTGAAAAAGTCATCCCGTAAAAGTCGTTATCAAGCCACTTCCTGCGTATCAGATCGGTATTATCAATGGTAACCCCATTAATTACGGGGCTTTCAAGTTGGTAATCCCCGTAATTCTGGTCAGTTTCATATTGTTCGTAGTATCCCCTTCCATAGGTATAAAAGGCTGCTGCATTAAGATTCAGATACGGATTGAATTTATGTGAAAAGTGAAGCTGGTAATTATCCTGCTGATAATGATCCACCTGATTTTTGTAAGTGTATAAATTATAGGTGCGGCTGTCAGAATTAAGCATATGCTGTGTCTGTTCCGGCGTATAGAGGTAATGCTCCTCATATCTTTTCATCCCTTCAACATCGTTGTTTAACCGGACCGACGGGACGCCGTTCCATGCCTGATAAGTCTCCTCGAATCCGGAAAAAATGGTTGCTTTCAGAATTGTATTCGCAGTGAAATATCCGCCTGAAACAAAAAACGATTTCAAATCTGACGACCCCCGGTCAATAAATCCGGCAGAAGTTATCTTCGAAAGTGAAGCATCCAGTGCAAATTTACCATTGATCAGTCCTGTACCGGCGGAAAGGTTATTTCGGAAGGTACTGAACGAACCTGCGGAGGAACTATAGCTGGCATTCGCTTTGGGATTTATCTTACTTGTTTGTAAATCAATTGTTGCACCAAAAGCACCTGCCCCATTGGTTGAGTTTCCAACACCCCGCTGAATTTGAATATTCTCTGTCGAAGCGGCCAGATCGGGAATATCCACAAAGTAAGTGCTGTGCGATTCGGCGTCCGACATGGGTATTCCGTTGATCGTCACATTAATCCTGTTAAGATCGGTTCCCCTGATCCTGAAATTGGTATAACCAACCCCGTTCCCTGCATCTGAAGTCGCAACAAATGATGGGGTATAACTGAGCAAATAGGGGATATCCTGCCCAAAGTTTGATTTTTTAATCTCCTCTTTCCCGATGTTGGTAAAGGCGACCGGCGATTTCTCCCCCGCACGCGAGGCAGCAACCAGCACTTCCTCGGTCAATACACTTGAAGGTTCCAATACGATCAGCAACTCCTTTGATTCATTGATAATCTGCTCTTTGCTAAAACTGTTGTAACCAATAAAAGTTACGGTGACGGTATAGGTCCCCTTTCGCAGGTTAGGAAATTTAAATTCGCCATTAACCCCGGTGGTGGTTCGGATAAAGGTGTTTGCCAAAATCACATTGGCTCCGGTCAGCGCCTCACCCTTTTCGTCCCTGACGATTCCCGTCAGCGAGAGCTGGGCAAACACAACGGCTGCTAGGAGCTGTAAAACAAAAAATAATCCAAATCGTTTCATCTTTAAATACTTAAAATAGTGAATAAGTAATCAATGAGGAGGTTAATATCTCTTCGCCATCCCTGCACCGGCATTACCCGGATCAGGTTCGGTGGGTATGATCTCAGCCCGTAATCTTAAGGCACCCCATTGCGTATAAAAATCATTAGTAATACCGAATCTTTGTAAACACAAAAACTCAGGTCCGCAAAGTGAAATTCGAAGGGGCGAATTTAATTGGATTGATTTTTCATTTTCCCTTTCCGGCATTACCCGGACAGGTTCGATGGGTTTGATCTCAGCCCGTTTTATTAAGGCACCCCTTGTATTTCGGGGTCAAAGGTAAATGAAAAAGTGATAAATGGGTACAGCAGGTTGAAAAAAATCCAAAATTCTACTCTTTTTGAATTCTTTGAATGTTAATCCATTTGGGACAACCCGAACTGCCCTTTAATTCCCAGTCAAGCTTTACAAAAATCGGGAAGGTCGCTTTCTGCAAATCAATATTAGCCTCAGCCGGAAGCTGATCAAAATTATAGGTTTCATTATCAATCACTATTTTCCACCCCCCGCAACAGATACACATTCCGATATCCGGACCAGTAATCTTTCCACCTGACTGGTACTGGTAGTCAGTAATTCTTTTGTTTTCGCAACTGAGTGTTCCAAGCATCAAACCAATAAAAATCAAAATCAGGAGTTTCATCGTATGTCGTATAAATAATTAACCAACTTGTGTTTATTGCAGATCTAAATATACATTCACTTATCGCAAATTCTACTTTTTTTTGTAGAATTAAATCATGATCTCCTCTATTTTACCAGCCACCTCAAGCCCCGCATTTCTCCCTGTGTCTGAAAGAATTGTCCGGTGAAGTTTTCTGTCAAAAAGTATGACTTCAACCTTCGAAGTCATACTCTCCTCAATACGGCCGTCCATTAAACCCATGATTGGGGAGGCTAATGAGGCAACTTTATCGCGGTGCGCGAGCAGCTCAATGCGGTAGTTGCTGTTCTCGATCACCATTTCAACCTTTTTCTCATCGGCATATGATTTACGAAGAATTGAATGATTGTAGGTTGTAAAACTAAAAAGCCGGTCATACAACCAGAGACCGGCAATAAAACCGACGAACGATTTCCCGATCCATGGAATCTTAGCCACAGATGATTTGAGCGAGATTCCCGGTTCAGAAAAATGGTTGGACTGCATCCAGATATAAGCTGCCGGAAACGAATGACCCCAATCCTTTTCGATATAACCTCTCCCATGATCAAAATTAACCGTTTCGTTGCCGATTTCCAACTCCCCCTGGATGTGATGATCCATACTGATAATTCCGTGATAGCACTCCATAAAAGGGACAAAAGAATAAGGCCCCATTATTCCCGGAGCATACCAGTGTTTTGGCCAGGGGATGTTATCTTTAAAGCATAGATCACCCTGTATATCAGGCAACTTAAGGGTTATTAAATGTTCAGAAAAATGATTAGGGCCGATATTCAGCCTGAATACTCCCGGAACGGGGGAAAATTCCCCTGCTTCAAAAAGATGGTTTACTGAGGTTTGTTTTTTGCCATCGAGTACCTGAATAAACGCCTGTTTCCTTCCTGCCTCATCCATGGCAATGCCGGGAATAAAAGCATAAGCTTTTGTTTCATCCGCATTTACAACCTTGAAGTACCACCCCTCAAAATATTTACGCTGTTTGCCCCAACCCTGAAACTGCTCCGGATTAAAGAAGGCATGGATTTTATTTCGGATCATTTTTTAAAGATATAAAAAACTACCAAAAATTAAAATAAATCGGGTGGAGATGAAAACCATTTAAAGACACTTGTTAACTTTGAACAACTTAAAATCGGTGCATGACATTAGAAAATTTTCCTTCCAAACTTCTGGAAAATGCCGTAAACGAATTTTCCAAACTTCCGGGAATCGGAAAAAAAACAGCATTGCGGCTGGTTCTTTATCTGCTTAAAAAAGAGGTGACGGAGGTTCAGCGTTTCAGCCGGGCCCTGACACAACTGCGCGAAGAGGTAAAACATTGCCGGATCTGCAAAAATATATCAGATGCTGATATTTGTAATATCTGCAATAATCCCGCACGCGATCACCGGATGGTGTGTGTGGTTGAGAATATCAGAGACGTGATGTCGATCGAAAACACCCAGCAATATCGTGGGGTTTACCATGTTTTAGGTGGGATAATTTCACCCATGGATGGAATTGGCCCAGCCGATCTTGAGATTGAGTCCCTCCTGTCCAGGGTGGAAAAGGGGGAGGTAGACGAGGTGATTTTTGCTTTAAGCACCACTATGGAGGGGGACAGCACCAATTTTTATATCTTTAAAAAATTAAAAGGGTACAATCTAAAGATCACAACCCTGGCTCGGGGTGTCTCCATCGGTGATGAAATCGAGTACACCGATGAGGTTACCTTAGGACGCTCAATAATTAACCGGATGCTTTTTGAAAATTTCCTTGGATAGACCATGATGATAAAATACCTCTCAAACGACACCGTAACGCTCCGGGCTATCGAACCCGAAGATATTGAAATGCTCTATACCTGGGAAAACGATCCTGAAATATGGGAAATAAGCCATACCCTGGTACCCTATTCAAAATATATCCTTGCGCTGTATATCAAAAACTCGGATAAAGATATTTATGAGACGAAACAGCTCCGGTTGATGATCGATGATCCCTATGGAAAAACCGTCGGAGCGGTTGATCTTTTTGATTTTGATCCCTATCACTCCCGGGCAGGAATTGGAATCTTAATCCATAACCGGGAAGACCGCTCCAAAGGTTATGCCTCCTCAGCGTTGGAACTGCTAATCACCTGGTGTTTCAACAAGCTGAATATTCACCAGTTATATGCAAATATTGAGTCAGGAAACAAGATTAGCCGTTCACTTTTCGAAAAACAGGGTTTTCAACTTTGCGGCACAAAAAAGGAGTGGCTAATGAGTTCATCAGGCTGGAAGGATGAGGTGATGATGCAATTGATTAAAGTGAGCTGAAGTGAGCTGAAGTGACTAAAGTGAAAAAAAGTGAGCTAAAGTGAGATAAAGTGACTAAAGTGACTAAAGTGAGCTAAAGTGCCTGGAGTGACTGAAGTACTCCAAACTCTAGGCACTTCAAACTTTAGGCACTTCAAACTTTAGGCACTTTTAACTTTCTATCTCCTTATAATCAGGAATTTCAGGCAGGAAGGTATAGGTGAGTTGCCGCTGGTCAAACCTGCAGCAATAGTGGCTTAATCCGTTGGTGACCATCAGGTAATCCACCCTTAGCTCAAGATTATACCTGGCAATCTGATCGAACACCTGCTGTGATATTTTCACCTCCGGGGCTTTGCATTCCACCACTGCAAGTGGATTTCCCGACTTAGAGAACAGGACAATATCGGATCTGAAATCGTGCTGATTAATCTTTAAGGTGCGCTCCACAGCGACCAGTGATGCCGGGAAATGTTTTATTTCAGTAAGATAGCAACCAAAATTCTGTCTGACCCACTCCTCGGGGGTAAGAGCAACCCACCGGCGGCGGAACCGGTCAAAAATCACCTTTTTACCCTGATTATCTTTGATGCGAAAAGTAAATTGCGGCAGATGAAGCTCCATTGTTGATATTTAAATCATTCAAAGCTAATTTTTATTTTCATTTGAACAAAGAATCTCCAAAAACCGGATAATTTTGCCTAAAATTCGGTTATGAAGACAAAAGAAGAGATTGTAAGGAATTGGCTGCCCCGATATACCGGTCGGGAACTTGAAGATTTTGCGCAACATATCATTCTCACCAATTTTCAAAACTATATTGAAAATTTTGCCGAGAAGTTTGGCGTCCCCATTGTAGGTGAGGACAGGAGCATGCCAAACGCAAGTGCGAACGGCATCACCATTATTAACTTTGGAATGGGTAGTCCAAATGCCGCAACAATCATGGATCTGCTCAGTGCAATTATGCCCGAAGCAGTCCTTTTCCTGGGGAAATGTGGCGGTCTGAAACGGAAAAGTGAACTCGGAAATTTAATTCTACCCATTGCGGCAATCAGGAGTGACGGTACCTCAAACGACTATCTCCCGCCGGAAGTTCCGGCGTTGCCGGCATTCAGCCTCCAACGGGCTGTCTCTTCCACTATTCGCGACCTGGGTCTCGACTATTGGACGGGCACTGTTTTCACCACCAATAAAAGGGTCTGGGAATACGACGAACGTTTTAAAAAATACCTGAGCAAGACCCGCGCCATGGCAATCGATATGGAAACGGCAACTATCTTTACAGTAGGCTTCTACAATCAGATACCTACCGGAGCTTTGCTGCTTGTTTCTGATCAGCCAATGATTTCAACGGGTGTAAAAACAGCTGCAAGCGACAGGGAGGTCACCCGTAAATTTGTGAACAGGCACCTCGAAATCGGAATTGGGGCCCTGACCGAGATTATTAATGACGGCAGATCTGTAAAACATCTGAAATTTTAACCAGTATGGATTATCACCAGATTATAGGGGAACTCAATAAAAAAAATTATTCGCCGGTCTACTTTCTCGAAGGGGAAGAGCCCTATTTTATGGATCAGATTAGTCACTATATCCTCGAAAATGTATTGACAGAAGAGGAAAAGGGGTTCAACCAAACCATTTTATATGGGAAGGATCTGAGCATTGACGCAATTATGACAGCCTCCAAAAGATTTCCAATGATGGCTGACCGTCAGGTAGTTGTTATCAGGGAGGCGCAGAATATCAGGAACATCGAAGATCTGGTCCCCTATGTGGAAAACCCCATGCGGTCAACAATTCTTGTGATCAATTACAAATACAAAACCATCGACAAAAGGAAAAAACTCTATAAGGCGCTGCAAAAAAATGGCGTCTACCTTGAGTCTAAACCTTTGTACGACAACCAGGTGCCTGCATGGATCTCAAAATATCTGAAGGAAAAAAATCTGGGAATCGATCCGCGAGCCGCCCAAATGATTGCCGATTTTGTCGGCAGCGATCTTCAACGAATTGTAAATGAACTCGGGAAAGTGACCATCTCGCTGATTCCCGGGACCAGTATTATGCCGGATGATGTCGAAAAGAACATCGGCATCAGTAAAGACTATAATATCTTTGAACTACAGAAAGCCCTGGGAAACAAAGATATCCTAAAATCAAACCAGATAGTTAACTATTTCATCGACAACGAGAAACAAAATTCGTTTACTAACATCCTCGGGGGATTGGTCACCTATTTCAGGAAAATTCTGGTGTATCATGCCATGGAGAATAAAACAGACCGAAATCTGGTCGCCCAAAAACTAGGGGTAAACCCATTTTTTGTCAATGACTACATCTCTTCTGCCAGAAATTACCCCCTCGATAAGGCGATCAATATAATTTCGATGATGCGTGAGTACGATCTGCGCTCAAAAGGGGGGCGTGGAGGAACAACCGCCAATGGTGAACTGTTTCGGGAACTAACTTTTAAAATCTTACATATCTGATCAATGGGAACAATTACATTAATGTTAATTCTGATTATTTCATTGACCTCGGCAATGTCATTTTCGCAAAAGGAGACGATGGCACAGTTGCAGTTCAACGCCTATAAGATCTATCATCGCAAACAAATTTACCGCATAGTGACCCACGCATTTGTACATGCAAGCTGGGAACACCTGATTGTCAATATGGTTGTGCTTTATTCGTTTGGTTCTGCGGTTGAACGTTATTTCCAGGAAAATTTCGGAACAACCGGCACTACTTATTACCTGATACTTTTCTTTGGCGCCGTGGCCTTTTCAACCCTATGGTCACTGTACAAACAAAAGGAGAATCCCTATTACAACGCTGTAGGGGCATCGGGTGCTGTTTCTGCCGTTCTTTTCACGGCTATCTTTTTCAACCCCTGGAGCAACATCTACTTTTTCGGAATTTTACCCATCCCCGGAATAATTTTCGGCGGTCTGTACCTCTATTATTCCTATTATATGAGTACAAAAAAAATGGATAATATCGCGCATGATGCCCATTTCCTGGGAGCAATCTTCGGGTTTTTCCTCCCGGTAATTCTAAGACCTTCATTATTTAATGAGTTCCTCGGCCTGCTCTTCGGAAGGATCATGATGTGAGATGATTGCCCGAATTAAAAATCCGGCTGACTTTCAGTCCAACCAGAGGTGAATACGTATGGTGTGATATTTAAAAAACAAATTATATACAAATTATTTTCACATGAAAGGGGGCTTTCATCTTTTTAATGGCAGGTTTTACCGTGAAACTGATCAGCTCTTTACGGGCGCCGACCTCTATCGCCTGAACTCAGGAATCAGGGAATCTTTCAGAACAGAAAATAACCTGGTAATGTTTGCAGAAGAGAATTTCAGCTTCCTGATCAATTCTTTACTTGCAACAGGATTACCA
>JAHEYS010000279.1 GCA_023251475.1 Prolixibacteraceae bacterium
AAACCGGGTGAACAATTAAAACTTGAGGCGGTCATGAAATAATCGTCACCAACACGAATAACATCTGGATCGGAATAATCGGCATGCAGGATGGGATTGGAATAGGTTCCGTCGCCATTATCCGCATTCCAAACCTGAGAAACACAAGATGGTTTTACCGCTGAAAGTACTTTTTGGGCATAAGTTGCCTGACTGTAAAGGAATGAAGTTGTAGCTGTTATGGCAATCCAAAATTTTCCGGAAAAAGTTTTCATCTTATTTTAGTTTTAACATGAAATTGCAATTTTATTCTTTATTCAGCCCTGACAGATATTCAAAACCGGTCAGGTCTCCCACCCATTAAGAATCCGTTCCTCTCCTAAAATCAGTTTCACGGGACCGAGCAAACC
This sequence comes from Prolixibacteraceae bacterium, assembly GCA_023251475.1. Lineage (GTDB taxonomy): Bacteria > Bacteroidota > Bacteroidia > Bacteroidales > Prolixibacteraceae > JAAFHB01. The sequence continues at coordinate 390 of JAHEYS010000279.1, forward strand.
TGATTCCAAAAGCGGATCGGTTTTTTCGAAGTTGTGCCATACCGCGAATGAGAAGCGTTTGCCAGGTTTTGATAGATTTTTAATATACCATTCAGGAAGTTTGGTAATGAAATGATCTTTAGTGTATTCATTTTCAACCGGCAAATGCTCGTCTCCGATCAGGCGGTTGGGCCACAGATTGGTCACCTCCACCTTCAGATCATTTTCCCCTGGTTTTACCAATCCGGTGATATCAGCCACAAAAGGCTCTTTCCAATACAGGCCGGCTTCCTTACCGTTAATAAACACCCTGGCAATCACTTCAACACGACCTAAGTCCAGCAGAAATTTTCTTCCTGTTGTAAAATCTGTGGAAGCCAGGTTGATTTGATGAGCATAGGTACATGTTCCTGAAAAGTGTCTGACATTGAAGTCATCATATTTAATTAACGAGACCAGGCTGGTCAGTTCTATTTGCCCCGGAGCTCCACTGCCTTTGGGGAAACCAACCTTCCATGATCCGACAAGAATTTTTTCTTCGCAACTGATTACGCTGATTTTTTCTTTTATCCCGGAACTCTTTACCATTTCATAGGTCCCGTTTTGGAGGAAGCTGGCGACTAATTTTCCAGCTTTACTGATTTTGAATGTAGCTGGTGTTAATAAGTTGGGATCAGGTAACCCTTTTTGATACAAAATATCAACTTCCTTAGCTGTTAGCGTTGTTCTGTGCAGCTCCGGTTTGGTGAAATTACCTTCGAATTGTGTCGTGAACTGATCATCTGACACGATGGATTCCAATCCCGGATGAACGATCATGCCCGAATTTACCCCCTGAATCACCTTTTTGCCGTTCAGAAATAATGCCGGTACGCCCTGTTGCCAGGATAATGCCAAATGGGTCCAGCCAGTGATCTGGCCATTATAAATCAATACATTGCGTGCGTTGCCCCTGCTTTTTTCGTACACAAATACACCATTTTGCCCCGCGCCAAGACCACAAACAGCATGTCCCGGACCGTAAACTAATTCACCTTCTGAAGGATGAAACAGCATGCTTCGTCCACCGTGTGCAAAAGTGTCAGGCTTGATCCACAGTGATATGGTGAAGCTATTCCGGACGTTTTCAAACCGGGCGGCATCCGGTTTTGCATAACTGCGATTGTCATATAAGACCACCCCGTCTTTCGAGATGTGGTTCAAAATACCCGTCGCTGCTTTTTTTCTGAGAATGATAAATGCCGATCCTGCCGGCGACAATTCCATTGGCATTTGGAGGCGTCCGTTCACCGTTTTAAAGCCTGCAACGTTAAAGATTTCACCTGTTTCGCTGTTCCAGATTTCGGGTTGCATATGACCAGCTCTGATCGAGCAAACAATATTTTCTTTCCGGCGACGATGATTCGCCACAAAATAAAACTCAGTATTATCGATTGTTTTGTGGGTGTAATGGATTATGGCATCCTGGTTTTCTGCGGAATACAAAAAATCAGGTGGCACCGATAATTGTTCCAATACTTCACGGATCGAAATTCCCCAAAAGAGTTTTCCTTTACCTGATTGAACCTGTTTAGTAATGATTCCATCAAGTTTTCCGTAAACCAGATCAGTCAGGTTTTTCACCTCCTCATCACCTCCTGTTAGACCCAAACTCATATTGGGTTTACTGTTGACCACGAGCACCATACCCTGACTGACCAATTCTTTGAGACGTCTCAAGGTGTCTGGTAAAATAGCCTGAATATTGGCCATAATGCAAATACGGTAACTCATCCTGTCGGGTAATACGATCCTTCCATCCTGAATGGAGAATTGGCTGAACAGTGCATCTCTTCCAACAACATCTCCCACGATACCTTCAGGCATCATTGGATAGATATCGGGGACTCCCGTTTGCGGTTCGTCACCTTTAAAATAACATACATCCGCAACCGTGAGACCCTGTTGTAACAGGTATTGGGCACGCCGGATATGGCCGGTCCATCCTTGTGCCTGTTCAGTCCATGAGTTATTCCTGTCAAAATGCGTCCCGAACGGACCCATCATCATTCCCGGGAAACCGGTTGTATAAGGCTGATGTACAAAGGTATGAAATACCAGGCGGTTGATGCCAAGTGAAAAGAACCAATCCCCTTCAGCTTTCAGGGAAAAAGGGTAGTCGGTCCATTTGGAAGTTGCAGGCATACCCGTAAATGCTTCGGCGGCAGCAAGTGGTTTGCCGTACACATGGGCCAGTGAGACAGCCTGTTTTGACGTCGCATCGCTGCCATAAAAATACCTGGACCAGAATTCCGCCATTGGAATATCGAGGTATCTGCCAATTTCAAGGCTGTCAAGATTGCCGTCGCCGTAAGGTTCTGCATAGAATTGTAATCCGTTTTTATGACTCCAATCCTGCCAATGACCGTAATAATTAGCCGACAGCAATTCAGCCTGCGTTTTTCGCGCATCCCAGAGAAAACGTTCGGTTTGATCCACATTTCCGATAATTCTTCCGGTCATTGCCAGTAGCCATGGCGCTAGTTTATACTTTCTGAGTTTCTCAAACTCACGGGGGAATCCAACCGTCCAGTTTTGCTTTCCCGCCTCCCATGAATCGATCGTAAAGCCAACAAAACTTTTGCCCTTATATTTTAATAAACGGTTGACCAAAGGCATTGAGAATTTCTCAAAATGGAAATCGAGCGCCTCTTTCCGAAACTTATCTATTTCCAGCCCCTTACCTGCATCGGGATGAGCAGCCGGCTCTTCTCCCGTAGTGGTGTGACCTATCCGCACAATTGTCCAGTTGCCACGTGAGCCCGTGTCCCACTTCAGAAACCCGTTTTGATCCATAAGGGATGTTAAATCGATGACCGACTTTGGATCAATCAATAACTGATCACTCACATCTGCCTCATTTCCAATAAAGTTGCCATGGGTGCAACTGGTTTTGCCAGGCCATCCCGCCAGTCGGGGAGCAGAATGCAGCTCAACTCCTGATACCCAAGTTGGATCGGAGGTGACTAACCTGTAGTATTTTGCTTTGGTTGCTTTGAAATTTTGCATGGCAGGGGTATCCATCGCCCGCAATTCCGGGCAATTGAAAGCGGCAATTTTGATGAACTCACGTCCGTTATCCGATTTCTCAAGATCAAAATGGGGTGGATGGTCACGCGGACCATCGAACAAATCACGGGGGATCTCCGCCTTCCGGGTAATGGTGATTGACCGGGCTTCAAAAGGTTCGCCAAATTCCATCAGTAAAAAGGAGGATTGGCCATCTGAAGGGGCTAACCTGATTTTAGTTCCTGAATTCCCGTCGCATAAGATATCTTTTTCAACTTCCTTTCCATCAGCAATAAACCGGATCAGTCTCTCCCGCATCAGACCATTTTCTGCTTCAAGGGAAGGATACGCGAGTACAAACGCATCGCGGTAGTAACCCATCCGGGCAAACGGCTGTGGAAGATGAATTTCGACTGAATGCTGATTTTTGATTTGGGTTTCGGTCCAGACCAGTTGTTGCATGCTCATCTCAGGCGTGACCCACGGGCCGCCTGATCCCGAATAGCCAGGGGAATTGTGTATGCTGACCTGCAACCCTAACCGATCTGCCTCCTTTATTGCAAATTCAGTGGCATCCATCCACGCTTCGCCGGCATAATCAACCGGACCGCGAGGGATGCCTACAGCACTGTTAAAACAGATTGCACCTCCGATTCCCATCCGTTTCATCGCTTCGAGATCCAGGGTGATCCCCTCCTTGGTGATGTTCCCGTTCATCCACATCCAGAATACCCATGGCCGGGCGCTGTCAGGTGGATGAAGGAAGAGGTTTTCCAACTGAGTCCAATCGGCAGCCGATGCGGGATAAGCGTTTTTCACGATACCCGGAATCAGGATAAGGCCGGTGGAGCCCAAAGTGATATTTTTAAAAAAGGATCTGCGTTTCACCGGTTTTAATATTTAATTTCCAGGGCTTTGGCTCAGGTAACCACAATTTGCCGTCACCAATTTCCAGCGGCATCCAGATATAACGGGAATCGTACTGGGTCTTGGGTTTCCAGACATCACCCATAAAGATTACCGTAGTTTTTTTAGTCCCCACCACCTTGATCAACATCGTTGACTGTGATCCATAGGTATTGGTCTTAACGGGTGCAATATCCTTAAATTCGGTCCAGGGTCCTTCAAGCGTTGGAGCAGTCGAATATTTATTGGGATTGGCATTCCAACCTGTCAGCGCCGAGCCTATTGAATAGTATAAACCATTGTAATGCACAATTGCTCCGCCTTCCATATGGGCTTTCACGAGGGTCATCTCCTTTTCGACATCCATATAATCATCAGATAATCTGGCAATCCTGAACCCAAACGGCCGATCCTCAAAAACAAGGTAAGCGGTACCATCGTCATCAATAAACTGGCCAATATCGCGGCTTTCGTGCCCAAGAGGGCGAAATCTCTTAACGAATTTGTACTCCCCATCCGGCTTGTCGGATACCGCAATTCCCACCTGGGCAACCTTATAATTCCGGTCATCCACATGAAAATACATGATATATTTTTTGGATTTTGCATTGTAGAAAACCTTGGGGCGTTCGAGTACCCAATATGCAGTAAGGGAATCGGGAGGTAACATTTTAACTACATTGCCCCTGAATTTCCAGTTCAGAAGGTCTTTCGAAGAATAACAACTGACATAACGATATTTGGGATCAAGCCCCTTGCCCCTCTGTTCGCCATACCAGAAGTAGGTGTTTTTAATCCTGATGATCCCACCTCCATGCGCCTGTATATGATTGCCGTCCTTGTCGGGCCAGACCTCGCCGGGTTTGAAAGTATCGGAAGCAATGTGTTTTACAGGAGATTGCCCCTTGACAACAGGGGAAAAGGGATGGATAATAATAAACAAACAGCTGAATAATAAATAATTGACTGATTTCATGATAAAGAGATTAATTTATGAACAGGATCAATCAAACCAAATCTTAATTGAATTAATATTACAATTTGTTAATCAGTTTGATGTACCTTAGCCCGACTGACGGTAAATAAATAAGCACACTATTTTCGCCGGAAATTACCATAAATTTTCCCAACATCAATGACTTTTACTTCATGATTACAGTCCGGAAGTGTTAAATATTTGATATTCTGCAAATAAACTTTTTTATACGTTTTAGAAATACTCACTGACGTAGATGAAGCAATCCAAAGATCAGCCTGGATTCTCAACAGGCTGAGAAAAAATATAAAGTCCGCCTAATCAGAAGTTTCCGGGTCAGTTTGGCGGTTGTCATTTTTTTTTATTTACTTTACATGAACGAGTGAATGATAAATATGACTGAGCGCGATATCATTGGGATTTTCGGGAAGATGAATTCAGGGAAGAGCTCCCTGATGAACCTTCTTACCCAACAGGAGACTTCCATTGTTGATCCCACACCCGGTACAACGACCGATACCAAAATTGCACTGGCTGAAATTCATGGTCTGGGTCCTGTGAAAATTATTGATACAGCTGGTTTTGACGAAAAGGATCTGCTGGGAGATAAAAAAAGGGAAAAGAGCCTTGGTGCCTTGAAGGAGTGTGATCTTGTGTTGCTGGTTATCGATCCTTCAATGTTGGATTTTGAAACTGAACGATTGATTCTTGAGGAAGCCCGAAGACTTGAAAAGCAGGTAATTGCTGTTTATAATCTTTTCCATAACAGTGACAGGGATTATATTCCAAAGGTTGACGCATTACTCACCTTACCACGAATTAACTATGGTATTGTCCTCAATGCGCTGGATATTCAATACCGCAAGCCATTGCTCGATGCCATTCTCAGCTATTATATTCCCAGGAATACCGCATTCGAATTGCTGCCCTTCGTGGAACAAGGGGAATTCTATATTCTGAACATACCGATGGATGAGGAAACGCCTGCCGGAAGATTTCTCCGACCTCAGGCCATGGCAGAGGAGTTCATCACCCGAAAATGGGGCTTCCCTGTTTCCTACAGGATGAATCTCACCAAAGCCAGGTCGGGTGATGCTTCTGAAATGAAAAGATGGAACGATTTCCTGAATAGCTTTACGAAAAGACCCAGGGCAATTATCACCGATTCGCAGGCTATTGATATTATGAAAGTATGGGCGCCTGCCGATATGGCTTTAACCACATTTTCGGTCATGATGATCAATTATATGAGCAGGGGAAGGTTAACCGATTTTGTGGATGGAATTAAAATATTAAGTGATTTGAAGCCAGGGGATCAACTTTTAATTGCTGAGGCTTGTAATCACTCCCGCATTAAGGAGGATATCGGAACGGTACAGATTCCCAACCTCCTTAAAAAATTTTATCCCGGGGTGATTGTCAATCATGCTTTCGGGCGGGAGTTTGTCGATGAACCCGATATGAAACGGTATCGGCTTGTGATACACTGCGGTGGATGTATGATCTCCAACCAGCGCATGGCGGCCCGTCTCCGTGATCTGGGTGCAACGGGAATACCCATCACCAATTATGGGATATTTCTCTCGTTCATGCAGGGGGAGAAGACGCTTGAACGGGTTATTCGACCCTGGCTGACTCCACTCTAAATAGGTGACGGCAATACGCCAGCAACCAAATATTGCGTCAAAGTATATGATTGTTAAGCTTTTGGCGCAATTTGAAGTATTGGTGATCTGGTGGTTATTTATTCCATACAAGCAATTGGCAAGAAAATAATTGGTAAATCATAAAGAATATATTATGAGCATATTAGCACACGAAAACCCAGCCCTCATTCTTATTGATATTCAAAAAGGATTCGATGACCCTGACTACTGGGGTGGCCATCGGAACAATCCGGATGCAGAGGAAAATGCCGCAAGTTTGCTCAGGGTATGGCGGAAACATTCATTGCCTATTTATCATATTAAGCATTGCTCTTCAAATCCAGGTTCAAGATTGGCGGAGGGAAATCCGGGGAATGAATTTAAGGATCAGGTTTTGCCCATTGAAGGAGAACCAATTATCAAAAAAAATGTAAACAGCGCATTCATTGGGACTGACCTTAGGCAAAGGCTTGATAATGCTGGCATTAAAAAACTGGTAATTATTGGTTTGACAACTGATCAATGTGTTTCTACTTCCGTCCGGATGGCTGCTAATTATGGCTTTGAGACATATGTTGTATATGATGCCACTGCAACGTTTAACAAAAAAGGATTTAATGGGGAGGAGTTTTCAGCTGAACTTATGCATGACACAGCCATGGCAAGTTTAAATGGTGAGTTTGCTACGGTAGTCCGGACAAAAGATCTAATTTTTTAAGCAACAGTTCTTGTATTTTTTGCCTGATCCACATGGACAGCTATCGTTACGTCCCACGTTACTGAAGATATTTGCAAGCATCGGATTCTCTTCTTCGAAAAGCTGTTCTGCATTTTTGTAATGATTCTTCCAATCTCCGCGCTGATGATAATAACAGCCCGGTTGATGTGTCTCATCATCAAATAATTCGATTGCATATTGAAGTTCTTCGCGAATAAGATTCTCGTTTGTCCCTTTTTGGGTGAACGGGAGAAACGATTCGTGAAGCTTTGCGACCTCATTTCGGCAGGAGTTTAACCGGGCCTCTGCCACATGCACCGCCAGTAACGGTTTCCAGCCTGTATCAGGATTACCGAGCAACCGGGAGATCTGTGCTCCATGCAGTTCATCTTTGGCAAAATAGATCGAATCGTAAAGGAAAAGATAAGGGGCATTGCTCTTTTTCGAAACCTGTTTTTCGATGGCATCTATGAAAGTTTTGACAGTTTGGGGGTATCTTTCCGAAAACATTCCCACAAGAAAAAGTCCCTGCTCGTCCAGCAGATCCCAGTCGGGCGAGTCGGCAGTGGTAAAAAGGTGGATCACTGAAGGGAGAATCTTTATAGTAGAATGAACCTCGGCAAGAATCGCATACCAGAGCGGCAAATTGGGCAGGCTTTTATTCAGCATTGAAATCCGTTCTTCATAGGCATTATCCAGATGAAAGATTATTTTGTTTTCAAGGTCTTCATCATACGGAAGGTTCATTAAAAATTCAAGTGCTTCAAAGGGTATCCCTTCGGTCTGAGTATGGAGAACTGCCAGTGCTTCTTTTTTGTTCATCACCTTAATTATTTTGGGGGCAAAGATAATGGATCTGCCCGTAGAAGCGAGGTTAACCGGAAATAGTTGAAGCCAAAAAGTGCAGGGAACACCAAATCCAACGACTTTCCAAAAGCGATAAAACATATTTTGGAATAATTAAACAACTTTCTCCAAAGATTTTTGTCATATTTGCAGAACTATTTTAGAAGGTATTTGTTTCTGTTTTCAGATGAAGAAATTTTTATCCATATCATTTTCAGCGCTGATCCTC
>JAHEYS010000280.1 GCA_023251475.1 Prolixibacteraceae bacterium
GGACGTTTGGAACCATGTCAAAGACCTCGATCCACGGATCGGGATGTGCCTCGATATTGGTCATGATACACGAAACGGAAAAGATCCTGTTGCCGATCTTAAACTTTACAAGTCGCGCGTGTTCGATATCCACATCAAGGATGTCACAGGACGTACCAAACTGGGATATTCACTTGAAGTTGGCCGTGGTGTAATAAATTTCCCGGCATTTGTCCGTATGCTTCGAAAAGTGGGTTATACCGGCGTTTGCAGTCTCGAACACGAGAAAGATATGGGTGATCCCTTTATGGGAATTGCTGAATCAATCGGCTATTTCAGGGGAGTGATCAGAACCACAAGATAATATTGCCAATTACCTGATATATAAGATAATAACATAAATTCATTATGGCTTAAGTTTATTAAATCATTAACAATAGGGGAAATATTTTAGCGTTGATTCAGAATACGTTAAATTTGCAGTTAATCATTATTCAGGTAATAATGAATAATTTATTTTATTGTTACTTTAAAATTTGTGTAAATGGAAACTCAAGGATATAAAATCAGGCAAGCTGAAAATTTTGGTCCCACCTGGAAAAAGATAATTGTTGAATCAAATGTGCCTGAAAAACTCCAACCTTTGCGGGAATTATCCCGAAATATCTGGTGGGCCTGGAGTGATTCTGCGAGGGCTTTGTTTAATGAGATTGATCCGGTCATTTGGGAAGCTTGTCAGCATAATCCCATTGTATTACTTGAGGAGACGAGTCTTGAACGTTTTGATGCCTTAAAATCGGATGAATCATTTATACTAAGAATGAAGGCAGTCGAGACCCAGCTAATGAAATATCTTGCTGAACGTCAGACCCTTCGTGGTCCAAAAATAGCTTATTTTAGTATGGAATTCGGACTTCATTCGAGTCTTAAAATTTACTCCGGAGGACTTGGTATTCTGGCGGGTGATTTTTTAAAAGAGGCAAGTGATTCCAAAGTAGATATGACTGGTATTGGGTTACTCTATCGATTTGGCTATTTTAAGCAGATTATTTCCGGACAGGGGGATCAGATTGCACAATACGATGCTGAGCACTTTTCAAAGATCCCAATTCAGCCGGTAATGGATGAGACCGGTACCTGGATTACAATCGGAATTGATATGCCCGGAAGAACGGTGTATGCTCATGCCTGGTCTGTAAAAATAGGCAATATATTATTGTATCTACTTGATACTGATTTTGATGCGAATCAGGATCCCGACCGATTTATCACACATCACCTGTATGGTGGTGACAATGAAAATAGGCTGAAACAGGAGATGGTGCTTGGTCTGGGAGGGATAAAACTATTGGAAAAGATAGGAGTTAAGTCAGATATTTACCATTGTAATGAAGGTCATGCTGCCTTTATAGGGCTCGAAAGGATAAAGAATCTCATGGAAAATTCGGGCCTAACGTTTGCTGAAGCCCAGGAGATGATCAGGGTGTCCACCCTTTTTACTACTCATACACCGGTACCTGCTGGACATGACTCCTTCCATGTTGAGCTCTTCAAGTTGTATATGGGAAATATGGCTCAAAAATTGAGAATATCACTCGACGATTTTCTTTTTCTTGGAAAAGCGGCAGCTCAAGAGGACCATTTTAATATGAGTTACCTCGCTTCAAACCTTTCCCAGGAGATCAATGGGGTTAGTATGCTGCACGGAAAGATCAGCAAAGGGTTGCTTTCAGAGTTGTACAAGGGCTTTTTGCCAGAGGAACTTGAGAATGTTGGCTATGTTACCAATGGAGTGCATTATCCTACCTGGGCTGCTCCGGAGTGGAAATCGATTCATGATAAATTTCTGAAGCCAGAAGCACTTGCCGAAGATATTCATGATTATGAAGAAGATGAAGAATCAAGAGCATGGCGAAATATCTATAAAGTTCAGGACAACCAGATATGGGAAACGAAATCAAATTTGCGCGAGGGGTTGATCAACTATATCAAACAGCGTTTTTCTGATACCCATATCCAGCGAAATGAAAATCCTAAATATATTGCCGAAGCCACCTCTAAATTAAACCCCAAAGCGCTGACCATTGGTTTCGCACGTCGTTTTGCAACCTATAAGAGAGCTCACCTGCTATTCCGTGATTTGGGAAGATTGGCCAGGATTGTAAATAATCCTGATCGCCCGGTACAATTTCTGTTTGCCGGTAAAGCGCACCCTGCCGATAAGGCTGGCCAGGACCTGATCAAATTTATTATTGATATTTCGAAACGTCCTGAATTTATTGGTCGTATCCTTTTCATTCAGAATTACGATATGAACCTGGCTAAAATGCTGGTACAGGGTTGCGATGTGTGGATGAATACACCAACCCGTCCACTTGAAGCTTCAGGTACATCGGGAGAAAAGGGAGTGATGAATGGAACACTTCACTTCTCCGTGCTTGACGGATGGTGGGTGGAAGGGTATAAAAAAGATGCAGGTTGGTCACTTCCCCTTGAAAAGACTTTCGACAATCAGGAATTGCAGGACGAACTGGATGCTGAAGCTATTTACGGGATCTTTGAAAATGAGATTGTCCCTGCCTATTATTACCGCAACGACAAGGGAATTCCTATTTTATGGGTCGATTTTATTAAAAACACATTCGCCGAGGTAGTTCCCCACTTTACCACACGACGTATGATGAAGGATTATTTCAATCGTTATTATATTCCATTGGCTGCGAGATTGGAAAAGCTAAAGGCGGATAATTTTGCCAAAGCAAAGGAGATGGCAGCATGGAAGGAACGAATTCTGGCTGTGTGGGATGATATCGAGGTTGTTAATATTCAACTTGCTGACGGAATAACCAATACTTACAGAATGGGTCAAACATACCCGTCAAATATTGTTCTTGATATCAAAGGTTTGACTCCTAATGAAATAGGTATTGAAGTGGTTATTGCCACAGGATCTGAGCAGCAGGAATTTGTCGAAAGACATGAATTTACCTCAGGAAAGGTCGAAAACGGATTAACCCATTACGCGCTTAATCTTACATTGACCAAACCGGGTTCTTATAATTATGGCCTTCGTATTTTTCCTAAGAATAGTGAACTGCCTAATCGGCAGGATTTCAGAATATTAAAGTGGATTTAGATTATAATTTATTAAACAAAAGCTTATTTAATAAATTTTCCTTATGCTTTGGGGAAACTTTTAGAAGTTCACCGGTCTTAAGTTCCACCATTCCACCTTCAGATTTGAGGTATCTGACCACGTTGATAATGTTTACCAAATGGCTCCTGTGAATTCTGACAAATCCCAGGGGAGCCAGAAGGTGTTCGAATTCGAGCAGGGTCCGGCTTACTATTTTCTCTGAAGCCTCTTTAAAGATGATACGGGTGTAATTTCTTTTCCCCTCACATCTTACAATATCGTCAATATTAACGATTGCAAAACCGTTGATTTCGGGCAATGCAACAGTTTTGGAGGAACTCTCTCCTGAAGCGAGCAGATTTTCTTTCAGCGTAGTAACGCTTACTTTATTATCAATCTGTTTAATAAGAGGGATTCTCATGATCGCTTTTGTCAGTTCATCGACGTTTAGCGGCTTAACGATATAGTCAAAGGCGGAATACTTGAATGCCTTTACGGCATATTCACTGTAAGCGGTGATAAAGATTAGTTTAAAGTTAATGGATTTCAATTTATCCAGAAGATCGAAACCGGTTCCATCGGGCATGCTGATATCCAATAAAACAAGCTCAGGATCAGTGTCTTCAATTAATTTAACCCCGTCGGAAACCGTACCGGCTTCCCCTATAATTTTCACGTTGTCAAGAAATTTTTCGAGCATATCTCTCAAAATCATTCTCGACACATAATCATCATCTATAATAACTGTTTTTAGCATATCTAATCGTTAACTGGTTTTTTTTAGGTAAGACTGAGATTGTGAGTTAGTCACCAAAACAAACTTATTACCTGATTTTACAAGATTAACAAACAATGTTCGAAAATGATTAATCTTTTTGAATAATTCTCATCTTTGTAAAAAAAGTCGGTATGGCAATGATTTTAAATATCGAAACCTCGACAGAGGTGTGTTCCGTGGTGCTGGCACTTGACGGAGAGGTTATTGGTATGCGTGAAGATCTCTCAGGACAGAATCATGCAAAGCTTTTAACTTTGTTTATTGAAGAACTATTGGCGGGATCCAATGTCACGATGGGAAAAATAGATGCCGTTGCTGTCGCGGGAGGCCCGGGATCGTATACCGGTTTACGCATTGGAGTCTCTGTGGCAAAAGGGTTATGCTATGCCTCAAATTTACCCCTTATTGCCATCACTTCACTGGAGGCAATGGCAAATTATGTGATTAATAACCTAAAGAATTTTCATCCGGTTGAATCCGAGAATATCCTTTTCTGTCCAATGATTGATGCCAGAAGAATGGAAGTTTACACCTCCTTTTATGATAGATCAGGAAAACAGATACATGGAATACAAGCTGATATATTGGATCACCAATCCTATCTTCCATTTCTTGAGCACAACTCTGTTTTCTTTTTTGGGAATGGATCCCAAAAATTCAAGAATGCCATTACTCATCCAAACGCGATCTTTATTGACAATATTTTTACATCGGCAAAAAATATGGTTCCACTGGCTGAACGGGACTTCAGATTACAGAAATTTGCAGATGTGGCTTATTATGAGCCATTTTACCTTAAAGATTTTATAGCTACCATTCCTGTTAAAAATATTTTTAAGGGTATTAAGGATTATTGAGAATGATAATTTGCTAAAGAAATACAGATTGATGCGTAAAGTGCTGATAATTACCTATTACTGGCCGCCAAGCGGTGGGGCTGGAGTACAAAGATGGCTCAAGTTTGTGAAATATCTTCGGGAATTTGGTTGGGAACCGGTAATTTATACGCCATCTAATCCCGGATTTCCGGTGATAGATGATACTTTGGCAAGGGATATTCCGGAAGGCATTGAAGTGCTGATGACCCCTATATGGGAACCCTATGAGTTTTATAAAAAAATGACAGGGAAAAAGAGTAATGAATACCTCAATACCGGATTGTCAATACCCAAAAAGTCACCGGGACTGGTTGAAAAGCTATCAGTATGGATCCGTGGAAATCTTTTTATCCCCGATGCCCGCAAATTCTGGATAAACCCATCTGTAAGATATCTTACTAAATACCTTGAGGATCATCAGGTTAATGCAATCGTATCCACCGGACCGCCTCACTCGATGCACCTGATTGCACTAAAGATAAAAGCGCGTCTCAATATTCCCTGGCTGGCCGATTTCCGTGATCCGTGGACCGATATCGATTATTACAAGGACCTAAAAATATCCCCTTTTGCTGATCGCAGGCATAAGAAGCTTGAATTGATGACAGTAAAGAGCTGCAGTGCAATGGTCGTCGTAAGCCGTGAGATGCAGAAAAACTATGAAAAATTGGGAGGTGCTAATGTACATGTGATTACCAATGGATTCGATCCTGCTGATATGGTAGTTGATGAGGTGAACCGTGATGCCGGATTCTCTATTTCACACATCGGCACACTGCCACCAGGTATAAATTTGAAGGGATTATGGCAGATATTATCAGAATTGTGTGATACTGTTCCCAACTTCAGGAATAACCTTGAAATAAAATTAGTTGGAAAAGTAACCAGCGAAGTAATTGATAACCTGTCGGAATTCAACCTCTCTGACAATCTTGTCCTGATTGATTATGTACCCCACGACAAGGTGGCTACGCTGCTGAAACAAACGGCAGTGCCGCTACTGGCAATTAATAAGGACAGCCCTAATGCTAAGGGAATACTCACGGGTAAATTTTTTGAATACCTGGCATCAGGGAGACCAATTCTTACTATTGGACCTACTGACGGAGATCTGGCCATGATAATTGAAGATGCAGCGGCAGGTTATATTGCTCAGTATGACGATTTGGAAGCGATCAAAAAAAATGTTTTAGAGTTGTATGATAACTATTTACACAATACGTTGACTATTAATCCCAAAGGGATAGAGAAATATACAAGGCAAAATCTCACTGCTAATCTTGCTGCCGTTCTGGATCGTATGGTCCAATGAAGATGATAGGAGAATTCTGCAATAAAAGTGGTAATTTTGATATCACATTAAAGGTGGGCACTTCCGGAAAGGAGAGGGGGTATGAAAAATGTAATTCTTTCGATTTCGATGGTGTTATTGATTTTATTGGCCTGTGATGAACGTGAAACAGAATTGGCATCCGGCATATTGATTACAAAAGTTGATTATTCCGGCTGTTTCTCAACGCAAAACCCTTCACTCAAAACGACATCCGGCTTAATTAATGATTCGTTATCCATTGAAGGTGACCAATATGTATTATATCTGAAAGCGGATATGGTATACAACTGCTGTGGAGCGCTAAAAGATTCGTCTGTAATTAAAGATAATATTGTAAATATCTATATTTATGATAGTTGTCTGCAGGATTGTCTTTGTAAATGTCTTTGTTTGTTTAAATTCAAGTTCTCAGTAACTGGTTATTATGGTAAAACCACCAGTTTTAAAATATACCTGAAGGGGTATAATGTGAAGGATTATTCACTTTGGAAGGAATTAATATATATTGACAAGTAGTTTTTTTCGCATTATTTGGAATGGATTCTCCCTATTTTCAAAACAATCGCGAAATTATTAGCAATTTTGTAATCGCGATTTAAAAAGGATTATGGGGAATACAATTAAAATGGTTGACCTTCACGGGCAATATCTTAAAATAAAGGACCAAATAGATCAGGCAATTCAGGAGGTGATCGACTCTTCTGCCTTTATAAACGGGAAGCAGGTAGACGCTTTTGCAACTGAACTTGCAGATTTTACCGAAGCAAAATATTCCGTTCCATGTGCCAATGGTACAGATGCACTTCAAATTGCCTATCAAACACTCGGTCTTCAGCCTGGAGATGAGGTTCTTATGCCGGCTTTTAATTATGTTGCCTCTGCTGAGGCTGCCGCATTGCTTGGTCTAAAACCGGTATTTGTTGATGTATTGGAAGGCACCTTCAATATCGACGAGGAATTGATCGAAGCCAGAATTACCCCTTTTACAAAGGCGATTGTGGTGGTTCATCTGTTTGGACAATCTGCAAATATGGAGCCAATACTCAAAATAGCAGATCGCTTCAGTTTAAAAGTGATCGAAGACAATGCCCAGTCACTAGGTTCAGAATATTATTTCCCTGATGGAGTCAGAAAAATGACAGGAACGATGGGTGATATTGGCACCCATTCATTTTTCCCCACAAAAAATTTGGGATGTTTTGGTGATGGGGGTGCATTAACAACCAACAATGAAGAATATGCATTAAAGGCAGCGATGATCTCCCGGCATGGACAAGGACAAAAATATGCCTATGAGATGATTGGGTGCAATTCGCGGCTTGATACCATTCAGGCGGCTATTCTGAGGGTAAAACTACGGCAACTGAAGAGTTATCTTCTTCGCCGCACAGAAGCCGGCCATATCTACAATCACCTTCTTAAAAATCTGCATCAGGTAACAAGACCAGTTGAGAATGACTTCTCGCTTCACACTTATAACCAATATGTTATTAGAATATCGGGGCGTAATAAAATAAAAGAGCTGCTCAGGGAGGCCGGAGTTCCTTCGATGATTTACTACCCATCTCCACTTCATCTTCAGAACGCATATACCTATTTGGGATATAAAAAAGGGGATTTCCCGGTTGCGGAAATGCTTTGCCAGGAGGTGCTTGCCTTGCCCCTTCACACCGAAATAACTCCCCGCGAACAGGAATACGTGGTAAACTCGTTAATACAATCTATTAAATCATTATGATACAGTATTTTGCTCATCAAACGGCAGTAATTGATGAGAATTGTGAAATTGGAGAAGGGACTAAAATCTGGCATTTTAGTCATATTATGCCGGGATGCAGAATCGGCAACAGATGCAATATTGGGCAAAATGTTGTGGTGTCGCCATTGGTAGTGCTGGGGAATAATGTAAAAGTTCAAAACAACGTTTCAATCTATACAGGCGTAATCTGCGAAGACGATGTGTTCCTTGGTCCATCCATGGTATTTACAAATGTGATTAATCCAAGAAGTGCTATTGAACGAAAAGAGGAATACCGGGAAACGATCGTCCGAAAGGGAGCATCCATTGGTGCAAATGCAACGGTTGTTTGCGGAAACGAAATTGGCGAATACGCAATGATCGGCGCCGGTGCAGTGGTTACAAAAGAGGTTCCTTCCTATGCGCTGGTCTATGGTAATCCTGCGCGTCAGAAGGGCTGGGTAAGCGAATATGGGCACAAACTCAAGTTCGACAATGAAGGGATTGCGGTTTGCCCTGAGAGTGGCGAAAAATACAGATTGATGGATAACAAAGTGACAAAGATCGGGTGATCCGATTTAAAATGAAAAATATTTAGGAATGTTTATTAAACAATTGCTGTACAAAATCCTGGGTGTTAAAAATTATCTGATCGTGGTGAGCCGTCTGTTCTTTGTCGCTTACGCTTTGGGATTGCTAAGGAAAAACAAAACCTTTGATTGTCATTACTTTGTAGCGAAATTAATTAGCAAGGGTGATCATGTGATCGATATTGGGGCGAATCTGGGTTATTATTCGCGGCTTTTTGCTGGGTTTGCTGGTCCTGATGGTAAAGTCTATTGTGTTGAACCGGTTACCCTTTTTCGAAAA
>JAHEYS010000069.1 GCA_023251475.1 Prolixibacteraceae bacterium
TCTCGACATCCGTAATCTGGGTGTAGGTTGCATTGCTCAGGCCAGGACTGTACATCAGTTCCTTAACCCGGCTGATCATGTCGATATACCTTGCAGTATAATTGGCTTCAGTATCCTGACTCTTATTTACCGGTGTCCAGCTATGATCTTTTATCACTAAACCGATACCTCCGAATTCGCCTTCACCGGCATAATGGGTATCAGAGGTCGGTGGTGAACCTGGTCCGGGATAAGTATGCCAGTCATAACAATCTCCACCTTCGGCTACCGCTCTCCCGACACCGGTCTCCACATTCAGCAACCGGGAGGGGTCGTAGCTCTTGATCCATTTAGCCAGGCGAATGACCTCGTTTTTATCCGTGTATTCTCCCCATCCTTCATTGAATTCAACCCAACCAATGGTTGCAGGAGAGTTGTAACACTGGTCGATCATTTCTTTATATTCGGTCTCAAACACTTTTTTATCTTCGTCGGTTGCCACGTGATGATCTTTCCGAAGGGTTCCGTCGGTGAGAATTCCACCGGGCGTCATCGAGGGCATGTCCTGCCATACAAGGATACCAAGCTTATCTGCCCAGTAAAACCAACGTGCAGGCTCTACTTTAATGTGTTTGCGGACCATGTTGTAACCGCACAATTTTTCCTGTTCCAAATCGAACCGGAGCGCCTCGTCGGTTGGCGCCGTGTAGTTACCATCAGGCCAAAAGCCCTGGTCGAGAGGCCCGATTTGAAAGACGAACTTACCGTTGAGCAATGGTCGGGTGATGCCGGCAATCTTGCCGACTGCGATACTACGCATACCGAAATATCCGGTTACGACATCTGTTATTCCTGAAGCGTTTTTTAAAGAGACTTTGATATCGTACAGAAAGGGATCATCCGGAGACCACAAATGCACGTCGGGAATGGAGATGTCCATTTCTTTTCCCATCACACCTTTGATTTTTCCAACAATCTTACCTTTCACTGAAGCAACAGCTTCAATGATCTGGTTTACACTGCCGGTTCCCTCGACACTGAGCCGTAATTTCTTATTTTGAATGTCGGGCGTCATCTTCAATCGGGTAATGTATGAGGCTGGAACGGCTTCGAGCCATACGGTTTGCCATATCCCTGAACTTGCGGTGTACCAGTAACCACGTGGAAGACGGGTTTGTTTACCCGTAGGCTGGTTGCCATAATCAGTCGGATCGTATGCATTAACAATCAGTTCGTTCTCTCCTTTATGAAGATGGCTGGTGATATCAATGGTGAAAGCACAATAGCCTCCCACATGTTCACCCACTTTTTTTCCATTCAGATAGACAGTTGCTTTCCAGTCAACAGCCCCGAAATTGAGCAGCACATGCTGGTTGCTCCAATCCGAAGGGAGGGTAAATGTACGTCTGTACCACATCCGGTCTTCATTTCGCATCAGTCCTGACAGGGGTGACTCCACCGGGTAGGGAACGAGGATCTGTTCGGGCAGAGTTTTCCCCAATGGAACCAATTCCCCCTCGTTTGCAGCGGAAAACTCCCAAATGCCATTAAGATTGAGCCATTTCGGTCTCACCATCTGTGGCCTGGGATATTCCGGGAGGGCATTTGTTGGTGAGACATCACCTGACCATCGTGTCATCAGGGGAGCCTGCTTCATTTTATAAGTGACAGCTGCTGTTTGGGCGTTTGCACCATGAATAATAAAAAGTATTAATGTCAGAAGAAATGTTTTTTTCATCATTTTGCTGAATAAAAGTTACCAGTAACCTTCAATTTCTCTTTATTTTTCGATCAGAATTTCAATGCCATTGATCTGTGGGGTACCTTTTTTTCCTTTGTCGATACCAATTGTAATCTTTCCGGTGCCATCTGGAGCGATTCCGGTAAACTGTTTTACCAATGCCTTGAATTTCCCACCCGATTCTTTAAAGATATCCACATCGGTCAACACGTTTTTCCCATTGATGCTTACGTTAAAAACGCGTTTTTCGGGAAAATTTTCATTGAGTTCAGCGAAGTGGAGACGTACGGTATAAATCTGTCCTGATTTTGGCTTCAGTGGAAGGGGGTAAATACAATCTCCCCATCTGACGGTCTGATAGATAGACTCCGGAGCGGCAAAAGGTACTTTCACGTCAACCTTATCTGTAGAAAATCCGGGTGAACCCGCAAGATATCCGGGATCACCTATAAATCCATCACGTTTAAAGCCGCCGCAATTGAGGTGAATCTCATCTTGCGGATCTATCTTTGGTTCTGCAAAGGGGAGACCGGTCGCAGGCCAATGACTCACCTGGGCTTCAGCATTAAGCATTATATCGACTGTCTTCGATGAGATGGGTTTCACACCAACATTCCATCCGTCAATAAGAATGAGTGGTTTTTCTTCTTTCAGATCGGAGAGTGCCGCCTCAATCGTGATTGTTTTCTTTTCTTTAGGGGCTAGTGAAATATAGTTGTCAGTATAATAAGCCGGTAACACCCTTTCGCGGGAAGTACCCCGACGTAATTGGAGATGGGCCATCAGGGCAACCCGAGAACCAGGATTACTAATTGTGACATCCAAAAGTAGTTTTCCCTGAGCGTCATGGCGAATCACACTGGCCTCCAGTTTTTGTACTGGCATGGATTCCAGGGCAGTCAGATCGTCCGACTTCGGCGACAATGAATGCCAGTAGAGATTGTCGGACAATATCTTACCTGATGCATCGCGCAACTCAAGCTTGATAAAATGGACTTGTGAAAGGAATGTTGGCCAGGCAATAGCTTCCAGTGTAGTGGCTGTACTTGCGGGTGCGGTCACATCGTAATTGTGAAGGTATGCAACAGAACCATCAAGGTTGTATATAGTGAGGTGGGCTTTTGCCCCCGTGAGTGCAGAGGGAAGATTGTTGATCACCTGGACAATACCGCTGTTCTTTTCGTTGAACTGGATATGGATCGGTTCGCATGCCTTTCTTGTTCCGAAGAGGGCGGCATTCGGTTCCAGGTCGTAATGGTAGATCTGCCATACGAAGCTGGGCTGAGCAGGGTGACTCATCCAGGTCAGGATCCCCTGAACCGGATTAAAGAGCTGGGCCTGCCTGCCTTCATGCATGGCGCGATATCCTTCGTAATTCATCATTTGACCTTTGCGTACAAAGTCAGCCAGGTTGGCAATCTTTCCATAACGGCTCGCCATGATCACCGGGTATTTACGGCCACTGCCTGCAGTGAAATCATGCTCGGCCCAGTCATCGTTGATGATATTCCAATCTTTTTCCGGCATCATGCCCTGGATAGATTCAAGGGTGGGAATGGAGATGCCCCCAATCTCAGTCTTGAAAGATTCGTTTTGGTTGAAGTTTTTCTTTTCTGAAAAGAGATTATAGTCAACCGGTGTTTGCCAATCATAGGGTCCCCCTGAATTGCAACCCCGTCCACCACCTGAATTGGATTGGTAGAAACGGTCAGGATCCAGTTCGGTCAGTAAGTAATGCAATGCATCGTCAATATATTTTGGCGGATAGGCCTCGTTGCGTCCACACCATACAGCAATGGAAGGATGGTTTCTCAAACGGAGGGTCTTGTCGCGACAATTCGCCAGATAGAGGTCCAGGTCGAGTGGATCGGCAGAATTAAACTGGAAGAACTCATCCCAAAGCAAGATTCCATATTTGTCGCACAGATCATATAAGTCATCGCTGGTGCTTTGGCCACCCCAGTTGCGGATCATGGTGTAGTTTGCAATCTTGTGCATCCGCACCTGTGCTTCCAGACGCTCACGGGGGATCCGTTTCAGCGCTTCATCCATACCCCAGTTGCCGCCTTTACAAAAGACGCGCACGCCATTGACGCTCAGTGCGAGGTTGTCAGTACCGGGTGCATCATAACTGATTTCACGCATCCCAAACGTAACATCCCTGGTGTCGGAGGTCTTCCCATCCATTTCGAAGGAGAGATGAAGTGAATAGAGGTTTGGTTCACCAAAGCCATTTGGCCACCAAAGCTTTGGATTTGAAACCTTAAGCTGGGCATAGTTTTTGGGATCAAAGGTGATGGTTTGGGTAGCCCAGGCCTGTATTTCGACCGGTTTCTCGAAAGCTACACCTTCGAAGCTCCCTTTGAGAACCCCCTTTTGCGTTAAAGCTGTGATATTTCTAACAGTCGCCTGAACTGTTACAGAAGCTACATCTGTACGAGGTAACGGCAGGTCGGTTGTAATAAGGGGATCTTTAATGACCACAGGCCCACAAGCCGAAAGGAAAACCTTTTGCCAGATCCCTGTATTGCGATCTCGGATTCCGGGTATCCAATCCCAGCCAATCGAACAGGCAAAAGTAGGTCCATCAATTCTGGAGATGCCGCCAATGGGGCCATTACCGGCTCCCATGGTATGTTCAGCAGGGATACCGGGGTTGGGTTGCGGGGAGATGCAAACGGCAAGGGTCGCATCCTTTCCAGCCTCTACCTGGGCACTGATATCAAACAGCCCGCGTATGAAAGCGCCTTTGATATTCCCTACACGCTTTCCATTGACCCAGACATCGGCTAAGTAATTAATACCATCAAAATTGATCCATATTTTCTTACCGGTATAACTTGAAGGAACGGTAAATTTTGTGCGGTACCAATAGGATGTCCTGCAAAGCGATTCAGGGATAATGTCGGGCCTGTTGTTTTCGCCATATAATGGTTCGGGATACACATGGTTGTTAACCAATGTGGTTAATATGGTGCCGGGCACCGTGGCTGTGTACCAATCGGTAGCCTGATAACCGTTTTGTGAAATCAGTTCACCTGATTGGGGTACTTTGGATATTTCCTGCAACTGCCAGCCTTTGGAAAGGATCAGTGGCTCAGGATTTGTCTGACCAGTAAGATCAAACAATAAAAACAAGAGCGGAATTACCAATAAGTTTTTAATCGAAAAGTGATGTTTCATGATGATAGCTGTTTACGATATGATCGATTTTAAAATATTTTTTAAAATGGAATGCTTAATGACCGGCTGCCCAATTCAGATAATTACAGAATATTTTCCTGGGAACCGCGCTTGCTTTTAAGTCTGACCACAAGTTCGGGACCAGGTCAAGCGAAGAGAACAGTATCTTGCCCTTTCCGTAAGGAACAATCCCTACCGACGTTGACACCAGGTGAGAGTTTCCTCCAACCAGCGACACCACTGCTTCTTCGCCCTGCATGTTATACAATCCGAAATGAGATGGCCCGTCATACATCACTATTCTTTGGTATTCCCAGTTCATCCCTCCATTTACAGGCAAGTCTTCAAACAGGGGATGTTTGCGGACGAAGAAGTTACTGCCTACCCATGTTTTGGCAGGGTGAAAAACTTTAAAATCGGGAAAGGCATTCAATTTTTTCATTTGCTCAGACCAGTTTTCGCCATCTTCAATGATGACCAGGTTCGTTCCGTCTTCTTTTACCCTTTTTAAAAGTCCGGGGATATCCACTACCCATGGCATATAAGGTTGTTTCCATTTCAATGAAATCTCCCATGTTCCGGTGGCCTGATAGGCTTCAATTTTGACCTTATAAGCTTTGCCTGCTTCAAGCGTTGTATCAAATGTCTTGATTTTGGTGGGCCCGTTTGTCCATGAGTCAACCACGAGTTTGCTGTCGATCCATACTTTTGCACCATCATCCTGACTAAACTGAAACTGGGTAAGTCCGCTCACTTCAGAAACGATGTACCCCTCCCACCTGAGCGAGAAATCACTTTCACCCAGGATATCGTATCCCGGGATCAGCTTGCCTTTCAGATCAAAATATATCCCTGCGGTTGAGATGCGCTTATCCAGTAACTTGTCAAACGATTTCCCACGGTAATAATCCAGGTTTAAACCGGTGGTTTTGCCATCAGTACTCCTGTAATTGAAAGAGGGGATTGCTTTAAAAGTATTGCCTTGATCTATGGCACCGATGACGACATAATCCAACTTAGGCAGATTATCCTTATAGGCTACGACATCCGCCTTTTTAACATCTTTGACAAAGCTCAATAATTCACTGCTTCCACCCAAAACTGCACCCTTGCCTCCGATCCGGTCCGATTTCCAATCTACTGCAAAGAGTTCATCGTGACCCGTGGCCAATTCTTTCCCCTTATTATTCAGCAGGGTAGCCGTGATTTTATAGTATCCTTTCCCGGCTGTTAAACTGACCGGTACTTTTTCAGTTACCAGATCGCTGAACTTTTCATCTCCTGTAACATGGACATTGCCCCTGAACAGCTGTTTAATTGCGCCATCGGGCTGTAATACCCGTGCCCTGACCAAATAGTTTCCGGCAGGAATCGAATTTTCATTGATCACAAACATATCAAAAAGGTTTACATCACCGGTATGTCCGATTTTGTCCCTCAGCTTCACGGCTACATACAACGGTTTCATGTACTGGCTGATCAGTTTCGGATCACCTTTCAGGTTCCGGTACACATCCACTGCTCCTGAAAAGTTATCATTCTTCATGTCTTCATACCCGTTCAGTACGTTGACATCGGCCCCATCTGCAATCCTGACATTTTCAACCAACCTGCCATGTTCATAATACATGATATTCCCCAGTGTGGTGATCAGTCCTGTCACCGAAGGATAATAACGGGCCAACCCTTTATTTTTAATGTAGTCTGTGTAAGCAGAATGCCAGTCTCTGTAATCTGCTCCATCCCAGCCATTGATGCCCGATCTGGCGATTTTCGACTGGATCAGTTCAAGCTGTGGAGGTGATGCAATTGCGCCTTCCTCACCCCAAATAAATAATTCGTTTTCATTGCGTTCATTGCGACGGAAACTAAGCGGGGAATTGTAAAAGCAATCCATGTACACACCCGGAGAGTTCCCTGCATTGTGAACATCTACAAATCCTGAGACACTCTGAGTCTGATCGTAGGGCAACATATGCAGCTTGTTGGGCTCCCCTTTGCCCGGATTCTGAAAACCAGAGCCATAAGAGATCCAGCGTGTTGGGTCCAACAGATGGGCTGCTGCCATATCTTTTTTGGCCTGCTCATCAGGATTCCAACCGGGTTCATTCACCATATTATAAATCACCAATGAAGGATGATTGCGGTCCCGTTTCACCAGGCGTAAAAACCGTTGACTGTTCAGTTGTCTGGCCAGATCCAGGTTTTTCATTTTTGTCAACAGGGGATCTTTTTCCTTTAATCTGGAACTGCTGTATCCGCCCGGTTCTTCATAATACATGATTCCCATCTCATCAGCCATATTCAACACGAGCGAATTGCCCTGGCAGCGATGAAAATTGAGCATGTTCTGGCCCAAAGCGAGTGCCGACTGAATGTGTTTCCGGGCTAGTTCAGGTGTAGGGAAAATGCCATTCTCGGGCCAGAAACCCCAACTAATGGCAGACAGCAGAAAGGTGCGCTTTCCGTTGAAGAAGAGGCGGGCATTGGTGCCATAACCTACTACACTCAAAAACCGGAATCCAAACCGCTGTGTGTAACGATCGATCACGCCACCCTTGTCATCTTTTAAGGTAACGACCAGGTTATACAGGTTTGCATCCCTGATCCCCCAAAGCACTGCCCCGGGTACATTTGCGCTGATCGAAACTTTCTGGAGATTACCGGCATCAACCGAAAA
The DNA here is from genome assembly GCA_023251475.1 of Prolixibacteraceae bacterium. Taxonomy (GTDB): domain Bacteria; phylum Bacteroidota; class Bacteroidia; order Bacteroidales; family Prolixibacteraceae; genus JAAFHB01. Next base: position 7,584 of record JAHEYS010000069.1, read on the forward strand.
CTTTCCGGCAGATGCGGTATAAACAGATTTAAGTGTGGCTACTGCAGCATTGTGTTTCCAGGCCTCAACAATTTCTACCCCAATAGTGCCTTTCAATTGTTGAGCCGATTCATTGTTGATTTCAATGTCGGCATCGATATCTCTTAGGGATGGTTTATTTTTGACAAACACATCCGACACATGAACAGCATTTAATATTTTCAGCTTAACCTGTCCCAATATACCCCCGAAACCATGCGATAACGGGAACAGATAATCGCCCCACTCAACTGCAGTATAATCACCCCAGCTAAAATTTCCACTGGGATCTGTTAAACGGACTGCAAGTTTATTTGATGCTCCATAATTCACATAATCAGTTATATCCAAATCAAAAGGAGTTTGATGAATCAGTTCATATCCAACCAGTTTTTGATTGATATACACCTCTGCCCGCTGGCGAACTCCTTCTGAAAAGAATAATTTCACCCGTTTACCTTTTTCGATCTGTGGCACCTTAAAGTCCCGTCCCCACCAGCTCACGCCAATATAATCGCCTGTATTTCCCAATCCCTTTCTGCTTCCTGAAACGGCATCCCAAAAATACTGTTCAACAGTGCCTGGCACGCTGACATCCATCGACAAAGAGGCATCAGCATAAATCTGTTTTGCCTGTTGAGCGGGCAGGCTTTTGGTGAAAAGCGATCCCCAACCGCATGTAGGAGCATGGTATGGCATTTTTGAAACATCACCCGGAGGTAAAAACAAAGGGTCATTTTTCCACTCTGCTTTCTGATCAAGCCATAGTTTCCATCCGCCATCCAGAATAGTTGAGCCCGTATATTGCTGGCTCCTGACTAAGGTGAATCCAATAAGAATAATAAATAGTGTGAGGACTAATTTTTGATAAATATTGTACATAACCAGTTTTCCCTTTGTAATTTTGAATAAACATTTCTCAACTGACTCCAATTTCTTTAGTCGGATTTTTGCCTCCAACCATGGCTCAATGACTCCTTGATAACTCAGAGAAGACTCCCCTATGACTCTCATCAATCGCGTACCTTTCCCGTAGGCTTCCCATACTTAACCCTGTACCAGATCCGTATATAGGATACGGAGGAGGTACGAGTCAGCTATGGGAGACCATCCGGTGAAGTGCGGATAAGAAGGGAGTCATACCAGATTCGTGGGTAGGTATTTAACCTGTTTTTCAGGGGGGGTAAGTTACAATCCTACCTTAAGACCAGATGAAGCTGAACCCTTTTGCCATTCTTCTGTTGTGGACCACTTCTGTGATTCTGTCGCGCCTGACAAGATTGCGGTTTGCAATACTGGCAATGTCCCCCATTTGGTAGTCGATAGTTGAACGCACAGTCTTATTTTGGTTCCGGGTTTCATGTTATCCAGGATATTATTTTGAAGACCTGTTTTTACGACAATTGTTTTGCTATCTACAACCTTTCCTGCATCGTCTCCACTTTCAACTGTTACAGTAATACGGCTGTTTTCGGGTACTTCGCTCCAGGTCTGCAATTTGTTGCCTGCAGATGTAAACGGTCTCCATTCTGTAACCATGGTGCCTGATTGCAGCGCATCCATTCCCTTATCGGCCAATTCTTTAATAACGATGGGTCCAAGTGTGCTTTTGGTAATCAATACTTCATCCATGAGGTACTTACCGTGTTTCATCTTTATTGAACTTCCAATCATATCCAGAGGGCCGGCATAGGTCTTTTGCGGAAGCGATTTGTCAAGTTTGCCATTGATATACAATGAGCCCATTTCCAGTTCATGATTATAGGTATAGGCAACATGGGTCCATTTATTGGTTGTGATTTTCGCACCACCATTGATGTCACGATCCTGAAATCCTAACCGGAGGCTTTCATCCTGGATACCTGCATTCAGGATAGTACCCGTGATATCTATATCTGCTCCCATCGGGGCCTGACCACTGAATAAACCAGCCTGGCCGTTTTCAAAAGATTCAATATTCACCCAGGCAGCCAGAGTAAAAGGTTTGCGATAGAGATCCAGTCCACCGGCTTTGATAAATGTCTGCTTATCACCAGTTTTGAATCCCTTTCCATTTTTGCCTGCTACAAATGAAGGGGTACCCTGCATCGGTAAGATAGCACCTGTGATCTGGTCTTTTACTCCATTTGGGAACTGTTCATCAAATGAGAGATAAACCAAAGGATCTTTGAGTGCAAGCCCAATACCTCCCGGGACAATCATTTGCTGTGCAGCGGCATCTCCGACTTTCACACTGAACCGGCCTGAGCGGGGGAAATCATAGGTAAGGGATACATCATGTTTCGCACCTGCTTCCAGAGACAGTGGCTGATTGACCTCTACTTTACCCTCCACACTGATTGAAACACTCCCTTTATACAGATCGCTGCCAGTATTACCTGCCATGGCTGTATAATGCAGCACACCGTCATCGGTAATACTACTTCTTACTTTCGAAAGCGTAAGTTTAGCCGGGGCCTTAGTCACATTTACGGAACGGGTTACAATTTTCGAACCAACGATGGCAGTAATTTGCTGTATACCACTCTTATATAAAGTGACATCGAAAGTATGAGATTTGGTTTCACCCGGTTCAATTTCAAAACGCCTTGTATCAGATAGCTTGTCGGCATACAATTTAATATTTGCAATATCGAGCAGGTTACCATTGTTCTTTATAGTAACTGTAGTCATGAAGGATTCTCCTCCTTTGACAACAGCAGGTGCTTTCAAATCATAATCAAAATCTGCCTGGTACCTGCGGGGTACTTCAAATTCACCTGAGACACCCTGGACCGGATCTTTAAATCCGATTTTTATTTTATGTTCGGTTGAACCAGTAACAGGCTCCGGACAAACGCCTCCTACATGAACTTTGAAAATACCTGGTTCAAGTACGCGTACCATAGCCGGGTTCAGTAAGGAAAGCTGGTAAGGGGTTAATTCGAAAGCTACTGATTTCTTCTCACCCTTCTTTAAAGTAACTCTTTCAAATCCTTTGAGTTCAATCACAGGTGTATTTACCGAAGTCAGCATATCTGTAATATACAATTGTGCTACTTCATCACCATCGCGGTCACCTGTGTTTTCAATATCAACGTTAACAGTCACATAACCAGGATTGTCTTTTTTAGGGATAGCCTGAAGATTGGAATATTTAAAAGAAGTATAACTTAAACCACTTCCGAAACGATAGAGTGGCTTGAACGGCATGTCGTAGTAGTCATAATTACGGCCTGAAGGTTCATAATTATAATGCAGGGGTAGCTGTCCGACATGGCGGGGAAATGTGATGGGTAATCTGCCGGCAGGATTTCGGTCGCCGAAGATCAGATCTGCCGTAGCATTTCCACCCTCTTCACCGGGAAACCAGGTTTCTAAAATGGCATCAATATTTTCATCTTCCCATGCCAATGTAAAAGGTTTTCCATTGACCAGTACAAGAACGACGGGTTTTCCGGTAGCCTGGATGGCTTTAATCAGCCTTCGCTGCATGCCTGGAATTTCGAGGGTAGCACCGTCCACATTTTCCCCGGTGGTTGATTTGAGAGCATTGGGTACGTTTCGACCATAATCACCTACTACCAGGATAACGGCATCTGCCTGCCTTGCTGTTTCCACTGCCCGGACAATATTTGTAGTATCGGGTGAGAGAACATCACAGCCTTTTGAATAGATCACCTTTGTTGAGGAGCTTACATGTGATTTGACTGCAGTCAAAACCGTAACTGATTGACCGGGTGAACTCTTTCCGGAATAGTCTCCGGTCTGGGCCTCATCGGCATTGGGTCCAATGACGGCAATGGTCTTCAGGTCTTTACGAAGAGGAAGCAATTTATCTTTATTCTTCAGCAGTACAGATCCCTGTACGGCAACCTCCCGGGCGAGTGCGCGGTGTTCCGGGGTATCGTATTCAGGCAATTTATCCCAAACCATCTTACCCGTTCCCGGATTTTCGAAAAGTCCCAGCATAAACTTTGTCCTTAGTACCCGGCGTACATTCGGATCCAAATCACTTTCACGTAGCAACCCCTTCTGCACGGCAGCCATCAATGCTTTTACATAAGCTGAACCACATTCGATATCGACACCCGCTATAATTGCAATCGCACTGGCATCCATCAGATCTGTAGCTGTTGACTGTTTCCGGACAAAATTCTCGATCCCGCCACAGTCAGAAATCACAATACCTTTGAACCCCCATTCTTCGCGAAGTACTTTCTGAAGAAGCTCAGTGGAACCATTATCCGGAACACCGTTCCATGTGCCGTAAGCAGCCATGACACCTCCGGCCTGCGCCTCCTTTATCGCGGCGCGAAATGGGACCAGATGGACGTTTCGCATCACCCGGTCGGAAAGTCCAACATCCTGACTGTCTCTTCCACCCAAAGGTTCGCCGTGACCGGCAAAATGCTTTGGAACAGCAATCATATTTTCTCCCTGAAATCCATTAATCCACGAAACGCCCATGCGGCTTACCAGGTAGGGATCTTCGCCATAGGTCTCCTCTACGCGACCCCACCGGGCATCACGGGCAACGTCCAGAACCGGTGACCAGCTGGCCCGCAATCCGGCAGCTTTCGACTCAACACCGGTTGCTTTTCCGATCTGTTTAATCAGACTTGTATTAAATGTAGAGGCCATTTCAATGGCATGAGGATAAATTGTGGCCCCCGAGGAATAGGATTGTCCATGCAAACCTTCGGTCTTCAGCATCGGAGGTACTTTAAGCCTTGGAATACCTTTCGATCCCCAACTGTCAACGAGTTGGATAATTTTTTCTTCCAGTGTCAGTCTGGGCAGCAAGTCGTCAAGACGTTGTTCGACAGGTAAGTTCGGATCAAGATACTTAGGAGCTGCCAGATTTGATTTTGTCTCCTTTTGCTGTCCATAAGATGACTGAAAACAAACCAAAAGGCTACCCATTATTAAGAGGAATGTATAGATCTTAAGAAAATTTTGAGATTGTAAAGGGAATGCAAATTTTATATGCTTCATTATCTGATTTTTGTATTTAAATGATTACCCGTTTTTGTAGCAGAACAGTTTTTTGTACCACCACTTCTTCGTGTTTTTACCTTTTGTAAGATTTCATTGTTTAGCGCATCGCCAGCGGCCTCAGCAGGTACACAGTTAGCGCGGTTCTTGTCGATTTTGCAAATTTCATCCACAAAGGGTAATAAATACCTTATACCGACCACGGAGTACGATAGTCGCGTGTGAGCCATTTGGGATCGCCGGTGCCACCAGTGAATTCCTTCTTTGCCGGATCCCATGTGAAGTGTGCATGGTGGTAATAGCTCTGGTTCATCAGGTGGCAGCAGATCGCGCTATGTCCACCCACGATCTCGTTCGTGATGGGTTTTTTGCGGCTCCGGACACACTCCATGAAGTCGGCAATATGGTTCGTGCTTTTATACAGCTTTATCTTCGCATTCTGCAGATAGGCCTGCTCTGCTTTTTGTACCTCGGTTTCACACCTGGTCTTACCTTCCTTCTGTTGAACATCGGTATATTCGGCGATCGTTTTACCATCCACAATCAGTACGAACTTGCCCCGGTTCACTTTCACCTCGCCTTTAGAGCCGAAGAAATGGATGCCAAAGCCCTCCTTATGTTCCACATAAATACCATTGGCATAGACCAGCTTACACCCTTTTTTTGCATTCTCATCGACGGGAGGAATGACTTCCACCGGTCCGCTTCCGTCCATTCCGAGACCCCACTGTGCAATGTCGAGATGATGTGCACCCCAGTCACCTACCGAGCCTGAACCATATTCCTTGTAATTCCGCCAGTTAGGAAATGTATTGTGTACACCCCGGGGACTGAGTACCGAACTATAGGGCCGCATCGGGGCGGGGCCGCACCACATATCCCAATCAAGCCCTTGCTCCATAGGTTCCTCCGGCAGATTGCACGGAATACCCGGTCCACCAAAACTGCATTCTACATGGCTGATCTTTCCGATAACTTCGTTTTGCACCAGCTCACAGGCGATACGGAATTCCCTGCTTGAACGCTGCATCGAACCGGCTTGCAACACACGCTTATTCTCTTCAACGGCCTTCATCACCTCGACCGCTTCGTGAATGTTGTGTGTCAGCGGTTTCTCGCAATAGACATCTTTCCCGGCACGCAGCGCCGCCAACATCGGGATGGCATGCCAGTGATCAGGGGTGGCAATGACGACTACGTCAATGTCTTTACGGTTGATGATTTTCCGGAAATCATCGTAAGCGTGACAATCACTGTTTTTATAGAAATCGTCCACTGTTTTCTTCGCTGCATTGCGTCGGGTGGTATCTACATCGCATACGGCGACTATTTTAGTATCCTGACGACCGATGAAATTACGCATGAGTCCGCGCATTTGGGTCCCCATCCCGATGAGGCCCAAGTTCACTTTTTCATTTTCCCCGGTGGTCTTACCAGATAAGCCGCATGATTGGAGGATATAGGGGGCAACTACCGCCGAAGTGGCCAGATTCCTGAGAAAGTTCCGACGGGAATTTTGAGTTTTTTGTGAGTTTTCCATTTTAGTTTATTTGTTTGTTTTTATGTATAGATTATTCAAAAACTACGAAAATGATTTGGTTATACTGATATTATATTATTGATACTTTTAAGTGTTCAGGGCTTCTCGAGCGCAGATTCCAATTCTGCAATAAAATCCGGTTGATTATCTGAAGTGAGGTGACCTGAAAACTGCCATGAACCGGAACCTTGCAATACCTTGATTAAGATATGGTTCCATCCCTGATGCAGTTTCAGCCCTTTTGCGACAGCTTTTCCCCCTTCAATTGGCCCGATTCTGATCTTTTCCAGGATTAGCGTTCCATTGAGCCAGACCTGAAACGCATCATCGGCCGCACCTTCCAGATTGACGACGGGCAGATTTGGCTCGATCAGCAGGTCATCCAGGGCTCTCGGACTTGAGATCCAAAAGCTCAGGTAGGCAGCAACATTGGTTCCACCTCCCTCAAGCCGTGCCCTGGAAAAGTCCATTATCCCATTTTCGTTATAAATTAACGACCATGTTTTACCGCCGAATCTTGTGTTTAATTTAATGGAATCACCTTTTTGAGGATCAATAAAGTTCTCCAGCGCGCCGTCTGCAACAGATTTAAAAGGATAGCTTCCTGAATAAAGTGCTCTGACCAGGTCGCCCGATTTCAAAAGAGGCTTCCCCGCGTCTGAGCCGGAAGTGAGCGCAATTCCTAAATTGGAAAATACCCTGCGAACGGCATTTTCTGCTTTTGAAAGTCGCGGTGATACAGGCAAAGTACTGATGATCAAGCTACCCTTGTTTATTTTCTTTGTGATCAGCACAGCTCCCGCAGGTTTAGTTTCAAGCTCCGACCTTAACACCATTGCAGTTTTTGCAAATTCCGGCTGTTTATTCCATTTTAGCCAATCGGTATTATTTGCTGTGAGCAGGATGGTACTTTGCCTGACCATTTCTCCGCCAAGTCCATTTGATGTGAATTCAGAAGGTCTTAACTCTGAAAAATAGAGGTCCGCAGCGGTCAGACCATCAATAAGATCATCATGCCCAACAGGTAACAGAGAAGAAGAGGATCTGGAGGATACCTTAACAGGAGCAGGAAGCAGTCTGTTCAATACTGACTCACTCTCATGGGTGACACCGCAGACAAACACTGTTCCGCCACGAGCGTAAACCTGATTCATTATTTTTAGTGCAGAGACATCGGGTGGATGGACTCCATCAATAAAAAGGAGGGCAGGTATCGCTTCGGTATTCAATTTTTGTAACGGAACACCAACACGAAATAATTCGGTAACCAACCGGCTATCTTTACCTGCCAGAACTTTAACAGAGCGGACTGTTGTTTCAGGTATGCGGGGTGATCTGACCTGAGGTTTTTGAACTTCCCATTTTGCCGCAGGCAGTAAGAATTCTGAAGAGGCATCTTTAATGGCATCAAACAATGGCCAGGTGATGTACAATGGCAGGGAAGGATCATATCCCGGATTTAAAGTGGTGCAATACGGACCTAACCGCTCTGGCTGCACACCCGGTTTACCCTCCTTAAATTCTGTGAAAAATACCCCGTCACTCAGAGTGGGTGCTTTTGATATATCCTTTAAACCAATAGGTAAAGGCCTCAGTCCGTACCAAACCATATTAAAAACACTACGGTATATGGCATGATGGTCACGCTGAGCGACCAATGACTGGTAAGAGGATGAAGCGACTCCTTCCATCCGGCCCAGGAATGACTCATATGCCCGGTTGCCATTGTATTCAGCTAACTGTTCGGGGGTGCCATAATAGGCATTTCCGGCTTCACCCACACCCCATGGTTTTCCATTCTTTTCGGCCCGTTCCATCGCTGAAATCCCCCCATAATGGACCATGTACGTGGGTAATTTCCCCTCGCCATCGTCTTCACCATCGGCAGAGATCCACGGTCGTGTGGGATCCAGTTTGCGGCAAATGTCTGCCCAGATACCATAATGTGAGACCAGATTTTCTTTCATACCTGGTGGATTATGCATCACACCGCGTACGATTGGCATTACTTCATTTGAAACACTCCACCCAATCACCGACGGGTGATTTCTGTCCCTGAGGATTAGTTCAGACAGATGTTCTCCGGAATCTTTCCAGTAAGCGGGATCATCCAGCTTTGGTCCGCCATCGCTGGCCCAGACAGCCGTCTCATCCAAAACCAATATTCCCATTTCATCGGCCATATCCAGGTAAAAGGAGGGATAGGGTTGGGCATGCAACCGCACAGTATTTAAGTTAGCATCACGCATGGCTTTAAACCATGCCCATGCATACCGACGGGTCATCTGGGGAATACCCATAAAATGCCAGGAGTCACCTTTCAAAATAAAAGGTTTTCCATTCAATATAAACTCGTTCCCCTTTATTGCGGTCTGCCGCCATCCAAAACGGGTATATTTTCTGTCAACTGTTTTCCCTGACAGGTTGGTATTGACGATCAAACCATAAAGATTTGGATTGGTGGGGGACCATTTTTCAAGTTGATTAATTACCGTGGCAGAAAGTAATGCGACCACTTTTTCGTGAGCAGGGATCTGAACGGTCATGGCGGGCATCCTTAGCAGGATATTCGTCTCAAGCGAAGAGCCAGGCAATGCGGCATCGGCAGCATTAACAGGAGCGCCCGGTATCCATTTATAGGCATTCCCATCCAACTGAACTTCAACCGGCCGGTCTGAATTATTGCTGATTGTCACCTCAGCATCAAGCCTGCCAGCTTCAGGTAATGGTTTTATATATACATCCGTAATATTCACCGGTGAAACTGCCACAAGGAACACATCCTGCCAGATGCCCACAATATGCTGACCCCAGAAAGAACCAGCCTGGTAGGCCCGCCTGCCAAAATCGCCCCTTCTATCTAACAGGGAAGCCTTACGGATACCAATCAGCAGCGTATTTTCAGCGCCAAACTGAACATTATTGGTAATATCGATATCAAAGGGAAGGAAGATACCAAAATGTTTACCGCCTTCTTTTCCATTAATCAGGATCTCTGCGTCGCCGGCAATAGCATCAAAATGGAGCAGAATCCGTTTACTCTTCCAGGTGGCCGGGATGTTCACTTTTTTCCGCAACCACCCCATCCTGATCGATTCCCAACTCTTCGGATACCCGGGAAACGTACAAAAATCACCACCTTCTCCATTTTTATTGGCAAAACTGTTCACATTCCATGGTGAGGGAATACGGAGTGGTGTTTTTTCCCACCCCTCTTTTCTTACACGGGGGAGCGCTGGTGTGATATCAATCCCTTCCTTAAAATTTTCAGGTAAGGCAATGGGTTGAAATTCCCAGCTTCCATTCAGGCAGATATCCTGACGTAAGGGCTTCTCGATGGGTTTTACAAGGTATTCTGATGGCGCAAAGCTCTCTGTGAAAATTACTTTTTTGTGTTGTGCCAAACTGCACAATGGCAGACCTAATGTAACGAATATAACCAGTTGAATCGTATATAATCTCATTTAATACCGTGTTTTGGTACCATCATATTTCTCTGACTCTGAGGAATAATACAGTTTTATACCAATGTTTGCAATATATCGTTATAATTTCTCCTGCACTTTAATTGTGCAAAACAAGACTCCATCTCCGGCTGTCGGAGCGTTGGTTGCATTTACTATCCCTGCCGGATTTGCCGAATTAACCGGTGCGGTTTTAATGATTCCTCTTCGGCCATCATCAGTTACAAATCCGTAAACTTCATTAAGGTTTACCGGACCGATAGCTGTTTTTGCTTCAGCAGCAATACCTGCCAATAAGATGTCGAATTCATTATCGTGTGTCAGCAGATCAAAGTAGGCCGGGGTAACTTTATTTGTTCCAGTTACATTATCCAGTCTTTTAAAGTAAACCTTTCGCAGGTCTTTGCCCGATGCTTTAAGATTTTTAGCCATTTTCCGAATCGTGGAAGCCAGAAGGTCCAGTTTGGCATCCCTCACCTCGTTGCCGAACAGGGAACCTGTGACTGTGACTATTTTGACCGGTGTAACTCCAACACTTCTGATTTTTGCAGTCCATACCAGATTAGCGGCATTGCTTGTCAGGGTCAGATTTACGGCTGCAAAGGCAGCGGCATTTGCGGTGACAAATGCTGCGGCAGTGGTTGTGGTAGTTGCACCGGTAAATGTGATCGTTTTGGTCAAACCTCCCACGGTAATATTTGCAGTTCCGGCAGTACCTACCAAAGCGATTGTTGCCGCTGTGGCCCCTGCATAGGTGGAGGTCAGTACCACGGTATCACTGGGAGAAACCAGATTGAAACTGCCGTTGGTAAATACCGGGTCGGTGCCCGCACTCTTTGTTTTGTAACCTACAAAGTCAATCTTTTCGGCTAATAATAATGCGTCGCTTGTCATGAAAATATCTGACCGCAGACCAATTGAATAAAACGCCCCTTTTCTGTAATTAACATCAGCGACACCGCGTACCCCGCTTAAAATATCCAGGTTATCCTCGTTCCCTATACCAGCAAACCGGGCCGCAGTATAACCGGGCATATCTATAATAGTTAACAACTTACCACTTGTGCTCCCCTTTTTTATGACAGTAAAGGTATTTGAGGAGGTTCCGACATAATGACTCTCATTTTGAAAGGTGAAGTCAACCTTTACAATCGAAAGGGGAGGTACCAGCGGATGGATCCGGTAGGCATAGTAGACCACTACATTGTTTAACTTCAGGGAAAAATTTCCAAGCGAATCAATTGCATTTGCCGGTTCTGTTTTGACAATTTTTAACCCGCTGTAAAAAGCATCGGAAGAAGTTTTGACAATAAATTTTGACAATGGAATTTCAGAGGAAACGGTAAGTTTATATACCACATCACTCTCCTGTTCGAAATCCTTCAGCGGTCCGGTTTTAATGGTATCCCCACCAACTACAAATACATTCTTTTCTGCGAATTGCGAAATAATGGGTTGAGATACTTCCGGTGCACTCCCTGTTTTCTCACAGGCGGAGAAAATAGTTACCAGTGCCAGGAGAATCATCAGATTCAATAATTGCTTTATCATGACTTTACAGTTTAGAATATTTTCTTTATATTTTATCAGGTTCAGAAGTTATACCTGGAATTCATTTTAAGATTGCCAGGAATCTAATATCCGGATTTTTGTTTTAATAATTTATTGGCATCCACATTGCGTTGATAATATGGGAAATACCAGTAATTAGGATCACTTAGTCTGGCGATTACCGCGGCCTGTTTATTTACCGGATACTTTTGGGCGACCAGGTTTGCCAGGATTGAAGGATCCGAGTAATTCTTAGCCATCCTTACCAGGTCAAACCATCTTAAACCTTCAAATCCTGCTTCAAGTGCTTTTTCCCTGAGGATCATCATATCGACTTGTTTTACAATATCTCCGCCGTTTGGATCCAGTTTTAGCGGGGCAAGTCTTGCCCTGTAGCGCACCCCTTTATAAGCGCTTCCATTGACACCTCCGTTAAGCATTGCCAAAGCCTGGTTCGATAATCCCAGATGGTTATATAACTCGCAAACCATAAGATACATAGGTCCATCCCGGTAGACAATAAACATGGCATCATTATTACTGTTGTTATCGTTTTGCTGAACGTTTTTGATGATACCCCGTGTCTTCATCAGGTATTTGAATATCAGGGTATCTTTTCCGGAAGGCATGAACGAGATACCCTCACCCCTTACCCGGTCACCATAACCTCCAATAATTGGCATACCATCTGCATCAAGAACGGGATTGCAATCAGCGCTGGCGGTTTTTGTCAGGTCAACAAAATAACCTGCTGTGGTATTCTGGTATTGCAATAACATGTTTGGTGCTTCCTTCCAGTTTTTCAAAGCGACTGAACTGGGTTTAAGTGCATAGATCCCCCCATTTTGAATATTGTTATTCGTCCAGCGCTCAAGGCTGTTGGTTTGTCCCTTGCTCCCGTCAAAATCGATATAGAGCGCCCGTCCATCATTTGCTTCACCGGTAGGTACTGAAATAAACAAATTTTGCCATGTGCCATAATCATAAGAAGTCATACTAAAAGCTCCTGCATTGCCATTCAGAGCATTACCAAAAGGGACAAGCTGACCTAAGATATCTTTTGCTCTGGCGTAGTTTCCCCGGTAGAGAAAAATTTCGGATAGCAGGCACTGCGCTGCAAAATTGTTAAACTGTGCTCTGAAAATCCGGATTTCACTCCCCGCAATATTCCCCCCGATAGCCGAGCTTGAAGGGCTTGCCGTCAGCATAATCGGGTAATATTTGAGTGCATCTGTTTCAATTTTTGCAAGAATATCAGATGACTTCATCGCCGAGATATCTTTTAACTGCTCAACGGAGGTAACACTGAAATCAACGTATGGTGCATCTCCCCAGATTTTTACGATTTGCATATAAGCCCATACCCTGATGTACATCACTTCAGCAATGTTATAGTTATACCTGTCGACACTATAATTTACCGGATCAACGCGAATTATTTTATCCAGCCCTGCCATCGTGTTGTTACAGGCAACGATTAACTTGTAAAAATTGGTGTAGTCGGTATACGGATTCAGGGGATTCACCCTGTTTTGTGCTATTTCAGAAATATACTGATCGGCACCCCTTGCTTCGACCACCAGATCGGCCTGTGCTTCACCTGCCAGAAATATTTGATCGACCAGCGGCTGCATCAACCCGTAAAGACCATAGATTGAGGTTATAGCATCATCGGCATTTTTGAAATTCTCATCTGCAGGAATATACCCTTCGGGCTGTACCGTCAAATAATCTTTGCAGGAGATGGACATCATCAATATAAAACCTGCTAAAATATATATCAGTCTTTTTTTCATCTTATTTTATTAAAATTGTTCTCAATTGCATCCTGATTTGATGGCATTAAAGCCCTAATTTAATCCCAACCATAAAGGTTTTTGACAACGGGTAATTTCCAAAGTCATACCCCCTTGAAAAAACGCCCTGCCCAACAGCAACTTCCGGATCCCAGCCCAGGTAATTACTGATTGTGAAAAGGTTATACCCTGAAAAATAGATCTGTGCATTGCGGGCAAATCCTATTTTATTATTGAAATTATAGGAGAGCGTCAGAGTTCTCATTTTAAAATAAGAGCCATCTTCGATATAACCTGAAGAGGGACGTCTGTTGCCAGCCGGATCTCCATAGGGTGTGTTTGCAATAGTTGCCACATCACCTTCAGCCATCCAACGGTTTGTAACGGCTGCCGACTGATTTTCGTATGCTGGTCCGTTTTCAATTTTTGAGCGTAAAACGTTTAATACTTCGTTCCCGTACGAATAGGAGAAAACGGCGTCGAGACTAAAATTTTTGTACGTGATTGCTGATGTAACCCCACCAAAAAATTTAGGATTGGGATTGCCAATAACCTGCATATCGTAACTGTTAATAATACCATCGCCATTCAGATCGGAATAATGATAATCACCCCCCTTAAACGGAGCTCCCTTATCGGTCAGCAGACCAGCCGCTTCAGCTGCAGTACTGAACACCCCTGTTTTTTTATAGCCGTAGATCAGACCCGCCGGACTTCCGACTTTGGAAATTGAGGTATAACCATTCAATCCATCCAGAACAGGTAAACCTGAAGGCAAACTCAATATTTTATTTCTATACCTGGCAATGCTCACCCCGAATTTCCAGGTAAGATTGGCGGTACTCCCCATAGTGTTTACTGCCAGTTCGAAGCCCTGGTTTTTGATGGAACCGTCGTTGGTCCAGTAAAAACTGTTGCCATTTGCACCATCCAGCTTTTTGGGTACCAGCAGATCCGTTGTTTTTGTCATAAAATAATCGAACTGAACATCAATCAGCTTTTTAAGCAGTGAAATATTGGCGCCGCCATTGTAATTATAGGTGGTTTCCCACTTAATGCTATTATTCCCAATAGAATAAGGTACAATTCCAGGTCTGAATGTGTAAAATTTGCTTTCGTACAACGAATATCGTGCGTTAACCGGGATATCCTGATTTGCCGTAATGCCCCATGATGCCCGGATATTGAACTCATCAAGGAATGAATATTTATTCATCCAGGGTTCGGCCTTCAGCTTCCAGGTGATACCTGTGTAAGGTAAAACAGCGAATGGTTCTGAAGAAATTTTTATTCCGTCATTTACCTTCTCACCAAATTTTGAAGAGCCGTCGAGACGTATCCCCCCTTTCAGGAAAATTTTCTCCCTGAAGGTGTAATCAAAATTGGCAAATGCAGAGATGTTATGGTATTTCTCACTGATACCTTCCTGTGCAATTTTGGTCCCGTCACCTAATCCTTTAAATTCATCGGAGGTTGAATGGATGGAATACCCATATGTTCTTGAATATTTCGAAAATTCAAAACTATATCCTCCAAAGGCTAAGATGCGGTTTTCGGGATTCAATTGTTTGGTGTAGCTTAAAGTATGCTCAACAGTCACATTCTGTTGTTCAATCATCTGCTCTTCAGAGGTACGGTCATACTTGGGGTTATTATCCACCGGGACCACCCCTCTTGCAGGGGTAAAACGGTCTTCTGATATTCCGCGCCGGTTCAGTCCGAATACCAGCTTACTCTTAAGATTCCGGTTAATATCATAGTTGGCATAAACGGAGGTCATAATCCAGTAATTACTGACCTCATTGGTTACTCCATTGATTACAGCCAGTGGATTGCTTAAATTGTCGTAGAGTACCGAACTCAGGAATGGTCCCGCTTCACCATCGGCTGTTTTTATAAAAGGGGTTAAAATTGGAGGTTTAACAAGGCTCAGATATAAAGGATTAACACGTTCCTCAAATCCCTGATCCATCAGGTTCTTGTCTGTGCGGCTAAAGGCAGTACGGGTTCCGGCAGAAAATTTTGGAGAGATCTTGAAATCAAGGTTAAACCTGGAAGTAAATTCTGAAGCCGATATACCTCTGCCGACACCCTGCATGTTTTTATACCCGGTGTTTAAGGAGTATTTCGATGTTTTATCACCTCCTCTTAGATTCATATAATAATCCTGGTTCAGGGCATTTTGAGTTACCTCGTCCTGCCAGTTCGTATTATTTGAATATTTCCAGTATTCCACCGTGTTGGCATTGGCACTGGTATAACCATAAAAAGGAAACTGCTGATTGAAAGTTTGCTGATCCATACCCTGGCTGTAACCCTTCGCGGACAGATAGGGAAGATACTGAGACGCATTCATCACAGGAATATTCCTGAAACGGGGGGCGATTCCACCTTGCGCCGAAACATCGAGGAATGATTTTCCATTGGTCCCTTCCTTTGTAGTAATAACAATTACCCCATTCGCCGCACGTGAGCCATAAATACCTGTGGCTGCAGCATCCCTAAGGACAGTGACCGACTCCACATCCTTTGCATTTATATCAGCCAGGGAGTTATAAATATTTCCGCGTACCACCGACTGGTCAAATACCGGATCAATGACAGGCAGTCCGTCAACCAGAACCAATGGCTGATTGGTGGTATAAAGGGAACGAACACCACCCATACTCAGCGATGCCCCTTCGCCGGGTACCCCGGAATAAGCATTTACCTCAAGACCGGGAACTGTTCCCTGTAACATCTGAAAAATATCCCTGTATTGTAACGTCTTATCATATCCTTTAGAAATAACATGATAGACGCCATTGAGATCTTTTTCATTTGCAGAATAATAAGGTAACCGAACCTGAGATTCGTCAATGTCAAGATCTTCAGGAGCCAGATTGACGGCAACCTCCAGTTTTCCATTCAAAGGAAGATCCTTTTTCTGGTATCCCGGATAGGAGATCACAAGCACCGAATATAATGAGGGGACCTCAATGACGAATGTTCCGTTAGCCGAGGATTGGGCACTTCGCGAAATCATACCTTTTACACTAATATCGGCATTAGCAACGGGTTTTAAAGTCAGATAATCGACAACCGTGCCCTGAACTTTTAGAATTTTCTGTGCATGCAGGGGTACATACGACAGGAAAAGTAAAATCAGAACAGAAATATATTTTATCATATTGTGATATATTAATGAGTTTTTATCTTTAATTGCTGAGTACTTCATCTCTTATTATAGACTTTAAGGTGCAGGTACAGGGACCAGTGTAACGATATCGACCGAAAAAAGGTATTGCCCAACCGCTTTTGGACTAACCCCGGCACATGTAAACGTGAGTTGAACCGGGCCATTGGCAGCCACATTAACCACTCCCAGATCTACATCTGCACTCCCTTCGGCCAGCGAATAGAGGGTGGATGTATTCATATTTTGTTTGAGTAACTGGCTTCCACAGTTTACATTCACGATACATCCATTATTATCGAGGTAATCTTTAAGAATAACCCTGTAATAACCTTGTGTGACAAATGGGAGGTTAAAATCAATCCGACCCCCAATGTTGACAAAATTAAAGCGTGTGGCAAATCCCCTGTAAGAAAAGGTGGCACTGGAGGGGGTTACATAAACAATTGCAGTACTGGTTCCACCTGAGAGTGCAACACCTGTGTTGAGTGAAAATACGCCGGTTGCACTTTTATAACTTGGCACAAACATATATCTGGGCCTGTAAACCACATCAGGTAAGGTAACATCATTCAGGGTAAAGTAAGAGCCGTTACTGGCTGCTATCGTATTTCCCTGAACCTGACCGGAACTTACACTAAACTGATTTCCGGCGACATTGGTAAAAGTGTTAATTCCGGCGCCTAAACTCATTACCTTGCCATTTACGATAATGTTTTTAAACAGATAATCTTTTAAAATGGCAGAATCTCCCTGATAGGCAAGACCTTTGGGTATGAAATAATAACCGATGGTAGTGTCTCCGTGTGCAGTGCCCAGTTTTGGAACAATCAGATCTGACCTGCCCGACCTGCCCTGAAGCAGTTTTGACATCACGGTATTAATGGCATTGTTGGTCGGAATAAATGCCGTTGCCACTGTTTTCTCGTCATCTATCTTTACATCATTGAGATATTGCGAAAACTGTTTATAAACAACAGGTTTTTGATAGATGGGTTTGTTGGTCAAATCATATCCGATAATGGTGTTTCTCAATGGATCCGGTATGGTAACATAACCGGTTGCGATATAATTGCTAAATAATGAGAAGTCCGGATTACCTGAAATCGTCTCCAAAAGGTTCAGATTTGGTACGATCAGATGATCAATTTCATAGATCACACCGTTTAATCCCTTCGTACCGGCATCAGAAATCCTGAACCCATTGGCAGCATGTCCGTCACTTAATACAGAAAAGTTAACCGGTTTTCCTGAACAGGCCAGAATATTCGTATTGGACATATTCTGAGGGAAAATGGAAGAGGGGAAAATATGAGTTCCGATTATCCGCTTAAGTGATACCATATTATTCGTGGTATCGATTGCTGTGAACCCGCCGTTTTTAACAGCCAGTACCGTATAAAGATCGGTTCTCCTCAGTAAAGAGTCATATCCGGTTTTTTTAAGTAAGCCCCTGAATTCGGTATAAACCGGATTCTTTGTTAACAGGGTATAAACGCTTCCCTCGTTCAGGTAATCCGGCGTTGCATAGTGGTCATCCCACTTGTTTGTGGTGCAGGAATAACCCAGCAGCAGGAACAAGCTGGTTATGATGCTGGTTGATAATTTTTGTATGTTTCTTTTCATGAGTATTTTTTTAATTTGATCTGGCTTTGATGAGTATTAATCCGTTTCAATGTTGCCAGGTCGCTTTGGTTCATTTCAAAGCGACGCTGAGCAACTTTTTTACCATTAATTACTTGGCCGTAGTTCCAGGGAATGAAAATATATTCGTGAATTGTCAATAAGAACCTGGGTTTTTAAGGTGTGCTGCTTCAATTCGGTAAGCGTCACTGTCCCCAGTTTCCGTTGCATTTTCTGCTGTGTTTTGGTGGCATTGACTACAATATTTCCGAAGGCATCAGTAAGGGAATTTAAATTAACCAGATCACCAAACTGTTTTCCATCCCATGTGAATAGTACGTTATGGTCAATATTGCTTTGAAGGGCATAAATTAAGTAAACATCATATTTCCCTTTAAAGATTTGTGAAGTGGTAAGCTGCATATAATATGGGTCCCCCGATGTCGCCTGATTGTATTTCAGGGTGGGTTCGGTTCCAAAAGCTGCCGCCACGACATCAAAATTCATACTATTGGTAAAGTATTCCCATTTAAGCCATGGCACTGCAGCCTGCCCTGCGGGGTCGTTTTTCAATGTATTCATTAAAGAGTTCGTAAAGGTTGATTTTGTGCCGTTCACCAGAGTAACGGCTACCGGGCCGGGATTATACCGCGTGATCACCAGTACAGGTTTTGGATTATATACACTCAGAACAGAGGCTACAGAGTTGACGATACCGTTCTTTGTCACAATATTGCTTTTATCAATATCAACTTTTACACTTACTGAAGTGGTAACCGGCTGACCATTCACAATTGTTGTTTCATCATGTTTGTTGATGGTAATCCCCTGGGTGATATTAAAAATCAGGAAATCGCCAGGATTGAGTGATTCAATATATTCTTCCCTGATACTGGAAACAAAATACTCGCGCCCTAAACAATGATAGCGGACAAAAATATTCAGGGAGTCAGACGGATTCGTATACTGTTTGGTTGTCTTATATGAATTGGAGTATTTTCGGGCAAGGTCGTCAAACGAATTAATGCCCGCCTTGCTTAATACATCATTGGTTTCCAGAAAGATTGTTTTCATCTTTTTGAAAGGAAGGCCGTAAATGATTTGCGAATTATCGAACTCTACCTTACTTAGAATATCCAGATCAGCGCCGGTTTTTTGAAAAGCCTCGGCTATAATGGAATACTGAGGCTGACTTCTGATCCAGCTATACAGGGTATTGACAGGAGGCTCAAGAACATCATCAATCACATGAACCACTCCATTTGTAACCGGAACATCAAGTTTGATAACATTCACCGTGTTATTTAAGACCGTATTTTTTAATCCCTTCGAAATATCCATTCCGATATAATCACCTTCAACAGTTGTCACCGGTAAGGAGCCGGTAAGAAAAAATGAGGAGCCATACTGAAGGGCATAGATATGATACAACATCACGTTTTTCAGGGTATCCATATTCACCTGAGTCAATGAAGCCTTCCCCTTTCGTTGAAAATATTTTCTGAAAGCATCATTTGTTGGCGCAAACAAGGTTGTACTTCCATATACATTCAGTAATCCTGATATCCTGGTGGTATCCAATGCCTGAAGTAATATAGAAAATGTCGTATCATTTTTAAGAAGAGCCAATATCGATTTATTATTGGCCTGCAAATTAAGCGTACCTGAGAATTCATTCCTTTTACATGAAAATAAAGTCACAATTATCAGGAAGACCAGTGTAGTTTTAAAAATATTTAATGTCTTTTTCATAATTTTTTATAAACTATTGATAATATGGATTCTGTATGAGTTTCAAATTTGTGTTAAGCGCATCTTGGTTCAATGGCAGATACCAGCTATCAGGATTGAGGACCCTTGGTGTAATCACCAATTGTAAAACTGATGGAAAAGACCCGATTACCCTTTCAGTAAGGAATTCCTTATGCAGGAAATTATCACGTGAGGCAAAACGGACAAGGTCAAACCACCGTTTTCCTTCGCCAATAAATTCACGCCCCCTTTCATCCAGTAAGATCCTGTCCATTTCCAGGGTTGAGGTGGGATTTACCTTCTGAAAATTTGTAATTCCATAAGCCCGGGCCCTGACCTGGTTTACAAGGTCAGAGGCATTTTGCAACTGTGCACCATCATCGGGATAACGATGTGCTATCGCCTCAGCCTTCATCATTAAAACATCCGGATAACGATAAAAAATCCAGTGGGCATCCTTAGTAGTATTGGTAAACTTAAGAATAAATCTTGTTGTCGGGTTGTAAGATACAATCGCACCTTTGACAGGATCGGGCCCCGGAGGCGGAGAATAACTTCTGTAATCGGGATCTGAAGTGGCCGTAAACAAAGGATCAGCAATAGTCGGAACAACAAATAAACTTCCAAACCAGTCGTTGAGACGATTAGATTGACTATTAATCAATGCATTGGCATAAACCTCATAGATTGACTCACTGGTATTTCCGGCAAGAAAGATTGAGCCGAACACCGACCCGGGAAGTAAGGTATATCTGCCCGAATTGATCACTTCATCACAATTGGTGATTACTTTATCATAGAGATCATTATTATTGACTGAATTACTTCCGGTGGCAGCCTGCCACAGATAAACATCCGAAAGAACCGTTGCTGCCGTGAAACGGGTAGCCCTTACGCGCGGGTACTGCGAATTACTGTACCAGTCAGGTAAGGTATTTTTAGCTGTGGTAAGATCCTGGATAATCTGGGCCAATATCTCCTCCCGTGTAGATTTGGCTACATTATAATCCTGTGCATCAGTTTCGGAAGGGACCAGTATCAACGGAATCTCCTTAAAGGTACGGACCAGCCAGAAATAGGCATAAGCCCTTAAAAAATATGCCTCACCAACTAACTGGGCAGCTTCAGTATCCGATAAACTGGGGTCCAGAGTTGTTATATTGGGGATGTACTTGATTGCCTGATTGGATTCGTTGATCAGCCGGTAAAAATCGGTGTATTTTGTGGTGACATCACTTGGATTGACAAGCAGGTTATCCACATTTTCCTTACTGATCTGTAGTGATGCCAGCTTGCCTGAAGAACTTGCCAGTAAATCACCCCTCATATCACCCCAATAGATATAGGCCTCAACAGGTGACATATCTTTTTCACTCATATTGCCTGAAGCGGTGAAATCCCAGCTGCACGAGCCGGCGTTTGAATAAATACCCGCCACAGCAGCAATGGCCTGTTCACGGTTTTTCCAAAACTGATCAAGGGTTAATTTTCCTTGCGGAGGGACATCCAGGAATTTATTGCACGATATATTTCCGAATAACGAAATGATCATCAGTACAAAAAGGATTGCTATTTTTTTTATTTTCATATCATAGTCATTTTTAAGTATGAATCAATCATTAAAAATTTACACCAAAACTTAATGTGTACATAATTGGAATAGGCGTTAATGCATTATCCTGCCCCATATTAAAGGGATCATTTCTGTTTGCACTGATCGAGGGATCAACACCTGAATAATTGGTGAATGTTTTAATATTCGATACTGCGAGTGACAATTTTGCACTTTTGATTCTCATCTTATCAAGCAGGTCTTTCTGTAACCTGTAAGTCAGAGAGATGGAGTTAAACTTGAGAAAAGATCCGTCTTCAACATAGCGGTCACTGCCAACCCAGTTGTGTCCGGTCCCATACAGCGCCCTTGGAATATCGGTTTTGTCACCAACACCGTCCCCCTGCTTTCTCCACCTGTTCAGTACAATGGTAGACTGGTTATTGTTACTGTACATATTGGTGGTATTGGCCTGTGCTATATTTACAATATCGAATTGGGACTGGTAAGTAAATACAGTGAATAGTTCCCATATGGATTTATAACTGACCCTGAACATAAACCCGCCGTAGAATCTTGGATTGGTATTTCCAAGGGCAGTGACATCCTGCTTATTAATAACCCCGTCGTTATTTAGATCTGCATAACGGGCATCACCCCCCGTAAATGCATCTCCGGACTGACTATCCCACCTCATGGGAATCCGTTTCCCATTAAAATCTGTGAGGAAATTGCCATCGGGGTCTTTTGCAAAGGCATCTGTATCTCTGTTATATACCCCAAGGTATTTTAATCCGTAAAAAGTTCCTACCGGATCTCCAACATTAATTAAAGTGATGTACTTGCCGTTATCCAGTACATTAGCCCTGACAACAGGTGCATCATTTGGAAGCTCAACAATTTTGCTCGTTGAAGTCGAAATATTAAAAGAGCCCCCAACGGTCCATAACTTGTTTTTGACAGCCTCACCCGCTACCGTAATTTCCAGGACATTACCGCGGATCGTTCCAAAATTGGTATTAACTGTTTCAAAACCTGAAGAACCTGTAATCGGAGTGGAGAGGATCAGATCACGCGTAGTATTTACGCTGTAATCAGATACAAAACTTAACCGACCCTTCCAAAATGAGAGGTCAACTCCCGCATTTGCCGATGTTGTTTTTTCCCATCGCAGATTGACCAACTGTATATTGTCTGCAGTAACTCCCTGTATATCAACATATGGAGCATTGGCGCTAAGGGTAAAGGCATTAGCGGCAGAAATATCCGGAGCCCGGCCAGTCATACCTAAGCTTCCTCTGAACTTAAAATCATCCAGCCATTTTGAGGTGCGCTCTTTGATGAAATGTTCCGATGATGGCCTCCAAAATCCTGAAACAGCAGGGAAAATGGCATACCGGTTATTTGCCCCGAAAGCCGAGTTCCCCTCCCTGCGAAGGTTAGCGGTGACCCCGTAACGATCGTCAAAGGTGTAAATTGCCTGCCCCAAAACCGACATCTTGTTATTCAGTTTTTTGGTTGAGGAAATCGTATTGAGCATATCAGAGGTATATGGCGTACTTAAATACTCTGAAGGGGTGTTGGTCGATGCGAGGTTCAGTTCGGTCGATCTGGTTGACTCCACAATGGTAAATAATCCCGCTGATAAATTATGCTTTCCCGTCAGACTAAAACGGTAGGTGATATCGTTTTTGAAATAGATTGCCGCACCTTTTTTTGGAACGACAGAAGCAAGGTTATCCTGGTTGCTTATTCTTAAATAGAGGTTACTCTGCCTGTAAAAATCAACCCCTGATGCGCTGTGGGGTAAAAATTTATCCGAGGTAAAGGCTTCATTGGTAATATGGATCAGGTTATTGATCTGAAATCCCTTGATCGGTGAATAACGCACTGTTAATGTGGCATCCAAACGCTGATTGGCATCTGCATATTTCGCATTATCGATTAAGGCTACAGGGTTTCTTACGTCGTTTTGAAATCCTGTGGTACCGGGCATAAAATAGGTTGACAATGAATTTCCAAAGGCATCCTGGGTATAGACCGGAAGTACGGGTGCCTTCAGAATGGCGATATTACCAACATTTTCATAGTTATTATTTTTCCTGGTATCAGCAAACGCGATATCGCTGGTGAACGACAGTTTATCAGATATTTTGTAGTCGAAATTAAAACGTCCGTTCAACCTTTTCAAACTGGTTCCTTTGGTTGGACCCACCTCATCAACATAGCCAAGGCTAACATTGTACTTTGCAGATTCACCACCACCAATAATGGAGGCATTATAGTTTTGCAGTAACGATCTCGGCATCGTCACTTCGTTCGTCCAATTCGTATTATTATTGTAATTTTCATAGTCTAAGGCGCCTGGCAACAGGAAAAGGTTATTCACAACGTCTGTTGATACTAAACCAGTGGTTCCATACCTGTTTTGATACCCTTCCAGGATCATCGTTTTATATTCGTCACCGTTGAGTAAGGGGAATGGTTTCTGAGGCGTCTTAACCGAGACAGAGGTATTTATACTGATTCGCGGTTTCATGTTATCGCCACGCTTGGTAGTGATCAGGATTACGCCGTTTGATCCGTCAGAGCCATAAAGTGCTGTAGCGGCCGCATCTTTCAGAATCTCGATCGAAGAGATATCGGTAGGCGAAATATTGATCAATTCACTTAATGCATCCGGATTGCTCAGATCCACATTGGCCTGCGATTTAAACGGGACGTCATCCACCACGATAAGGGGCTTTGTCCCCAGTCCGATAGAGGTGGCGCCACGAATCTGTATGGAGGAGCCGGACCCTGGATTACCCGAGTTCATCGATATCAGCAAACCCGAAGCCTGCCCTTCCAGAACCTGATCAATTGAGGTGGCAGGAAGATCCTCCAGCGCTTTCATGTTGATTGTCGTATGCGCATCGGTACGACTCCGGGGGGTGACATTCAGGAATCCTCCGAAATTGGCCGGACGTGCAGTTGTTATAACGACCTCATCCAGTGACTTAATATCTTCTGCCATCGAAACATTGATAACCCGCTGTATTTTTATGGCCCGGCTAAG
>JAHEYS010000281.1:0-6200 GCA_023251475.1 Prolixibacteraceae bacterium
AGGTCTCCTGGTCAAGAATTAATGGAAATTCTGTGCATCCAAGTATCAGTGAGTCGATATGCTGGTCCCTGACCATCTTTTCTATGATCCCGATTAATAGCGCACGGGTATCGTCTTTAAAAACACCCAGTTCAATTTCACTAAACAGCTTGTAATTAATCACCTCTTTGTCCTTCTGGTCAGGCATAACTACCTCTATCCCATTTTTCCCAAAGACATCCGGATAAAAGGAGGCAGCCATAGTAAATTCTGTCCCAAACAATCCCGCACGCTTAAGCCCTCTCTTTTTAGCTTCCTCACTCGCCACTTCTACAATACTAATCAGAGGAATAGCCGACTTCTCACTTAACTTATCAAAAAGCTGATGTGGGGTATTGGCACTAAGAACCGCAAAATCGGCGCCTGCCCGACGTAAACATTCAATCTTCTCCAGTAAATAGGCAGTGGCCAGATCGTAACTTTTATCCCGCATCATCCCAATGAATTCTGACATATTCACGCTGTAAATTATAATCTCGGGATAATTTAAATCTCCACTGTCATTTTTAAAGGCATTGATTATTTCCTTGTAATAATCAATTGTCGCTTCCGGTCCCAATCCACCTATAATTCCGATTCGGTTCATTTCGCTTACGATTTTAAAATTCTGGCAATTTACATCTTCGGTGCAAATTCATGATAACTTTAAAACAAAGATATAAACTTTACCCATATAAAGATATAAAGGTCTTTTTGTATTTATTTCATCAAAATTGCAAAGTCACGTAACTATTTTCTGTTCCGGTTGTTTTATCATCAACCGAGAGAGTGCCAGTCACAGCGACCGACCTGCGAAGTAGCGCTGATTACAAATTAAAAAGATACGTGATGGATGATTTTCTTGCTGCAAGATTACAAATGACCGTCTCCTTTGTATTTCATATTGTCTTTGCCTGCATCGGCATGACCATGCCCTGGCTAATGTTTGTTGCAGAATTAAAGTGGATAAAAACAGGTGAGAAGGTATTTCTCGATCTTGCAAGAGCCTGGGCGAGGGGTGTGGCCATTTTCTTTGCTGTAGGCGCAGTATCCGGTACCGTATTGTCGTTCGAACTTGGACTATTATGGCCAAAATTTATGGAGCATGCAGGAGCAATTATTGGGATGCCTTTTTCCTGGGAAGGGACGGCCTTTTTCCTGGAAGCCATTGCCTTAGGCATCTTCTTATATGGAAGGAATCGCGTAAGCAGGCGGATTCATCTCTATTCAGGTCTGGTAGTTGGCATCGCCGGGGTGGTATCAGGTATTTTTGTCATTGCAGCTAATGCATGGATGAACAGTCCCTCAGGTTTTGACTGGGTTAACGGACAAGCCATAAACATCGACCCGGTAAAGGCGATGTTTAATAAAGCCTGGTTTCAGCAGGCTTTACACATGACCATCGCGGCTTTTGCCTCAACAAGCTTTGCTGTGGCCGGCATACACGCATTCCTGCGACTTCGTGACAGAAGGAATATATTTCATGAGAAAGCGGTAAATATTGCGATCTCATTCGGGACAGTAGCCGCATTGCTGCAACCATTCAGCGGCGACATTTCTGCAAAAAATGTTGCCCGGCTGCAACCGGTCAAGTTAGCTGCAATGGAGTCATTATTTAAAACTTCCAAACCCGCTTCACTGGTAATTGGTGGGATACCAGATGTAGAGGAGCAAAAGGCTGATTATGCGATCCATATTCCTAAATTATTAAGCTTCCTGGCTCATGGCGACTTTAATGCCGAAGTTGAGGGACTGGATAAAACAAGTAAGGGAAACTGGCCTCCCGTGGTTATTGTTCATTTTGCCTTTCAAATCATGGTATTAATGGGGATGCTTATGATGGGTGCGGGAATGCTGTTCCTTATCTTCAAATTCAAATGGAAGGAGAATCTCGATAAACGATGGTGGCTTCGGTTGCTGGTTTGGTTTACACCTGTGGGGTTTATTGCCGTGGAAGCCGGCTGGATCGTTACAGAAGTCGGACGACAGCCCTGGATTATTTACAATATTATGAAAACGAAGGATGCGGTCACTCCCATGCCGGGCGTACAATATCCATTATACCTGATCACTGTGATTTACATTTTACTGACAATAGCGGTTTTTGGGTTGATGCGCCGACAAATAAAAGCTATAGATACTAATCCAAATTATCTCAAAGACCATGACTGAAATTATCATATTTATTTTAGGAATTGCGCTCTTATTATATGTACTGCTAGGTGGAGCTGACTTTGGAGCCGGGATTATCGAGATATTTACCGGGAAGAAAGGGATTGATACCATTTCAAGAGCCATAGCCCCGGTCTGGGAGGCGAACCATATCTGGCTTATTTTAGCTATCGTAATAATTTTCAATGGATTTCCCCATGTTTTTGCGGTTCTTACCACCTATCTGCATATACCACTGTTCATCATCCTGATTGGTATTATATTTAGAGGAACAGCCTTTACATTCAGGTATTACGATACATTAAATAATGATGCACCCAAATATTATACCAGCTTATTTCGCATTTCGAGTCTTTTGACACCTTTTTTCCTGGGGGTTACCCTTGGGGCCACAATTTTGGGTAAGATACCGGCAGAGATTAAAGGTACCTTCTATGAGGTATTTATGACTCCCTGGGTAAACATCTTTACCTTTTCAACCGGCATTTTCATGACCCTGTTATTTGGATGGCTCGCATCGGTGTATCTGATCGGTGAGGCAGGTGACCTCAAATCCCGCCGTACATTTGCAAAAACGTCACGAATCTTCTTTGTCATGTTGACAATTTCGGGATTGGGTGTATTTCTTGCCGCAGAAATTTCGGGATTGCCCCTTTTTGAAAAGTTTACGCATTCATGGATTGCCATAGGATGCGTTGTAGTGGCAACACTAATCATCCCATTTTTATGGAAGAATATCCAACATCGGAAAAGTTTAAGGACAAGATTTTTGGCGGGAATACAGACAGCATGTATTATAACAGGATGGTTTGCAGTTCAGTTTCCGGTAATGGTGTCAGTTTCCGGCGGGCCACATCTGACCATCATGAATAGCCGGGCACCTGAAAGCACCATGACTTTATTGGTATATGCATTGTTTGCGGGCATATTACTCATATTTCCTGCCTTCTATTTTCTCTTTAAAGTATTCAAATTCAGAAATATAGAGAAAGAAAAGGTTATTGGAAACTGACCTGTACGCAATCACCTGGAAATTTCTGCCAATAACAAATTTTTTACACATGAAAAATCAGACAAATTTAAATTTGAAATTTGAACCACTTTGTTCTCCCGAGAAATTTGAACCTTTAGTAAGTGACTTAAAAAACGAGTCAGATTCCCAAAAGAGTTCCACTCAGGAACAGATGAAGCAACCCATCCGAACTTTTTATTCGTCACCATGCCTGCTTTCTGAATTTGACGATTCATGATAACAAGGCGATCCGGAAGAGGAGTATTTTCCCCGAAACCCGACAACCGTTCAAATTTTACCTGACTCCTGTGAAAATCAATTTTTGGTTCTCCAATTGAAAGATTCGGAATTCCAATCCCCGGATTTGATATGAAATTTCTCAAAATTACTTTTCATTTCTAAATCCAATTGACTGCCCCCTTTTGCCAAGCCATTTCAATGCGCTTATTACCAGCCTGTTTTGAACCGGATTATCAAAAGTATGTGACAACTCCATATTTCCTTTGCCTTCATAATCTATATCGTTATGTCCCATATTAAGGTAGAGCATCCGGTACCGTTTATTGGTCCAGGCGACCGGATAGTCACCGCTGTGCCAGATCTCCCAGGCTTTCGGTCCCGTTCCAAGCGGAAAACTGCAGGGATCAACTGATAACAACACTTTTATATCGGGATTCCTGCGCAGATCATTTTGCCAGCTATACCATTCATTGGGTGAGGCCTTTAAAGTTGCAGGAAGATGACGGGTAGCCGGATGTCTTCTATCTTCAACACGAAGAACTGCGGTTGTTGGTCTCCAGGTATTCCCCTTGTATTCGCCGGATCCCAAAAATTCGTTGTGATACCAGTTCCAGTTCTGAGGAAACCCGGAAGGAGTAAGGGCAAAGGCGGCAAAATGGAATCCGATCCACGCCCCTCCCCTCTTCATATATTGCTCAAAAGCGGCACGCTGATCAGGTTTCTCTGGTCGGGTATCCAGAAAAAGTACAATATCATATTTTGTCAGAAAATCGATGTTCAGGTTATCCCAGTTATTGGTTGAATCGTATGAAAACCTGTATTTATCCGCAGAGTTAGCAAACCAGCGGTTGGCTTCATGCACAAAACTTACATGGGCCGGGTCGTTTTTCCCAGTATAAAAAGCGATAACCTTAAATTTCGGCTTTCCTGCAACAGCATTAGAACTTTGCCAGAAGATTACAATTGACAGAATCAGGATCAACCGTATTAAAAACAAGCTTTTAATACAGAATTTCATTGAGAGGATATACAAATATATGATAACTCATAATCTTGGAACGGTCATCCCTCCATCCACGAGCACAACCTGCCCTGTGGAATAAGGCATACTTCCAGTAGCCATTGCCGCAGCGACCTTTCCAACATCTGACGGGACTCCCCACCTTTGCTGGATCGCAAGCCCGTTAGCAAACAAATCATCGTACTTTTGCTGCACCCCGGCGGTCATATCGGTACGGATCACACCGGGTTGAATTTCGTAAACGGGGATATCGAATTCACCGAGACGTGAAGCCCATAATTTGGTCGCCATGGCAATTCCTGCTTTTGAAATGCAGTATTCACCCCGGTTGACCGAAGCCACGGTTGCGGATACCGATGAGACATTGATGATGCAAAAGAACTCATCCAACAATTGCTGTTTCGATTCAATCATCCGGTTAGCCACCAACTGAGTCAGGAAATAAGGTCCCTGGAGATTGACATTCATCACCAGCTCAAAACTCTCCGCCGTCGCTTCAAGGATATCTTTCCGTTCCGGTGGAGCAATTCCGGCATTGTTCACCAGTACGTTGATCTTACCAAAACGGTCCAGAACCGCTTCAACCAGCTGTTGGCGGTCGTCCTTCCTTGATACATCACCCTTGAAATAGGCCACCTGAACTCCAAAATTCCGGAATTCGTCCAACACCGGCTGTACCTGAATTTCATCACGCATACCGTTTATTGCAAGATCAAAACCGGCTTTGGCCAGTTCTGTTGCAATTCCAAGTCCGATGCCCCGGCTTCCGCCGGTAATCAATGCTATTTTTGACATAAATAAATATTAATCAGTTGGATGAAAATTAATTAACCACATTAGGCACAATAGGACACATTAGGTTAAAAATTTCTATTGTGATCTATTGTGTCTAATGTGGTGGTTTTTCTATTTTAGGTCAGGGATTTCAACCCAGCTTTTTTTTGCCCAGCTTTCGAGCCCTTTTTCAGCTAATTGAACCCCCTTGGCGCCCTCCATAAGGTTCCATCTGAAAGGTTCGTCTTTCACAACATGCCTGAGAAACAATTCCCATTCGGCTTTAAAAGCATTATCATAAACCTCCTGTTCAGGCACTTTCGACCATCCTTCATAGAAATTGATCGGATTTGGAATATCGGGGTTCCAGACAGGTTTAGGGGTATTCCCGTAATGTTGTGTCCAGCACTCCCGTAATCCGGCCACAGCCGACCCTTTTGTTCCGTCCACATGCAGCGTCAGTAAATCATCGCGCCGGACGCGTGTTACCCAGGAGGAATTAAAATGGGCAATCACCCCACCTTCCAGTTCAAAGGTTGCGTAGGCAGCATCGTCAGCTGTACATTTATAGATATTGCCGCGCTCATCCACCCTTTCAGGAATATGGGTAGTCCCCAGACAGAAAACACCCTTCACATTCCCGAAAAGGTTATCGAGCACATAACGCCAGTGACAAAGCATATCGACAATGATACCTCCGTCATCCTCCTTCCGGTAGTTCCAGCTGGGGCGCTGTGCGGGCACGTTGAACCCTTCGAAAACCCAGTAACCAAACTCGCCCCTGACTGAAAGAATCTTCCCAAAAAAATCGTTTTCCATCAACCTTTTTAGTTTCATCAATCCGGGCAGCCAAAGTTTATCCTGTACAACCCCATGTTTGACACCCGCCTTTTCACACACCTCATACAATTCGAGCGCAGTAGCCGTGTCGACAGCCACCGGCTTTTCACAGTAGACATGTTT
>JAHEYS010000281.1:6210-8696 GCA_023251475.1 Prolixibacteraceae bacterium
CGTCGGCCCTGCGACCAGTTGTCTGGGCATCGAAATAAATCTGATATTGAGGATCGTTGATCACAGCCTCCAGATCGGTCGTCCATTTTGTTACACCCGACATTTTGGAGAGCTTCCGTAGTTTCACCTCGTCGCGCCCCACAAGTACCGGATCGGGCATGATAAATTCAGAAGGACCAACCTGTACCCCACCCTGTTTAATAATTTCCACGATCGAACGCATCAGGTGCTGGTTAGTTCCCATACGACCTGTAACGCCGTTCATGATGATTCCAACTTTATGAATCGTTACTTTCTCACTCATGATATATTCTATTAATTGATTCGTTTATTATCAGATAAAGATATGCGACTGGATGAAAGAAGGCAGGAGGCAGGAGGCAGAAGGCAGAAGCAAGAAGCCAGTTGCCAGTTGCCAGTAGCCAGGAGCCAGAAGCCAGTTGCAGTCACGTCCTGGATACATAAGCCAGTTTTATTTTTTCGAGATATTCTTTCTGGTCAGTTGCCCAGTATTTTTCCGAAAAGATCTCCACTTCATTAAATCCGGCAAATCCTGCATCCTCCACCCATCCCCTGATTTGGGGAATATTGATACAACCATCACCCATCAGGCCGCGGTCGTTCAGGAAATCGATTGTCGGCAGATTCCAGTCACAAACATGAAACGCAAACAGACGATTCAACGAACCACAACGCGCTATTTCAGACTTCAGGGTGTCGTCCCACCACAGGTGATAAACATCGACCGCAACACCTACCCAATCGGAATTGATCAGCTCCGCCATATCGTTGGCCTGTTTTAAGGTATTAATTGCCGAACGGTCGCCTGCGTACATCGGGTGGAGCGGTTCAATCGCCAGTTTTACCCCCGCACTCCGGGCTGCAGGCAATATCCGGTTAATTCCTTCTGCAATTTGTTCCCGCGATTTTTCGAGCGACTGACGACCGTCTGCTCCGCAAACCAGCACAATCAAAGGCGCCCCAATCGCAGCTGCCTGTTCAATTGCGAATAAGTTATCATCAATAGCCGATTCACGCCGGGCAACTTCAACCGATGGGAAAAAACCTCCACGGCAAAGCGAGATGACCTTCATACCATAGTCGTCCAGAAGTGCTTTTACAGTAGTCAGATTTTGATTTTCCAGGACATTGCGCCAGATGGTAATTCCATGAATTCCGGCAGCCGAGTAGTTTTTCACGCAAGACTCTACCCCCCATGGCCTGGTGGTCTGGGTATGGACACACAATTTTGAAAAGTCTGCTATTTTTGAGGTCATGGCTTAAATTAATCCGTTGAAAAAAGTGTAATAACGGTCACCTGTGATGATTTTAGACAAATAAAGCGCCGATTCCCGTAGGTGATAATCACCCCACATGCTTGACTCGTTACAGGGCACTTTATGCCCTTCGGGAATATGATCCCATCCGTTTGGCCGGTGATAAACAGAATGGAGTAAGATCCCCTGATGTTCGGGAGCCACCGACAAGTAGGGTGTTTCAAGTAATCGTGATAACACGGTCAGGCCAGCCTGCCAGTAACGTGTTCCGGCTTCAGATCGTCCAGTTGAGTTCAGATAATGACCAAACCTTAGCAGACCCTGGGCCCCGATAGCGGCAGCCGAGCTATCCACCGGTTCGAAATCGTTGTAAGGATTGGCCGGCAGGTCATTGTAATCCTTCATGTGAACAAGTTCAGGAGCGCCGGTATCCCAGTAAGGTATCCCATCTGTTGGGGTATGGCCGATATAAAAATCACAGGTTGCCTCTGCAGCCCTGACTAACCTAGTAAATACCCCCTCCTTACCTGCAAAACGATCAAACTCATCATGCGGAATAAAATCTAACAGTTCCAGTTCCTCTGCAAACCCGAGCATTGCCCAGGCGAGACCGCGCGTCCATGTCGTGAAACCGGAATATCCCTGCTGCGAATTGGGACAACGGTAATTGCCATCGTTGGGATTAAATACCGACTCGTGTGCCGTACGCCCCCGTTCATCATATATATCGCGACCTTCATCATAATAAATTGAATATTTTGCGGTTGCAAGAAGATGTTCAATTCCTCTGCTAAACAGGGAAATCCGCTGATCGTTCTCCCCCGGTAAAAAATGGCCAAGCAGGTGGGCCACCATCAGCACACGGCACGAACGGATCGTATCGACAAACAGGGAATGAGGACCGTTAAAGGAGTAAATAAATCCACCTCCGGGGATATTGCTCCAGCGGTCAGCCTGAACCGCCCCGGAGGCTTTCAATGCCAGCTCATAAAAGTTTTTTTCCCATCCGTTTTCCGGAATTTTCCCCGCTGTCAGTAGCCGGTGAAGATTTCCGTAGGTGCTGATGTTGTTGAATCCATGATCATGAACCCCGGTATGACTCAGGTGATGGGCCATTTTTGTCAGGGTGTTTTCGCGTCCAATCTTCAGAAAAGCTTCATCACCTGTAGCCTCGAACTGCAGGATCGCTGAACCATACTGAAAACCCTG